>CALCDT010000266.1 GCA_937900425.1 uncultured Alphaproteobacteria bacterium | reverse complement strand
GGCCGGGCGAGGGGGCGGCCGCACAGCCGCACGCTCGCCTCGCCGCCGAAGTCGCGCGGGACCGGAAGATAGGCCGCCGGTGCCGACGGCTCGAGGTCGGCTCTCGCGCCAGCGTCCACCTGGCGGAAGGCGCGGGCGGCGGCGGGGCGGGCGGCGATCGCCTCCAGCTCGCGGCGGGCGTGCCAGGCCGGCTGGCTGTCGCCGCCGACCTTGCAGGCCTCCTCGTAGGCGGCGACCGCCTCGTCGAGCCGGCCCTGCAGCTTGAGGGCGTGGCCGAGATGGAGATGCGGGTCGGGTTCCTTTGCGGCGAGGTCGATCGCGCGGCGATAGGCGTCCTCCGCCCGCAGCACCAGTCCCTGCTCCTTGAGGGCGTGGCCGAGCTGCACCCAGACCCGGTAGGCGCCGGGCCGGATCTTCAGGGCCTGCTCGTAGGCGAGGGCGGCCTGGGGCCAGTTGCGGGCCTTGCCGGCGGCCCGCCCGCGGCGGACGGCGCGGGTGTGCGGGTCGATGATCTGCCAGATACGCAGCAGGTACGCAAAGGACACGTCGGATCGCCTCGCAGGGACCTGTCGCCGGAAAGGGGTCGCCGGACAAGGGGCCGGCGAACGCGGACGGGACGGCCGCACGCCACCCCGGTCGTGCAAAGACGGCCGCCGCGAATCCATAGGCCAAAGCCGCGAGAGGCGCAACGCGGCGCGCCGGCGGGTGGAGGGGGCGTGCGGAGACCGGATTACGGCCGCGGTCTACGAATTGACAAATATCGGCTGGGCCAGCCGCGCGTATCCAAACAGAAGCGATCTTGGAAACAGGGAATTGCAAGGCCGGACGTGGTCGAAAGGTCCGTCATGGGGAGGGGGCTTACGCCGCTCCGAAAACTACTTTACAAATTCCGAGCGAACCAGACCGGGAGGCGGCGATGACGGGGGATGCGATCGAGATGGACGGACGGCTGCGGCGGGGCGGCGACGGCCTCGCCTCCGCCTTCCTGCCCTCGCCGGCGGTGCAGAACCACGCCGCCAATCTCGCCCTGCTGCCGGACGGCACGCTGTGCTGCGTCTGGTTCGGCGGCACCATGGAAGGATCGCGCGACATCTCGATCCTGCTCTCGCGCTTCGACCGCACCGCCGGGTGCTGGACGCCGGCGGAACGGCTGTCGGACGATCCCGATCGCTCGGAGCAGAACCCGCTGCTGTTCACGGCCCCGGACGGTGCCGTCTGGCTGCTGCACACCGCCCAGCGCGCCGGCCACCAGAACACCGCCTTCGTCCGCCGCCGCGTTTCGACCGACGGCGGCGCCAGCTTCGGGCCCGCCGAGACCTTCCTCGACGTGCCGGGCACCTTCGTCCGCCAGCCGGTCGCGACGACGGCGGAGGGAACCCTGCTGCTGCCGGTGTTTCGCTGCCGGGCGCTGCCCGGCGCGGTCTGGCGCGGCGACGCCGACGACAGCGCGGTGCTGGTCTCGCGCGACGGCGGCGCGTCCTGGGGCGAGGTCGCGGTGCCGGGCAGCACCGGCTGCGTCCACATGAACATCGTCGATCTCGGCGGCGAGTTGCTCGCCGCCTTCCGATCGCGCTACGCCGACGCCGTTCATTTCGCCCGCTCCGCCGACGGCGGCGAAACCTGGAGCCGGCCGGCGCCCGGCTCACTGCCGAACAACAACTCGTCGATCCAGATGACGAAGCTCGCCAGCGGCCGTCTCGCCATGGTCTACAACCACGCGGCGGCGACGGCGGCGACGGCGGTGCGGGCCTCGCTCTACGACGAGATCGAGGACGACGGCGGACGCGGAACCGACCGCGCCGCCGAGGCGGAGGCCGGCAGCGGCAGGGCGGCGATCTGGGGAACGCCGCGGGCACCGCTGTCGATCGCCCTGTCCGAGGACGGCGGGCGGACATGGCCGCGCCGGCGCGACCTCGCCACCGGCGAGGGCTATTGCCTTTCCAACAACTCCGCCGACGGCCTCAACCGCGAATTCTCCTACCCGAGCATCCTCGAGGACGCCGACGGCGTCCTCCACGTCGCCTACACCCATCATCGCCGCGCCATTCGCCACGTCATGCTGCGCGAGGAGGACATCGGCTGAGCGGGGCGGGCGGGTCGGCATGAACGGGGAAAGACCGGAGGCCGGCGCGACTGGGACGGTGAGAACCGCGAAGGACTGGACGGGGCGAGCGGGCCGCAGAGCCGACGACGGGGCGGAATGGGCCGGGGCACGCCACCTCCCGCCGAGGCGGGGGCGCGTCGGCGGGAGCGAGGCTGCTTCACCAAACTTCCCTTGGCGCGAACCTTCGGCCGCCGGGCAGGGCGGTGATGTCCCTCGTTGCACTCAATGGTGCCGGAGGCGGCCCCTCGGTGGGCGGGATACGGGAGAGCCAATGAAGCGGTCCAACCGGCCGGCTCCCGAGACGTCCGCGTCACGGCCTCATCCGGAGAAGCCCGCGTCAGCGGCTGGCCCGATCGGACGGCCTCGCTCGGCGACCTGCGAGGCCCTCGAAAAGCGAACGGCCGGCGACCCCGAGGGTCGCCGGCCGTCCGGATCATGCCGGTCGTCGGCGCGAGCCGTCCGCTCCGGTGCCCAAGGGGCGCCGGTCGGTCAGGCTCGTCCTGTCGACACTCAGTCCTCGACCTCGATCGAGACCGCCTCGCGGCCTTTCGGCGTCTCGACGATCTTCATCGACACGCGCTGGCCGTCGAACAGATGGGCGAGGCCGGCGGCCTGGAGAACGGAGATGTGGACGAAGACGTCCTTGCCGCCGTCCTCACCCGCGACGAAGCCGAAGCCCTTGTCGGGGTTGAACCACTTGACCGTGCCGTCGAGCGGGATCGCCGAGGACATGTCGACGGTGCGGCGCGGCGGGCGGGCACCGCCGCCGAAGCCACCACCACCGCCGCCGAAGCCGCCGCCACCGCCGAAGCCGCCGGGAGCGCGCGGGGGACGGTCGCCGAAGCCGCCGGAACGGGGCGGACGGGGCGCCTCGGCGGTGCTCTCGTCGACGTCGACGATGCGCACGACCTGCTTGCCCTTGGCGCCCTGGGCGACCTGGACCTTGAGGGTGGTGCCCGGCGGCACCGAGTCGCGACCCACGGACTGGAGCGCGCCGATGTGGAGGAAGGCGTCACCAGACCCGTCGGAGAGCGAGGTGAAACCGAAGCCCTTTTCGGGGTTGAACCAGGAAACCTTGGCTTCGACCACCGGACCCGCCGCGGGCCCCTGATCGAAGGAGGGGCCGCCGAAGGAGCGCTGCGGCCTCTCGCTGCGCGTCTCGAAAGGAGACGGCATGTCGTCGTCGAAGCCGCCGCGCCGCCGCGGCGGGCGGAAGTCCTTACCCTTACCCATTCTGATGTCTCGTCTCCGCCATCCTGAAGCCACGCCCGCATCCACCGGAGAAATGGAGGCAGGCGCCAGTGCCGTAGAGCTCGCCCAGATGCCATCTGTCCGTCAGGCCCTGTCGTCGCCGCAGCGCCGGACTGGGATCAGATCGATCGTCATGAAGAACCGCTCCGCTTTTTCCCTTAACACAACTTCGCGCCCCGCGCGTCACGGTTTTTTGAGACGAGCCCCGGGATTGCCGAATTTTTGCGGTACCGCCCGCCCCGTGCCGCGCGAGCGGGCAGGATGGTCGTGATCTGCCGGCAAAATGGGCGGGCGGCGCCGTCGCCGGCGTGCGATGACCGCGCCTTCCGCCCCGCTTTCGTGGCAAGGTCGCCCGAACCGTTCCCGTTGCCGCCCCGCCGGACCGCCGATTCCGTGAAGCCGCCGCCCGTCCACGTCCAGTTCCTCGCCGTTGCCGCCCTCGCCGCGGCCGCGGTGGCGACGCTCGCGGTGCCGCTCGACCTCGACATGGCCGCGCTGCGCGAGGAGGCCCGGGCGGCCGGGGCGCGGATCGCCGCGCTGGTGCCCCGCGGTTCGCAAGCCGAGACGGGCGGGACGAGGCCTTCGCCCGGCCCGGCACCGCCCGATCCGCTCGCCGCGCTCGACCCGGACCTCGCCGCGGAACTTCTCGGCCGTCCGCCGAGTGCGCCGGCCTCGCGGTTCCACCGCCTCGTCACCGTCGATCCGGCCGCCTTCTGCGCCGCGCTGTCGGAGCGCGGCCTGCCGATGGGGCCGTTCGGTGGCGGACCGCTGGCGAGCCGGGCCGGCCTCTGCGTCTCCGACCTCGTCGAGATCGGTCCGCGCAAGCCGGCGCCGCCCGTCGAGGCGCCGGTGCTGGCCGTGTCGGAGGACGGCGAGGTCACCGAGGTCGAGCCCCCGCCGCAGCCGCGGCCGAGCACGCTCTTTCTCGCCGTCCACGGCGACGCCGACGGTCGTCTCGCCCGGCTGCGGCTGAAGATCGCCATCGAGGATCGCGACACCGCCGCGGCGACGAAGACGCGGGCGGTTGCCGTCGTCTCCGACCTGTTCGACCTGATGGACGTCCCGCTGCCTTCCGGCATCCCGCGCGCCATCGACCGTCTCGATCCGATCGAGCGCGACCTCGGGGAGGTCCGGGTGACGATGCGCCGGGAATGGGGCGACGTGCCCCGCTTCAATCTCGTGATCGACCTGCCGCGCCCCGCCGACCCGCCGGCCGGCCACTTCGCCGTGCCGGGGAACGGTTGATCGCAGATCCCGCTTTGCAAGGGTCGTATAGTCCTGCTACATGACGACCGTCATGTCGTTCGACCAGGGAGCGCGCCGCCGTGACCATCGAGGCCCTCGTCAGTCTGCGCGGCGACAACCTGCCCGCCGTCGGCCGCGAGCGCATCCGCCTGCTCGAGGCGGTGGCGCGCGCCGGCAGCATCTCCGGCGGCGCCCGCGCCGTCGGCCTCACCTACAAGGCCGCCTGGGACGGGATCGACGCCATGGCCAATCTCCTCGGCCGGCCGCTGCTCGAGACCCGCGCCGGCGGCCGCTCCGGCGGCGGAGCGGTCCTCACCGAGACCGGGCTGCGCCTCGTCGAGGCCTTCCGCCGCCTCGAGGCCGAGCTCGAGCGCAGCCTTCGCGCCCTCGAACCGGCGCTCGCCGGCACCGGCCTTCGCCCCGAACAGGTGCTCTCCGGATTCCTGATGAAGACCAGCGCCCGCAACGCCCTTCGCGGCACCGTCACCCGCATCGTCGCCGACGCCATCGCCGCCGAGGTGTCGGTGGCGGTGGGCGAGGCCGAAATCCACGCCCTCGTCACCAACGCCAGCGTGCGAGAGCTCGGCCTCGTGCCGGGACGCGAGGCGATCGTGCTGATCAAGGCGCCCTTCGTGATGGTCGCGACCGGCGAGCGGCCGCCGCTCACCTCGGCGCGCAATTGCCTGAAGGGCACCGTCCTGCGCTGCGAGAAGACGCCGGTGAGCGCCGAAGTCGTGCTCGACGTCGGCGGCGGCCGCACCCTCGCCGCGACCGTCACCGCAGCCAGCGCCGACGCGCTCGGCCTCGCCGCCGGACTGCCCGCCTTCGCCCTCGTCGACGCCGCCCACGTGCTGCTCGCGATCGACTGACCGCGCCGAGCCTCGCCCGCCTCCGGAGCCCGACCATGGTCCCCTCGAAGAGCCTCGCCGTCGTCCTCGCCCTCCTCGCCGGTCCGGTCCTCGCCGCCCCGGCCTTCGCCGGAACGATCCACGTCGCCGTCGCCGCCAACGTCACCGAGGCCGCCACCGAGATCGCCGCGGCCTTCGCGGAGAAGACCGGCGACGAGGCCGTCCTGAGCTTCGGGTCGACCGGCCAGCTCTACGCCCAGATCACCCAGGGCGCCCCCTTCGACGTCTTCCTCGCCGCCGACACCGCCCGGCCCGGGCAGATCCTCGCCGACGGTCTCGGCGTCGAGGGCAGCCGCTTCACCTATGCCGTCGGCAGGCTGGTGCTGTGGAGCAGGGAGGCCGGCATGGCCGATGGCGAGGCCGCCCTCAAGGCCGCCGACTTCGACCGGATCGCGATCTGCAACCCCGCCGCCGCGCCCTATGGCGCCGCCGCCGTCGAGACGATGAAGGCGCTCGGCGTCCACGAGGCGCTGCAGCCGAAGATCGTCGAGGGCGCCAATGTCGCCCAGGCCTTCCAGTTCGTCGACACCGGCAACGCCGAGGTCGGCTTCGTCGCCCTCTCGCAGGTGATCGGCCGGGACGACGGATCGGCCTGGATCGTGCCGCAGCACCTCCACGCCCCGATCCGCCAGGACGCGGTCGTGCTGAAGAGTGCCGCCGATCCGAGGGTCGCCGCGGCCTTCGCCGAATTCCTGAAGGGTCCGGAGGCCGCCGCCATCCTCGAGCGGTTCGGCTACGCCGCGGCCGGGGGAGGCTGAGGTGGTCGCGGGCCTTTCGGCCGACGTCTTCGTCGCCGTCCGCCTCACCCTCGAACTCGCGGCGCTGACCACGGCGATCCTGCTGGTCGTCGGCACGCCGCTCGCCTGGTGGCTCGCCCGCTCGCGGGGGCGCTGGAAGGAGGCGGTCGCCGCGGTGGTCGCCCTGCCGCTGGTGCTGCCGCCGACGGTGATCGGTTTCTATCTCCTCGTGCTGCTCGGCCCCTCCGGGCCGGGCGGGGCGCTCGCCTCGCTGTGGGGCGGGCGCACGCTCGCCTTCACCTTCACCGGCCTCGTCATCGGCTCGGTGATCTATTCGCTGCCCTTCGTGGTCCAGCCGATCCGCAACGCCTTCCTCGCCATGGGCGAGAGGCCGATGGAAGTCGCCGCGACGCTGCGCGCCTCGCCGCTGCGCGCCTTCTGGACCGTGGCGGTACCGCTGGCCCGCCCCGGCTTCCTCACCGCCGCCGTGCTCGGCTTCGCCCACACCGTCGGCGAATTCGGCATCGTGCTGATGATCGGCGGCTCGATCCCCGGCAAGACCAAGGTGCTTTCCGTCGCGATCTATGACTATGTCGAGACGTCGCGCTGGACCGAGGCGAGCATCATCGCCGCCGGCATGGTGGTCTTCGCCTTCGTCGTGATCCTCGCCATGATGCTGTTTGAAAAGCGCCTCGCGAGGTCCGGCACGTGAGCGACACGCTTCCCGTCCTCCGCGCCGCCTTCGCCGGGCGCGTCGGCGCCTTCACCCTCGACGTCGCCTTCGAGGCCCCGGGCGCCGGCGTCACCTGCCTGTTCGGGCCCTCCGGCTGCGGCAAGACCACGGTGCTGCGCGCGCTCGCCGGCCTCGCCCGCTTCGCGCGCGGCCACTGCACGGTCGGCGACGAGGTCTGGCAGGACGGGGCCTCCTTCCGCCCGGCCCATACCCGACCGATCGGCTACGTGTTCCAGGAGGCGAGCCTCTTTCCCCACCTTTCCGTCACCGGCAACCTCCTCTATGCGACGCGGGGTCGGCGGCCGCGGGCGCCGGCCGACGCGATCGACTTCGACGCGGTCGTCGACCTTCTCGGCATCGCCCGGCTGCTCGATCGTTCGCCCGCGAACCTTTCCGGCGGTGAGCGCCAGCGCGTCGCCATCGGCCGGGCGCTGCTGTCGCAGCCGCGGCTGCTGCTGATGGACGAGCCGCTCTCCGCCCTCGACGCCCGCGCCCGCGCCGAGATCCTGCCGTTCCTCGAACGGCTGCACGACGCGCTGTCGCTGCCGGTGGTCTACGTCAGCCACGACCGCGCCGAGGTGGAGCGCCTCGCCGACCATCTCCTGCTGATGGACGAGGGCCGGGTGACGGCGAGCGGGCCACTCGCGCGCCTCCAGGCCGATCCCGCCCTGCCGCTCGCCGCCGGCCGCGACGCCGCCGTCACCCTCGACGCCGTGGTCGCCGGCTACGACGCCGCCGACGGCCTCGCGGTGCTGGAGGTCCCCGGCGGGCGCTTCCTGCTGCCGTCGGGACCGCAGGCGACCGGCCGCCGCCGCCGCCTCACCGTGACCGCCGGCGACGTTGCCCTGTCGACGGTGGCGCCGGCGTCGACCACCGTCCTCAACGTGCTGCCGGCGAAGATCTCCTCGGTGTCCCCGGCCGGCGACCACGAGGTCGTCGCCGTGCTCGGCCTCGGCGCCGACGGGGCCGGCGCGACTCTGCTCGCCCGCGTCACCCGGCGCTCCGCGCGAGAACTCGGCCTTCACGAGGGCATGGCCGTCTTCGCCCAGGTCAAGGGCGTGGCGCTCGCCGGAGCCTGAGCCGGTCGCGAGGCCCGCGGCCTCCCGCCGCTTCGCCGCCATGTCGCATCCGTTCAACCGCGCGGCCGAAATCCGGCGCGCGGCGCCGGGGCCGTCCTGCGATGCTCCCCATTCTCCCGAATACGGCGCGGCCCGAGGGCGGACGATCGAGGGCGGACGATGCAGAAATTCTCAGGTCTGGAACTTTTCAAGCGCGCCCTCGGCGGCCATCAGGGCTGGAAGCCGCAATGGCGCTCGCCCGAGCCGAAGGCGGCCTACGACGTCGTCATCGTCGGCGCCGGCGGCCACGGCCTCGCCACCGCCTACTATCTCGCCACCGTCCACGGCATCACCAACGTCGCGGTGCTGGAAAAGGGCTGGCTCGGCGGCGGCAACACCGGCCGCAACACAACGATCGTGCGCTCGAACTACCTGTTCGACGAGAGCGCCGGGCTCTACGACCACGCGGTCAAGCTCTGGGAAGGGCTGTCGCAGGAGCTCAACTACAACGTGATGTTCTCCCAGCGCGGCGTGCTGATGCTGGCGCACAACATCCACGACATCCAGAGCTTCAAGCGCCACGTCCACGCCAACCGCCTCAACGGCGTCGACAACGAGTGGCTCTCGGCGGAAGAGTGCAAGGAATTCTGCCCGCCGCTCAACATCGACGCCTCGACCATGCGCTACCCGGTGCTCGGCGGCGCCCTGCAGCGCCGCGCCGGCACCGCCCGCCACGACGCCGTCGCCTGGGGCTACGCCCGCGGCGCCGACGCCCGCGGCGTCGACATCATCCAGAACTGCGCCGTCACCGGCATCCGCCGCGGCCCCGACGGCGCCGTCACCGGCGTCGAGACCTCGAAGGGCTTCATCGGCGCGAAGAAGGTCGGCGTCGTCGCCGCCGGCAACACCTCGGTGGTGATGGCGATGGCCGGCCTCAGGATGCCGCTCGAGAGCTATCCGCTGCAGGCCCTCGTCTCCGAGCCGGTCAAGCCGGCCTTCCCCTGCGTGGTGATGTCCAACACCATCCACGCCTACATCTCGCAGTCCGACAAGGGCGAACTCGTCATCGGCGCCGGCACCGACGCCTATACGAGCTACACCCAGCGCGGCGCCCTCCACATCACGACGCACACGCTCGACGCCATCTGCGAGCTGTTCCCGATGTTCCGGCGCATGCGCATGCTGCGCAACTGGGGCGGCATCGTCGACGTGACGCCGGACCGCTCGCCGATAATCGCGAAGACGCCGGTTCCCGGCCTCTTCGTCAACTGCGGCTGGGGCACCGGCGGCTTCAAGGCGACCCCCGGTTCCGGCCACGTCTTCGCCCACACCATCGCGAAGAACGAGCCGCACCCGATCAACGCCCCCTTCACCATCGAGCGCTTCCGCGACGGCTTCCTCATCGACGAGGCGGCGGCGGCGGCCGTGGCGCACTGAGGCGAGACCCATGCTGATCATCACCTGCCCCTATTGCGGCGAGCGCCCCGAGCTCGAATTCCGCTACGGCGGCGAGGCCCACGTCGCCCGGCCCGCCGACCCCTCCGCCCTTTCCGACGACGAATGGGGCGAATTCCTCTACCAGCGGACCAATCCGCGCGGCCTGCACGCCGAGCGCTGGCGCCACGTCCACGGCTGCGGCCGCTTCTTCAACGCCCTGCGCGACACCACCACCGATTTCTTCGCCGCCACCTACGAGACCGGCACGCCCCGCCCGGCGGCGCCCGGCGACGAGGAGACCTCCCGATGACCGGCGCCTTCCGCCTTCCCTCCGGCGGCCGCATCGACCGCACCCGCCCGGTCCGCTTCACCTTCGACGGCCGCGCCCGCCAGGGCTTCGCCGGCGACACGCTCGCCTCGGCGCTCCTCGCCGACGGCGACCATCTGATCGCCCGCTCCTTCAAGTATCACCGGCCGCGCGGCTTCCTGTCGGCGGGCTCGGACGAGCCGAACGCCCTCGTCGGCGTCGGCCGTGACGACGCCCACTACACGCCGAACCTGCGCGCCACCCAGGTGGAGCTCTACGAAGGCCTCGTCGCCGAGAGCCAGAACCGCTGGCCCTCGCTCGACTTCGACGTCGGCGCGGTCAACGACCTCGTCGCGCCGATGCTGCCGGCCGGCTTCTACTACAAGACCTTCATGTGGCCGCGGAAGGCGTGGGACCATTTCTACGAGCCGAAGATCCGCGCCGCCGCCGGCCTCGGCCGCGCGCCGCTGACGCCGGACGCCGACCGCTACACCCAGACCCACGTCCACTGCGAAGTGCTCGTCGTCGGCTCCGGCCCCGCCGGCCTCGCCGCCGCCCTCGCCGCCGCCGAGACCGGCGTTCGCGTCATCCTCTGCGATGAGCAGGCCGAATTCGGCGGCTCGCTGCTGTCGGAGCGCCAGGCGACGATCGAGGGCGTTTCCGCCACCGACTGGGTGGCGAAGGCCATCGCCGAACTGACGGGCCGGGCCAACGTCACGCTGCTCTCGCGCACCACCGCCTTCGGCTACTACCCGCACAACCACATCGGCCTCGTCGAGCGCGTCACCGACCACCTCGGCGCGCCCGATCCGTGGCTGCCGCGCGAGCGGCTCTGGCAGGTGCGTGCCAAGGAAGTGGTGATCGCCGCCGGCGCCCACGAACGCCCGATCGTCTTCCCCGACAACGACCGCCCCGGCGTGATGCTGGCCGAAGCCGCCCGCACCTACGCCAACCGCTACGGCGTCCAGCCGGGCAAGCGCGCGGTGATCTTCACCGCCTCCGACGCCGCCTACCGCGTCGCCCTCGACCTGAAGGCCGCCGGCGTCGAGATCGCCGCCATCGCCGATCTGCGCGCCGAGGCGAACGGACCCTGGCCGACGATGGCCAAGAGCGCCGGCATCGACGTGCGCCCTGGCACCACCGTCACCGGTAGCCGCGGCCGGTTGCGGGTGCGCGAGGCCCATCTCGCCCGGCTGCGGGCCGACGGCACCGCCGGCTCCACCGAGGTGGTGCCCTGCGACCTCTTGCTGATGTCCGGCGGCTTCACGCCCTCCGTCCACCTCTTCTCGCAGTCGCGCGGCAAGCTCGGCTGGAACGCCGAACTCGGCGCCTACCTGCCCGAGGCCTCGGTCGAGCGGGAACGCTCCGCCGGCGCCTGCCGCGGCGTCTACGCGCTCGATCAGGTGCTCGCCGACGGCTTCGCCAAGGGCGCCGCGGCGGCTCGCGACGCCGGCGCCGCCTCGGCGCCGTCCCGCTCCGCTTCGGTGCAGGCGGTGGACGCCGGCCACGACGGCTTCATCGGCGCAGCGCCGCACAACCGCAATCCCGCCTTCGCCAAGGCCTTCGTCGACTGGCAGAACGACGTCACCGCCAAGGACATCAAGCTGGCGACGCGCGAGGGCTTCCAATCGATCGAGCACATCAAGCGCTACACCACCACCGGCATGGCGACCGACCAGGGCAAGACCTCCAACATGAACGCCCTCGGCATCGTGTCGGAGGCCCTGAAGAAGCCGGTGACCGAGATCGGCCTCACCACCTTCCGCCAGCCCTACACGCCGACCACATTCGGCATCTTCGCCGGCGCTTCGCGCGGGCCGCTGTTCGATCCGGTCCGCCGCACCCCGATCCACGGCTGGGCCGAGGAAATGGGCGCGGCCTTCGAGGACGTCGCGCTGTGGAAGCGCGCCCATTACTTCCCGAAGGCCGGGGAGGACATGCACGCGGCGGTGGCCCGCGAATGCCGGGCGGTGCGGGAGAGCGTCGGCATCTTCGACGCCTCGACGCTCGGCAAGATCGAGGTCGTCGGCCCGGACGCGGCCGAGTTCCTCAATCGCATGTACGTCAATCCCTGGTCGAAGCTCGCCCCGGGCCGGCTGCGCTACGGCATCATGCTGCGCGAGGACGGCTTCGTCACCGACGACGGCGTCGTCGGCCGCATGAGCGAGGATCGCTTCCACGTCACCACGACCACCGGCGGCGCCCCCCGCGTGCTCAACATGATGGAGGACTACCTCCAGACCGAGTGGCCGGACCTCGACGTCTGGCTGACCTCGACCACCGAACAGTGGGCGGTGATCGCGGTGCAGGGCCCGAACGCCCGCAAGGTGCTGGAACCGCTGGTCGAGGGCATCGACCTCTCCGCCGCCGCGATGCCGCACATGAGCGTCAAGGAAGGCCGCATCGCCGGCGTTCCGACCCGCCTGTTCCGCGTCTCCTTCACCGGCGAACTCGGCTTCGAGGTCAACGTGCCGGCCGACCACGGCCGCGCGGTGTGGGAAGCGATCTTCGCCGCGGGCGCGGCCTACGGCATCACCCCCTACGGCACCGAGACCATGCACGTCCTTCGCGCCGAGAAGGGCTACATCATCGTCGGCCAGGAGACCGACGGCACCGCGACGCCGGACGACGTCGGCCTCTCCTGGGCGATCGGCAAGGCCAAGCCCGACTTCGTCGGCAAGCGCTCGCTCGCCCGCGCCTCGATGTCGGCGCCGGGCCGCAAGCAACTCGTCGGCCTGCTCTCGAAGGATGGCCGCACCGTTCTGGAGGAAGGCGCCCAGATCGTCGCCGATCCCGCCGCGCCGGTGCCGATGCCGATGATCGGCCACGTCACCTCGGCCTACGACAGCGCCGTGCTCGGCCACCCGATCGCCCTCGCCATGGTCAAGGGCGGCCGGGCGCGGATCGGCGAGACGCTTTACGTGCCGATGCCCGACCGCACCATCGAGGTCGTCGTCACCGACCCGGTGTTCTATGACAAGGAAGGAGCCCGCCTCGATGGCTGAGCCTCACCGCGCCCACGCGATCGCCGGCCTCGTCGCCGCCTCGCCGGCCTGCCGGGCCGTCGCCCTCGCCGCCCTGCCGCCGCTCGGCCGGCTCGCCTTCCGCGGCCGCGA
>CALCDT010000265.1 GCA_937900425.1 uncultured Alphaproteobacteria bacterium | reverse complement strand
ACCCTTCCAAGCTCCTGGGCGGCCTTCGTGAGTACGTCGGTGCGGATCCCCTGGGAGCCTGGGACTGGGCGCAGGACGGTCACACCACGGCTGCCGCCGGCTCTCCTCCGGCCCTGGCCGAGCTCGGCGAGCTTGTCCCCGTTGATGTCCGTCGCCAGCACCCGTGCGCCGGCGCGCGAGAACGCCTCCGCGCTCGCCCGGCCGATGCCCTGCGCGGCGGCGGTCACCACCACCGTCTTGCCCTTCAGGCTCGTGCTCATCTCGGTCTCGCGTCCTTCTCGTCAGATGTCGCCGGCGGTCACGGCGAAGCGCGAGCCCGCCACCGCCAGCCGCTCGATCGCCGCCCCGTCCCAGGCGATGCCGAGCCCCGGCGCACCGCTCGCCACCGCGTGGCCGTCCTCGATCCGCATGCCCTCGGTGGTCAGGCTGTCGAGCTGCGGGATGTACTCCACCCAGCGTGCGTTCGGAACGGCGCAGCACAGCGCCACGTGCAGCTCCATCAGGAAATGCGGCGCCACCGCCACGTTGAAGCTCTCGGCGAGGTGCGCCGTCTTCAGCCACGGCGTGACGCCGCCGATGCGGGCGACGTCGACCTGCACCACCGAGCAGGCACCGCGGGCGAGATAGTCGCGGAACTGCGGCAGGCTGTACATGCTCTCGCCGACGGCGATCGGCACGCTGGTCGAGCGGGCGAGGCGGACGTGGCCCTCGACGTCGTCGGCCGGCAGCGGCTCCTCCAGCCAGCCGATGTCGGCCGCCTCGTAATGGCGGACGCGCCGGATCGCGTCGTCGACGGTGAACGCCTGGTTGGCGTCGGTGAGGATCTCGAAGCCGGCGCCGACCGCCTCGCGGACCGCCATCAGGCGGTCGACGTCCTCGTGGATCGGCCGGCCGACCTTGATCTTGGATCCGCCGAAGCCCTGCGCCTTCGCGGCGAGCGCGTCGTCGACGAGGGCCGGCGTGTCGATGTGCAGCCAGCCGCCCTCGGTCGTGTAGAGCGCTATCCGGTCCCGGGCGCCGCCGGCCATCACCGCGAGCGGCAGGCCGGCCCTGCGGCAGCGCAGGTCCCACAGCGCCGTGTCGATCGCGGCGAGCGCCAGCGCCGTGATGGCGCCGACCCAGGTGGCGTGGGTGGAGAACTTCAGGTCCTTCCAGATCGCCTCGACCATCGCGGCGTCGCGGCCGATCAGCCGCGGCGCGAAGGTCCGCTGCAACAGCGACATGACCGCCGGGCCGCCGTTCCCGATGGTGTAGCTGTAGCCGATGCCGACGGCGCCGTCGGCATCGGTGATGCGGACGATCGGCGTCTCCTGGCTGACGAAGGACTGGATCGCGTCGGTGCGCTTCACCTTCGGCACGAGGTCGACCATCAGCGCCTCGACGCGCACGATCCTCGCCATCGGTCCCTCCCCTTTTGTCGTTGCCGCGCGTCGGTTCAGGTCGCCGCGCACGTTGTGGTTCTTAATTATATTTGAATGAACCATTCGCATGTAAGCCTGATTGACGTTCCGGCGTCAACGATGGAGGCTTCGCGGCGGCAGTGGCTCCGGCGCGCCGGGTCCGGGAGGCGAGGATGGCGAGGGGTGGCAGGACCGCACGGAGCGGCGCGGCGGAGGCCGACGAGGCCGCCGACCGCTATCGCGCGCCGGCGCTCGACAAGGGCCTCGACATCCTCGAACTGCTCGCCGCCACCGACGAGGGCCTGACCCAGGCGGAGATCGCCAAGGCGCTCGAACGCTCGCCGAACGAGATCTACCGGATGCTCGACCGGCTGGTGCGCCGCCACTACGTCGCCCGCGTCAATGGCGACCGCTACGAACTGACCCTGAAGCTGTTCGCCCTCGCCCACCAGCACGCGCCGGTCCGCCGCCTGGTTTCGCAGGCGATGCCGATCCTCAGGCGCTTCGCGCGCGAGGCCCGGCAGGCGTGTCACCTCGCCGTCTACGACCAGGGCCACGTCGTCATCGTCGCCCAGGCGGACGCGCCGGGCTATTGGGGCATCGCCATCCGCGTCGGCGCCCGCGTCGGTCTCCTCGACACCGGCTCGGGTCACGTCCTGCTCGCCTTCGCGCCGCCGAAGGAGCGCGCCTTCATGCTCGACGAGCACGAGCCGATGCCCGGGGAGAAGCGGCCGCGCGGCCTCATGGCCCACCTGAAGCGCATCGCCGAGCAGGGCTACGAGGCGATGGAGAGCCGGCAGACGCGCGGCGTCGTCAACCTGTCGGTGCCGGTCCTCGGCCCCAACGGCGCCGCTGTCGCCGCCCTCACCTGCCCCTATCTCGATCGCCGCGACAGGGCCGACGCGCCCGACATCGACGCCGTCATCGCGCTCATCCGGGCGGCCGGCCAGGAGCTGTCGCGCACCACCGGCGGCGCCGTCTGAACGCTGGAAGCGTCATCGACGAGGGCGCCGTCGGCGGCACCGCGCCGGAGGAGCAGCGCATGGGCATCGTCGACACGCACCTCCACCTGATCGCCCTCGACCGTTTCCGCTATCCGTGGCTCGACGGCCTCCCGGCGCTGAACCGCAGTTTCGACCTCGCTGACTACCGGGCGGAGGCCGCGCCGCTCGACATCGAGGCGATGCTGCACATGGAGGTGGATGTCGCCGAGGCGGACATCGCCGCCGAGACGGCCTGGGCGACCGGCCTCGGCCACGGCGTCGTCGGCGCGATCGCCGCGTGCCGCCCGGAATCCCCCGCCTTTCCGGCATGGCTCGAGGAGGCCGCCGCGAACCCGCGGGTCCGCGGCTTCCGGCGCATCCTGCATACCGAGCCCGACACGCTCTCGCAGGCGCCGCTGTTCGCCGAGAACCTGCGCCGCCTCGCCGGCGTCGGCCGCCCCTTCGACCTCTGCGTCCTCGCCCGCCAGCTCGAGCTCGGGCGGGCTCTCGTGCGGGCCTGCCCCGACGTCCAGTTCGTCCTCGACCACTGCGGCGTGCCCGACGTCACCAGCCGCGTGCTCGATCCCTGGCGTGCCGACATCGAGGCGCTGGCGCGGCTCCCGAACATCGCCTGCAAGATCTCCGGGATCGTCGCCTATGCCGCTCCCGAATGGCGCGTCGACGACCTGCGCCCGTTCGTCGAGCACGTCGTCGCCTGCTTCGGCTGGGAGCGGGTGGTGTGGGGCAGCGACTGGCCGGTCTGCACCCTTACCGCGGACCTGACCCGGTGGGTCGAGGCGACGCGCGTGCTCGTCGCCGGCGCGAGCGACGACGAACGCCGGAATCTCTACTCGGCGAACGCCCGGCGGCTCTACGGCCTCTGAAATGAGTTTGCACCTCCTCGAAACGAAACGGCCCCCGGGATTCCCCGGAGGCCGTGCGTCGTGGACGAGGACCGTGGGCGGTCAGCGGACGAGGTGGCGGCCGCGATAGATCGCCGCCGTCGCCGCCGCGGAGGCCGACTCGGCGCCGGCTTCGCCGCCGGACGGACGGATGTCGTCCGGACGCCGCGCCAGGTTCATGACCGCGTCCGCGGCGGCCTTGCCGAACTGGTTCAGCGCCTTCTTGCTGATGTTGGGGATGTCGTCGCAGGCGAGGTGATAGCAGGCGTCGTAGGCCTCGCCGGCGGTGCCGCCGAATATCTTCGCCTGCTCCTTGGTCTTGATCTCCTCGGCGCCGGAGAACAGCCCGCCCGCCGGGATGCCGGCCTGGATGAAGGCGAGATAGTCGGACCGGCCGTCGAACAGCGTCGGCTCGGTCGCGAGATCCTTGCTGCTGAAATAGCGCTCGAAGATGTGCTCGATCTCCGCCGAGCCGGGAGGACCCTCCGGGCCGATCGAGCCGTCGCCGTCGTAGACGAAGCGGACGAAGTTCGGCGAGGCGAGCATGTCGAAGTTGAGGTTCGCCATGATCCGCGCCCGGGCGCCCTCGCTCAGCGACTCGACATAGTGTGTCGAGCCGAACAGCCCCTCCTCCTCGGCGCCCCAGAAGGCGAAGCGCAGGGTGTTGCGGGGCTTGATGTTCAACCTCTTCATCTGCAGCGCGATCTCGAGGATCGTCGCCGAGCCGGAGCCGTTGTCGTTGATGCCGGGCCCCTGCGGCACCGAATCGAGATGGGCGCCGACGACCACGGCGCGGCCGTTGCGCGGCCCGCGCCACTCGGCGATGACGTTCGACGTCTCGATCCTGTGGATCTCGGCGTCGACGACGAGGCGCATCCGCACCGGGCCCTTCTGGGTGAGCTTGTAGAGGCCCTCGCCGACCCGGAAGCTGGTCCCGATCGCCGGGATGTCGGCGGGGCCGCCGAGCGTCCCGTTGACCGCCACGCGCCGACCCGGCTGGCCTTCGTTGAAAATGAGGACCCCGACCGCACCGGCCGCGTTGGCGTTCGCGACCTTGACCGCGAAGTCGCAGCCGCCGCGCTGTACCAGCACGATCTTACCGGCGACCGAGGCCGGGAAGTCCTTCGGCCGGCAGCCGCTCGTCGACGAGGGCTCCGGCGACGGCGGGATCTGGATTCCACCGGCGAGGGCGAGTTCGGCGTCGATCGTGCCGTCGCCCGAATATTCCATCGTCAGGAAGTCCTTGCCGAACTTATAGGCCTTCCGCGACGGCGCGGTGCGGACGAGCCGCGGCCGCGACAGCTGCTGGAAGAAGTCGACCTCGAACGGCTGGATGGTCACGTCGTAGCCGGCCGCTTCGAGTTTCTTTGAGACATAGTCGACCGACGCCTGGTAGCCGGCGGTGCCGGCCGCGCGGTTGCCGCCGTGCCGGTCGGCGATCCGCTGGAAGGCTTCGAGGTGCTTGCCGATCCCCGTGGCGGTCACCGCCCGCGTCAACGCGGAGGTATCGATCTCGGCGGCGATTGCCGCGGGTACGACGAAGACGGCCGCAGCCGTCACGAGCAGAGCTCGGCGGATAAATCTCATAGGCTGCCCCCACACATTATTGGACCCCGCCACCGCACCACATCGCGAGTGCAGAGATGGAACCGTGTCGGCGCGATTTGTCTCGCGCGCCGCAAGCAACGTGGCACGGCCGCCTTTGTTTCGCCACAGCGGACAGGCGGGCGCGGCGGCCGATCGGTCCGTTTTCCACATGATGGCCGTGTGACCTGCGGGACGGCGGAGTAACGCGGCGCTGGCCGCCGAGATCACGCCGGCGGGAACGACGGCCCGTGCAATCGAGAATCACGATCTCCCTGTGTCCGGACGGTCGTCCGAAGAAGTGGACCTGACCATTCCCATGCCGACGGGCAGTCATTTCTGAAGGGGCATCGACAGATGAATTGCCTAGGGATATCGCGTATTGAATCTAATGCGGGAACCAAGCGTACTGATGCATCGTTGATGTCGCATGAATTTTCCGAGGACGTATCGCATCCTGGTCGTCGAGGACGAGCTCCTGATCGCGATGATGCTGGCGGATGCGCTCGAGGATCTCGGCTGCGAGGTCGTCGGGCCGGCGAATCGACTCGGCGAGGCGATCGAACTCGCTTCGTCCCCCCGCCTCGACGGCGCACTCGTCGATCTCAACCTGCGGGGAGAGGGCGTCTGGCCGCTGGTCGATCTGCTGCTGGCGCGCGGCGTCCCGCTCGTCCTCTGCACCGGCTACGACCCGGCGGGCTCCATTCCAGACCGCTATGCCGGCCCGCCGCTCCTCGCCAAGCCGTTCGACGCCGACGAGCTGAAGGTGGTCGTCGCAGACGCGATCCTCGGCCCCGCGGCGGCCGGGCGAGCGGATTCCGCCTGATTCCGGGACGCTCAGTCCGGCTCGCCGGCCACTGTCTTCCAGACCTCGTCGGCGACCGCGGTGAATTCCGCCGCGCCCTTGCTCCCCGGTGCCGTCTCCATCACCGTCGCCCCGCGCCCCATGCTGGCGGCGAAGGCGATGCGGTTGCCGACGGTCGCCGCCGCGGCGCGGTGGCCGAGATCGGCGATTGCGGCGAGCATCTCCGCCGTCAGCGCCGCCCGCTGCACCAGCCGGTTGACCACGAGGAGCGACGCCGCGCCTTCCCGCGCGATCATCTGCAGCGTCGGCTCGGTCGCCCACAGGTCGACGGGGGTCGGCTGCAGCGGCACCACGACGAGGCTGGCGACGGCGATCGCCGGGCGCGATTCGAGGTCGGACTTCGGCGGCGTGTCGACCACCACCGCGTCGAAGTCGCGGGCCAGGGCGCGGGCCTCCCGGCGCGCGCCCCAGCCGCTCGCCGTGCGGAAGACGAGGCCGGTCTCCCCCTCCCCGCGCCATTCCTCGCGGGCCTCGAACCACTCGCCGAGACTGCCCTGCGGGTCGACGTCGAGGAGCGCCACGCGGTGGCCGGCGAGCGCCAGCGCGACGGCGAGATGCGCCGCGAGAGTGGTCTTTCCCGAGCCGCCCTTCTGCTGCGCGAGTGTGATGATCCGACCGGACATGACGCCTCCCGAGCTGGCTGCGAGCCGGCTCGCATTATGCAGTCTGCGCCGGCCGACACGAGACCTCCGTTCGGCGGCCGGCGCAGGCTCCAGCAGCGCGGGATTTGCGACGGATCAACGCAACCGGACGGCGATCGTGGCATGCGGGGTGCGATGAGCGAGCTGCCGATCGCCGCGCGCGTGCCGCGCTACACCTCCTATCCGACCGCGCCGATGTTCACGGGCGCGATCAACCCCGCCGTCGCCGCGAGCTGGTTCGCGACGCTGCCGGCACAGACGCGGACGTCGCTCTATCTGCACGTCCCCTTCTGCCGGGACATCTGCGCCTATTGCGGCTGCCACACCAAGGCGACCCGCCGGCTCGGCCCGGTGGTCGGCTACGCCGTGACCCTCGCCGAGGAGATCCGCGTCGTCCGCGCCG
>CALCDT010000264.1 GCA_937900425.1 uncultured Alphaproteobacteria bacterium | reverse complement strand
GCACCGCAAGCCCGCGCCGCGCGGCTCCGCTCCGGGCCGCCCGGGCGGCGGCAGGGGCGGGGACCGCGGCTGATGCGCATCGTCGCCGGCCGCTTCCGCGGCCAGACGCTGGCGACGCCGTCGTCGCAGGCGATCCGCCCGACCTCCGACCGCCTGCGCGAGAGCCTCTTCAACATCCTCGAGCACGGCTACGGCGACCCGGTCCCGGGCGCCCGGGTGCTCGATCTCTTCGCCGGAACCGGCGCCCTCGGTTTCGAGGCGATGAGCCGCGGCGCGGCGAGCTGCCTGTTCGTCGAGGAGGCCGCCGAAGCCCGCGGCCTGATCCGCCGCAATCAGGAGGCGCTCGGCCTCATGGGAACGACCCGGATCTTCCGCCGGGACGCGCGGCGCATGGGCTCGATCGGTCCGGCCGAGCCCTATCACCTCGCCTTTCTCGACCCGCCCTATGGCAAGGGGCTCGGCGAGGAGGCGCTGGCGAGTCTTGCCGGCGGCGGCTGGCTCGCCCCCGGTGCCCTCGTCCTGCTCGAGGAGTCCGCGAAGGGGGAGGTGGCGCTGCCGCCGGCCTACGCCTTGATCGAGCGGCGGGATTTCGGCGACACCCAGCTGCTCTTCGCGCGCGACGTGCGGTGATTTTCGCGCCACCGTGACCGTCATTTCAGCGGTGATCTTCCGTTAACCCCATGCGGAACAAGTGTATTTAAGGGAATCTTGAGATATTGGTGATACGAGTGAAGGATGTGGGACAGGCTGTCGCTCTCGATGACCCATCCCAAAGGTTGTTCGATGTCGGGTGACGCGGCGGGACGAACCAGTCCGCCAGGGCCACCCCCGCAGGCAATCGGGAGAGCCCTCCGGCATGAAGGTCGCCGTCGTCGACGGGTCGCGGGTCATGGCGAAGATCCTCGCCGGCATGATCGCCGAGCGGGGTGACGACGTCACGTGCTTCGACCGCGCCGAGGCGGCCATCGACCACCTTCGGGAGAACGTCGACGTCGGCGTGCTGCTGACGAGCATCGAACTGCCGGGCGCCGGTGGCCTCGAACTCTGCTGGGAGGCGCGGACGCTGTCCGGCGAGGAGCGCTACCTCCACATCGTGGTGATGTCGTCGAGCAGCGATCGCCGCCGGCTCGTCGAGGTGCTCGACGCCGGTGCCGACGACTTCATCCAGAAGCCGGTCGACAAGATGGAGCTCCATGCCCGCCTGCGGACCGCCGAACGGCTGATCCGCGGCCACGGCGAGATCCTGCGCCTCGCCACCACCGACGGCCTGACCGGGGCGCTCAACCGCCGCGCCTTCGTCGCCCGCCTCGACGAGGTCGCCGCCTCGGGGGCGCAGGCGGCGCTCGCGATGTTCGACCTCGACCACTTCAAGCGGATCAACGACACCTACGGCCACGACGGCGGCGACGCCGTGCTGGTCGCGGTCGCCGGCTGCGCCGGCGCCGTCGAGGGCGCGACGCTCGGCCGGCTCGGCGGCGAGGAATTCGCCCTGCTGCTGCCGGGCGTGGATCTCGCCGAGGCCGTGGTGCGGATGAACGCCCTGCGCCGGACCTTGCGTGCGCTCGATGTGGTGGTGCGCGAGCGGCCGGTGCCGGTCAGCGCCAGCTTCGGGGTCGCGGAGTTCTGCAACGGCGCCAGCGTCGACGACGTCCTCAAGAACGCCGACGTCGCGCTCTATCACGCCAAGTCGTCGGGCCGCGACCGGGTCTCGGTCTGCGGCGTTCTCGCCGCCGCGGAGTAGAGGCCCCGCTCGGTGTTCCGCCTCAGTTCAGCGGCCAGATCAGCGGGATCACCAGGACGGTGACGATGCCGATCAGCAGATTGAGCGGCAGGCCGACCTTGACGAAATCCATGAACTTGTAGCCGCCGGCCGAATAGACCAGCGTGTTGGTCTGGTAGCCGATCGGCGTCGCGAAACAGGCGCTGGCGGCGAACATCACCGCGACCACGAAGGGGCGGGGATCGTAGCCGAGCTGCTGGGCGAGGGCGATGCCGATCGGGGTGACGATGACGGCGACCGCGTTGTTGGTGACGAGCTCGGTCAGGAACAGCGTCAGGCCGTAGAACAGGGCGAGCACGGCCAGCGGCGGCAGGCCGACGAACCACGGGTAGACCGTCTCGACGATGAGATCGACCGCCTTGGTGTTCTCCAGCGACATGCCGAAGGCGAGCATCATCAGGATCAGGACGATGATGCGCCAGTCGACCGCCTGGAAGGCCTCGTCGGCGTCGATACAGCCGGTGACGAGGACGAAGGCGGCCGCGATCCAGGCGAGGCCGACCACCGGCATCACGCCGAAGGTGGAGCCGAGGATGACGCCGGCGAGGGCGAGGGCGGCGAGCGGCGCCTTGGAGCGGCGCAGACCGCGCTCGCGCGTCTCGTTGAGGTTGACGAGGCCGAGATCGTCGGCGAGGCGGCGCAGGTCGTCGGGTGCGCCCTCGATCAGCAGCGAGTCGCCGACCTGGAGCCGGACGTCTTCCAGCCGCTCGGCGATGTTGGCGCCGTGACGGTGCAGAGCCATCGGATAGACGCCGTAGCGCCGGCGCAGCCGCGCCTCGCGCAGCGTGCGTCCGAGCAGGCGGGCGCCGGGACCGAGCAGCGCCTCGACCACCACCGTGGCGCGGGCGCCGACCGGTTCGACCGCCTCGGGCTGGTGGATGTCGACGCCGGTCTTCTCGCGGATCGACAGCACGTCGGCGACCGACGACTTCACGACGACGATGTCGCCGGCCATCAGCTCGACTTCGTCCATGTCGCGCCGCAGCGAGGCGTCGCCGCGGATGACGTCGACGACGCGGCGGTCGGCGCCGCTGAACAGCCGGATCCTGCGCGGATCCTGCCCGATCATCGGGGAATCGTGGGCGATCAGCACCTCGACGAAGAACTGCGGCTTGTGCCGCCCGCCGAGCATGCCGGTGACGGTCTGGCGCTCGGGCAGCAGGAAGCGGCCGGCGAGGAGCAGGTAGAGACAGCCGGTGATGCCGACCACGATGCCGACCGGCGTGATGTCGAACAGCGAGAAGCCTTCCATGCCGTTGCGGCGAGCGACGCCGTCGACGAGGATGTTGGTCGAGGTGCCGATCAAGGTCACCGTGCCGCCGAGGATCGAGGTGAAGGACAGCGGCATCAGCAGCTTCGATTCCGAGATGCCGAGGCGCTGAGCCAGCGAGATCGTGACCGGGATCATCATCACCACCAGCGGGGTGTTGTTGACGAAGGCCGACGCGCCCATCACGAAGAAGATCAGGGCTGCGATCACCGCCGCGTTGCCGAAGCGTTGCAGGTGGGTCAGCTGGCCGATGAAGAGGTCGAGCACGCCGGTCCGCACCAGGGCCGCGCTGACCATGAACATCGCGATGATGGTCGCCGGCGCGCTGTTCGACATGACCGACAAAAGGTCCTTGGTCGAAATCAGTCCGAGGAGGAGGACGACGGCCGTTCCGGCGATGGCGACGACTTCGGGGGGAAATTTCTCGGTCGCGAAGGTGACGAGCATGAGAAAGATCAGCGCCAGCGCGATGTAGGGCGCGTAGATCCCGAAGTCGATCGCCATGAACCCTCGCCCGCTCTCGAAGCCCCTTCGGCGGCGGCGAGGGCACGTGGTGAGAGTGCCGGATATCCCGCCGTCCGCCGGACGCGGCGGCAGCCTGCGGCCGTGTCCGCGGCGATCATAGGCGAGCGCGGACACACCGCAAGAGCGGCGTGAGCGGCGGTCGGAACAAAATTGATAATGTCTACCTTATTTGTCGCCTCATGTGACGCGAATGCCACCCTTCTCCTTTCATCGCGCGCCCCGCGCAGCGAGGCGATCACCTGCCGCGGCCTTCGGCGTCGCCGCCGCTCGCGCGGACCGGCGGCAACGCCGAAGGCCGGAACCTCCTCGAGGCGGCCCCCGAGACCTTCGGGGCCGCGGCGATCACCGGTCAGGCGGCGAACAGGCTGCCGCCGGCGATGGTGACGCCGACGGTCTGGCCGACCGCGTAGGGCGCCGCGTCCAGCACCACGGCCTCGAAGCCGCCTTCGCCGGCCCCGGGCCGGGCGACGAGCGGATGCAGCGTCAGCCGCGGCAGGCCGTTGGCCCGGCGTACGCCCGTGATCCGTGCCTCGATGTCGCCGCGGCCGGGCTCGCAGAGCCGGATCTGGTCGGGCCGGACGTAGAGGTGCCCGGCGCCGTCGCGTGCGGTCGCCGAGGCCAGGCCGAGAGCGATCGGCCGCCCCGCGACGACGGCGCGCCCGCCCGAGAGCGACACCGGCAGTCGGCTCATCTCGCCGATGAAGTCGCAGACGAAGGGCGAGGCCGGGGCGTCGACGATCGCGTCGGGGGTGCCGACCTGCTCGATCCGGCCCTGCGACATCACCACCACCCGGTCGGCGAGTTCCATCGCCTCCTCCTGGTCGTGGGTGACGAAGAGCGTCGTGTGGCCGGTGCGCTCGTGGATCTCGCGCAGCCACTTGCGCAGGTCCTTGCGGACCCGCGCGTCGAGCGCGCCGAAGGGCTCGTCGAGGGCGAGCACCCGCGGCTCGATGGCGAGCGCCCGGGCGAGGGCGATGCGCTGGCGCTGGCCGCCGGAGAGTTGGGAGGGATAGCGCCCGCCGTAGCCCGGCAATTGGACGAGGTCGAGCAGGTCGCCGACCTTGCGGGCGATCGCCGCCTCGTCCGGCCGGGTCCGCTTCGGCCGCGCCCTGAGGCCGAAGGCGATGTTGTCGGCCACCGTCATGTGGCGGAACAGGGCGTAGTGCTGGAACACGAAGCCGACGTTGCGCTCCTGGATCGAGAGCCGGCCGGCGTCGACGTCGCCGAACCAGACCGAGCCCCGCGAAGGGAAGTCGAGGCCGGCGACGATGCGCAGCAGCGTGGTCTTGCCGGAGCCGGACGGGCCGAGCAGGGCGACGAGTTCGCCGGAGCCGACGGTGAGGTCGACGCCGTGGAGGGCGGCCGTGCTGCCGAAGTCCTTGGCGAGGGAGCGGATGTCGAGGCGCATGGAGGGTCTCCCGTTTGGCTCAGTGGCGGCGCGTGGCGGCGAGTTCGCCGGCGTGGCGCCATTCGAGGAAGGACTTGACGGCGAGGGTGACGAGGGCGAGCAGCGCCAGCACCGCGGCGACCGCGAAGGCGGCGGCGAACTGGTACTCGTTGTAGAGGATCTCGATGTGCAGCGGCATCGTGTTGGTGAGGCCGCGGATATGGCCCGAGACCACCGACACCGCGCCGAATTCGCCCATCGCCCGGGCGTTGCAGAGCAGCACGCCGTAGAGCAGCGCCCATTTGACGTTGGGCAGCGTCACCGTGACGAAGGTGCGAAGGCCGCCGGCGCCGAGCGACAGCGCCGCCTCCTCCTCGGTGCGGCCCTGCTCCTGCATCAGGGGGATCAGTTCGCGGGCGACGAAGGGGAAGGTGACGAAGATCGTCGCCAGCACGATGCCGGGCACCGCGAAGATGATGTCGATCCCGGCGGCGTCGAGGACGCCGCCGAACCAGCCGTGGGTGGTCGAGTAGAGCAGCACGTAGGCGAGGCCGGCGACGACCGGCGACACCGAGAAGGGCAGGTCGATCAGACTGACGAGCAGCGTCTTGCCCCTGAAGTCGAACTTGGCGATGGCCCAGGCCGCGGCGACGCCGAAGACGAGGTTGGCCGGCACCGCGATCGCCGCCACCAGCAGGGTGAGGACGACGGCGGAGAGCGCGTCAGGGTGCGACAGCGCCTCGATCACCGGGCCGAAGCCCTTGCGCAGGGCCTCGACGAAGACTGCGGCGAGCGGCAGCAGCAGGAACAGCATCAGAAGGCCGACGGCGAGGGCGATCGCAACCGCCCGGGCGGCCGGGCTGTCCTCGGTCGGCCCGCGCGGCCGCGGCGCGGTGCGGACGGATCGCACCGGGGCGACGGCGCCGTTGGCGAGTGTGGACGTGGCGAGGGTCGTGGCGACGTCAGACATGGCCGAGCCTCCTGCGGCTGATCGATTGCAGCAGGTTGACGGCGACCAGCATGGCGAAGGAGATCGCGAGCATAACCGCGGCGATCACCGTCGCGCCGGCGTAGTCGAACTCCTCGAGCTTGATCACGATCAGCAGCGGCGCGATCTCCGAGACGTAGGGGATGTTGCCGGCGATGAAGATCACCGAGC
>CALCDT010000263.1 GCA_937900425.1 uncultured Alphaproteobacteria bacterium | reverse complement strand
CACCGCCCGCGACAGCGTCGGACGCGAGGCCGCTTCCGGCGGCGAGCGCAGCGGCGAAGGCGCCCGCCGTCGCCCGGCCCGCGGCGGCCGGCACTGACGTCTTTGGCGCCGTTGCGAGCGATCGCGACGGCACGGGCGAGCCCGGGCGTTTCGCGCGCTCCGGGATGAGAAATGCGGGGAGGCACCCGGGGGAACCCGGTGCCTCCCCGTTTTCGTCGGCGGATTGCACGGCGCCTCCGGCCGTGGCATCAGGCACGGGGTGCCGCGCACGCGCCTTCGCCGCGTGAGCCGGCCGGCGGAATGCCGCCCGACATCGGCCCGGCCGGCGGCGGCCTGAAGTCGCGCCGGGCCGGCTCGTCACCCGTCCGGCCTCCCGCGCCGACCGCCGGGCCAGCCGCCGACCGATGCGCGCCTCGCCCCGTCTTCCTGATGACGGGCGATGCCCCGAGCCCCGGAGCCGACCGATGAACGTTCCGTTTGCGCCGATCGGCCTTGCCGCCTTCGGCCTTTCCCTCACCCTGGCTGTCGTCGCCGCAGTGCCCGCGCCCGGCCGGGCGGCACCCGACGGCCTCGTCGTCGACACGGCGAGCGGCAACGTCCTCACCGTCGAGGACCTTTCCGAGCGGCTCCTCGCCGCCGACGTCGTCGTGCTCGGCGAGACCCACGACAGCCGCGACCATCACCGGCGCCAGGCGGCGATCATCGCCGATCTCGCCGCCGCCGGGCGGCGCCCGGCGGTCGTCTTCGAGATGCTGTCGCGCGAGCAGCAGCCGGCGATCGACGCCTTTCTCGCCGGCGGCGAGCCGGCGTCCGGTTTCGGTGACGCCGTCGACTGGGCCCGCAACTGGAACGCCTTCGAGATCTACGAGCAGGTGATCGCGGCGGCGATGGCGGCGAAGCTGCCGGTCGTCGCCGGCGACGTGCCGCGCGAGGAGCGCCGGCGGATCGGCAAGGAAGGGGTCGAGGCGCTGGCCGAAGAGACGCGGACGGCCTTCGGCCTCGACCGGCCGCTGCCGGAGGCCATCACCGCCCATCTCTCCGACATCCTGGTCGCCTCCCACTGCGGCATGATCCCGCCCGAGGCGACCGGCCCGATGATCGACGTCCAGCGCCTGCGCGACGGCGCGATGGCGGCGGCGCTGCGCGAACGGCTCGGCGCGGCGCCGGAGAACCGCCCGGCGGTGCTGATCGCCGGCGCCGGCCACGCCCGGCGCGACTTCGGGGTACCGGCTGTGCTCGCCGCGCTCGATCCTGAACTCCACGTCCTCGCGCTCGCCTTCGTGCCGGCGCCCCCTGGCGCGGCGATCGCCGACCTCGTCGAGCGCGACGTCTACGGCGAGCCGCTCTACGACGTGGTGGTGGCGACGGCCGACGACCGGCCCGCGGGCGATCCCTGCACCGCGATGCGCGCCCGCGCGGCCGGCAAGACGCCGGCCATGGGCGGCGCGGGCGATGAGGCCGCGGCGCAGGACGGCCCGGTGGCCGAGCGGCGGCCGGCAGAAGCGGGTCAGTGACCGCTGTCGTCGCCCATCACCGGCCCGGGCCGGGCATCGGCAGCGGCTCGCTCGTCGCCGTCGCCGTGTCGAAGTCCGCCGCCATCCGCATGCGGCGGAGCGGGCGGACGAGGTCGATCGATCGCTGGTAGAGCGGATGGGCCTTGTAGGCCTCGAGCGCGGCCGCGTCCGCGAATTCGCCGTAGACGACGACGTCGACGTCGCGCGAGAGCGCGTCGCCCTTGTCGTTGACGGCGACCTCCAGACGGTCGGCGTGGGGAATCGCGGTAAGGACGGAGAGGCCGGCGCAAATCCGCTCGACGTCCTCGGCATCCTGCGCCGAGAAGAAGACGATATGTCGTATCATGAGGTCCGTGATCGTCCCGAGAAGTCGTGGACGGCGGCGCGGCGGCTTCTCCCCGTCGTCGTCCGGTCGGCGCATCCTTAAGCGATCGGGGCGGATGGGGAAATCGCTTTCGCGCCTCGCTCCGGCCGAATCGGGCGGCGCGGCGACGGACGGAGAAGGGGCGGGCGATGACCGGCGAGGACTACGATGCCTTCTGCAGATCGCTGCCGGCGACGAGCCGGGTCGTCCAGTGGGGCGGGGCGCTGGTGTGGAAGGTTGGCGACAAGGTCTTCGCCATCGGATGGTTCTCCGGCGACGAGGAGCCGAAGGTGACCTTCAAGGTCGACCCGCTCGCCTTCGAGATGCTGAAGGAGCTGCCCGGCCTGCGGCCGGCGCCCTATCTCGCCTCGCGCGGAATGAGCTGGATCCAGCATTTCGGCCGGCCGGGCCTTTCCGACGAGGAGCTTCGCGCCTATCTGACGCGCTCCCACGCCCTCGTCGCCGCGGGCCTGACGAAGAAAGCACGGCGGGAACTCGGCCTCGGCGACGCCTGATCTCGGGGCTGAGCGCCGCTCCGGACGGCGCGACCCGGCGATCGAATCGCACCGGCCGACGGCCAGGGTTTGGCGCACCGGCCGACTCGCGCTAAGGGACGGACGATCCGCCGAAAGCTCCTCGACGATGCCGCGCTTCCGTTTTCTCCACGCCGCCGACCTCCACCTCGACAGCCCGCTGGTCGGACTGGCGAAGAAGTCGGCCGCGGCCGCGGCCCGGGTCGAGGAGGCGAGCCGGCGCGCCTTCGACGCGCTGGTCGACCTCGCCATCGCCGAGGACTGCGCCTTCGTGCTGATCGCGGGAGACCTCTTCGACGGCGAATGGCGGCATTACGGCACCGGCGTCCATTTCGCCGGGCAGATGGCGAAGCTGGCCGAAGCCGGCATCGCCGTCTTCGTGATCTTCGGCAACCACGACGCCGAGAACCGCTTCCTGTCGCGCCTCGACTTCTCCGACAACGTCCGCCGCTTCGCGTCCGAGCGGCCGCAGACCCACGTCATCGAAACGCTCGACGTCGCCGTCCACGGCCAGAGCTTCGCCAGGCGCGACGTCACCGACAATCTCGCCGCGGCCTATCCGCCGCCGATCGCCGGCGCCTTCAACATCGGCCTGCTCCACACCGCCTGCGGCGGGCGCGAGGGCCACGCCAGCTACGCGCCCTGTACCGTCGAACAGTTGCGCAACCACGGCTACGACTACTGGGCGCTCGGCCACGTCCACACCCGCGAGGTGCTGTGCGAGCGGCCGGCCATCGTCTTTCCCGGCAACATCCAGGGCCGCAATCCGCGCGAGCGCGGGCCGAAGGGGGCGACGCTGGTCACGGTCGAGGACGGCGCGATCACCGACCTCGTCCACCGCGACCTCGACGTGCTGCGCTTCCACGAGGAGGCGATCGACGTCGCCGGGGCGGCGACGTCGGAGGATCTGCGCTCCCTGCTGCGCGCCGGGCTGACACGGGCCGCGGCGGCGGGCGCCGGGCGGCCGGTCGCGCTGCGGCTGCGCCTCGTCGGGGCCGGCCCGCTTCACGACGACCTTTCGCGGCGCCGGGCGATGATCGCCGAGGAGGTCGAGACCCTCGCCGCCGCCGACGGCCACGACCTGTGGCTCGAGAAGCTGGTGATCGCGACGAGCCCGCCCACGGCGCCGCGGGCCGCGGTCGACGCCGGCCTCGCCGGACGGTTGCGGACGATCCTCGCCGACCTCGTCGCCGAGGATCGGGTCGCCGCGCTGATCGACGCCCGCCTCGCCGCGCTCGAAAGCCGGATCCCCGAGGCGGCGCATCGCGACGACCTGCTCGCCGAGATGCGCCGCGAGATCGGACCGCGGGCGGTCGCCCTCGCCCGGGCGACCAGCGAGGGCGGCGTCCTCGACGACGACGCCGGCGGCGACGCGGCCGCAGCGGCGGAGGCCGGCTAGCCGATGCGCTTCCGCTCGCTCCGGCTCGACCACTACGGCGCCTTCGCCGAGCGCGTCGTCGAATTCGGCGACGACGCCGGGCGCGGGCCGGGTCTCGTCATCCTCCACGGTCGAAACGAGGCCGGCAAGAGCACCTGCCGGGCGGCGGTCTGCGACTTCCTGTTCGGCATACCGCCCAAGCAGCCGCGCTACGGTGATCCGGAGACCTACACCCGGATGCGGATCGGCGCCGAGATCGAGACGGCGTCCGGCGAGACGCTGTCGCTTGCCCGTCGCAAGGGCCAGAGCGGACGCACGCTGATCTCGGCCGAGGGCGAGACCCTCGACGAGGCGGTGCTGGCGCGGCTGCTGGCCGGCACCGACCGGGCCCGCTTCGAGACGCTGTTCGCGCTCGACCACGACAGCCTGCGCCGGGGCGGCGAGCGGCTGCTTTCGGCGCAGGGCGACTTCGGCCGGATGATCGTCGAGGCCGGCGGCGGGCTCGGCGGGCTCGTTGCCGACATCGGCCGGCTCAAGGCCGAGGCCGAGGGCCTGTTCATGCCGGTGAAGTCGGCAAGCCGGGCCTTCTACCAGCAGCGCGACCGCTTCCAGCAGGCCGAGGAGACGGTGCGCGCCCATCTCGCCACCCGCGAGGCCTTCGAGGAGGCCGGGCGCGAGGTCGAACGGCGCCGCGCCGAACTGGAGGCGCTGGCGGATGAAGGCCGGCGGCTGCGCCGGCGCGAGGCCGACCTCGCCGCCGCCGGGCGCGCGCTGCCGCTGCTCGCCGACATCGCCGCCACCGAGAGCCGGCTC
>CALCDT010000262.1 GCA_937900425.1 uncultured Alphaproteobacteria bacterium | reverse complement strand
TCGACCGGCTCGGCCGGGCGAGCGGCGTCTTCAAGGCCTCGCGCCGCGACCTCGCGCCGCTGATCGTGCGCGGTGCCACCGCCGGCACCACCGTGGCGGCGACCATGGCGATCGCGGCGATGGCCGGCATCGCCGTCTTCGCCACCGGCGGCATCGGCGGCGTGCACCGCGGCGCCGAGACCACCTTCGACATATCGGCCGACCTGATCGAGCTGGCGCGCACCCCGGTGACGGTGGTCTGCGCCGGGGCGAAGTCGATCCTCGACATCCCCAAGACCCTGGAGTTCCTCGAGACCCAGGGCGTCCCGGTGCTCGGCTACCGGACCGCGGTCTTTCCCGCCTTCTTCACCCGCGACAGCGGCGAGGCGATCGACTTCTCCTGCGACGACGCCGCCGAGATCGCCGCGGTGATCGCGGTCCACCGCGCCCTCGGGTCGACGTCGGGCCTGCTCGTCGCCAACCCGATCCCCGAAGACGATGCGCTCGACGCGGCGGCGATCGACGGACGGATCGCCGAGGCGATCGGCGAGGCGGCGGCGCTCGGCGTCTCGCGCAAGGACGTGACGCCCTTCCTGCTGCTGCGCATCCTCGAACTGACCGAGGGCCGCAGCCTCGCCGCCAACATCGCCCTCGTGCGCAACAACGCACGGCTCGCCGCCGAAATCGCCGTGGCGCTGGCCGGTCGCCGTGACTGACGACGACCTCGCGGCCGGTGCCGCCGCCGGTTCGGCCGGCCGGGTGGTGGTCGTCGGCGACGTCATGACCGACGTCGTCGTGCGCCCCGAGGGGCCGCTGCGGCGCGGCAGCGACCGGCGCGCGGCGATCCGCCTGTTGCCCGGCGGCTCCGGCGCCAACCAGGCCTGCTGGCTCGCCCATTTCGGCGCATCGGTGCGCCTCGCCGCCCGGGTCGGGGCGTCGGATCGCGACCGGCTCGCCGCCGATCTCGCCGGCGCCGGCGTCGAGGCCCGCCTCGCCGCCGACCCGGACCGCCCGACCGGCCTGCTCGTCGCCCTGATCGACCCGGACGGCGAGCGCAGTTTTCTCACCGACCGCGGCGCCAACGACGGGCTTTGTGCGGGCGATGTCGCCGAGGATCTGCTCGACGGCGTCGTCCTCGTCCACCTGTCGGGTTACGCGCTGGTGGCGCCGGGGCCGCGGGCGGCGGTGCTCGGCTTCGCCCGGCGGGCGCGGGCGCGGGGGGCGGCGGTGTCGATCGATCCCGCCTCGACCGGCTTTCTCGCCGAGATCGGCCCGGAGAACTTTCTCGCCTGGACCGAGGGCGCCGATTTCCTGTTTCCCAACGCCGAGGAGGCGGCGCTGCTCGCCGGCTCGCCCGACCCGGTGGAGCAGGGCGCGGTGCTCGGCGCGCGCTACGGTACGGTGGTGGTCAAGCGCGGGGCGTCGGGCGCGGAGGCCCACGTCCACGGCCGGCGCCACATCTGCCCGGCCCCGGCGGCGGCCGCCCTCGACGCCACCGGCGCCGGCGACGCCTTCCTCGGCGCCTATCTCGCCGCCCATCTTTCCGGCTTCGACACCGCCCGCTGCCTCGAACGGGCGATCGCCGCCGGCACCGCGATCACGGCGGTGGTGGGCGCGCGGCCGCAGGCGCTGCGGGAGGGGAGGGGCTGAGACGGGCGCGGCGCCCGGGGAGATGCCGGGGGACGGGATATGCCGGGGGGGATGCCCGGGCGATGCGGGGGCGTCGATGGGGGGCTTTTCCCTCGTCCTTCGAGACGGACGCTTCGCGTCCTCCTCAGGATGAGGGAAAAGGGCAAGCCTCTGCGAAAAAACAGAAAACTCTCGAAGGTCTCATCCTGAGGAAGCCGCGTGAGCGGCTGTCTCGAAGGACGAGGCCGGGTGCGCCGAGCCGCCGGCCGACCCTGCGGCCGCCGGACCGGGCGGACGCGAAGGTGGCCGTGATGGCCGCGGCGCTGGCGGGGAGAACCGCGGCGGTCGCCGCCGGAGAGCGGACCCGTCGTCTCGACGGTCCGATCGCCCCGGCGGCGGCACGCATGCGTTCGTTCAGAAGCGGTAGGCGAGGCCGGCGGTGACCACCGTCGGGTCGAGCGTGACGTCGGCCTTCACCGGCGTCGGGCCGAGCCGGCCGGTCGCCTCGGTGCTCAGCCAGATGTGCTTGACGTCGACGAACATGCCGAGGCGGTCGCTCAGCATCACCTCGGCGCCGGCCTGCAGCACCGCGCCGAAGGCGTTGTCGACCTTGAAGTTGGTCAGGGCCCCGTCCTTCTCGTTGAAGAACATCGTGTAGTTGACGCCGGCGCCGATGTAGGGCCGCACCGGGCCGACGGCGGGCAGGTGATACTGGGCGGCGAGCACCGGCGGCAGGTAGTGGGTCTTGCCGATGGTGCCGAGGGTGCCGACCACGCCGCCGTCGCCGTCGATCGCCGCAAGCGGCGGGTTGGCGAGGGTCAGCGACACCGAGATGTCGGGGGTGACGTAGTAGCCGATGTCGAGGGCGAGCGCGAGGTCGGGGTCGATGTCGATACCGCCGGAGACGCGGGTTCCGCCGGCCTTGACCTTGGCGCTCTCGGAGAAGAACACCCCGGCCGGACCGACGTGGATGAACCAGTCGTAGTTGGCGGCCGCCTCGGCGGCGGTCGCCTCCGGCAGGGCGCCGAGATCGGCCGCCGCGGCCGGAGCCGCCGGGGCGAGAAGGGCGAGCACGCCGGCCAGCACCGGCAGCGAGTTCCTGACCATCTGTCTCAATCCTCGTCATGGGGCGCCTCGCGCCCGATCCGTCTTACGGACCGAGGATTTGCCCGCCGGGGCGGCCGACGGGTTGATCTGGATCAAACCGCCGGCGATCGCCCGCTACGGCGGCGCAGCTGTTGCAGAAGGGTCACATTCGGGAGGTGGCGGTCCGCCCGCCGAGCGGTGCGGGAGGGGACGGCGAGCCGGCCGGCGGCGCAGGCTCCCCCTGCGCGGACCGTCCGCGGCGGCGCGTCCGGGGCGGTGAAGAAGAAGAGAGACCGACCCGGCCTCGTGGACCGGATCGGCCGCGATCGATTCGCAGGTTCGGGGGCTTCGCAGGCCGCCCGGCGACGCCGCCGTCAGATCGCCCCGGCGAGCAGGCCGACGCCGACGAGGGCGGAGGCGGCGCCGGCGAGGCGCAGCACCAGCGGGCCGAGCCGGCCGAGGGAGCGGCCGGCGAGGAGGCCGGCGCCGTGAAGCAGGGCGGTGGCGAGCAGGAACCCCGCCCCGTAGGCGAGGCCGCCGGCGTCGGCCGGCATCTCCGCGCCGTGGGCCTGGCCGTGGAACAGCGCGAAGGCACCGACCACCGCCATCGCACCGGCAACGGGACCCCGAACACCGATGGCGACCGCCGCGCCGAGAGCGACGACCGAGAAGGCGATGACGCTCTCGACGAAGGGCAGGTCGACGCCGGCGATGCCGACCGCGCCGCCGACCGCCATCATCGCGAGGAAGGCCGCCGGCACCAGCGGCAACGCCCGCCCGCCGAGGCCGGCCGCGACGACGCCGACCAGCACCATGGCGAGCAGGTGGTCGAGGCCGAGAATCGGGTGGAGGAAGCCGTGGGAAAAGCCGTGGGTGGCGCCGACGCCGGTGTGCGCGGCCGCGATTCCCGGCACCAGCAGGCTCGAAACGATGACGCCCGCCGCGGCGGCAGCGGCGGATTTCAGCGACTTGAACGACATGAACGACACTCCTCCGGCAACCGGCATCCCGATCGAATGATGATTTGTTGCACAGGGAAGAAAATGTGCAAACAGGGAAAATGCGGCGCCGCGGGAGGGCGGGCGGATCGCGCGGGACGGCCCGAGACGATGCGGGGCGGCGCCCGCCGGCGCCACCCCGTCTTCGCGTTCCGTTCGGGTCCTGCCGTCCGCGGGCGTCAGGCGACGATGAAATGTCCCGCCGTCAGCGCGAGACCGGTGGAGAGCGTCGCGAACTGGACCGCGGCGCCGGCGCCGTCACCGTCGGCGTCGTAGGCGAGCGCCCCCGTCGCCGCGTCGTAGAGGATGCGCTGGTCGGCGTTCGTGGCGGCGGAGCCGAGGCCGAAGGCCCCGGCGGCGAGGCCACCGGCCGACAGGACGTTGAAGATGGCGTCGTCGAGCTCGATCTTGTCGTTGAAGACGGCGAAGTCGGTGATCGTGTCGACGTTGTTGGCGCCGAGGGTGGTGGAAAAGACGAAGGTGTCGCCGCCCTTGCCGCCGGTCAGCATGTCCTTGGCGGCACCGCCGTCGATCCGGTCCTTGCCGCCGCCGCCGACGATCACGTCCTTGCCGCCGCCGCCGTGGACGATGTCGGCGAAGTCGCCGCCGGTGATCGTGTCGACGGCGTTGCCGCCGTAGAACTCGAGCCGTTCGACGTTGATGAAGGTCTGACCCTCGGCGATCTCGTGCAGCGTCGCCGGCGCCGTCATGTCGATGATGACGGCGACGGGTACCAGCTGGCCGAAATAGGTGAGCGTGTCGGTGCCGGCACCGCCGTCGATGTGGAAGACACCGGGAACATCCTCCTCGCCCCGCACCACGAACAGGCCGGTGCTGAGGACGATGACATCGTCGCCGCTGCCACCGTAGGCCTCGCCGTTGGCGTTGCCGAGCCAGATCTTGTCGTTGCCCCCTCCGCCGTGGAGCATGTCGTAGCCGGCGCCACCGAAGATGGTGTCGTCGCCGCCCATGCCCATGAGAACGTCGGCGCCGCCGTTGCCATCGAGGTAGTCGGCATGTTTGCCCCCCGTGACGACGTCGGCGCCGCTGCCGCCGGCAAAGCCGATCTGCTCGACGCCGACGATGGTGGTGCCGTCGGCCAGCGTCTGGAGCACGGAGGGATCGGCGATGGAGAAGGTCACGCCCAGGGCGGTGCCCGCGCGGTCGAGGCCGAGCCGGTCGTAGCCGGCGCCGCCGTCGATCTTGTCCGGACCCTTGGTGAAGAGCTGGTCGTCGCCGGCCCCGCCGTCGAGCACCCCGCCGCCCTTGCCGCTGTCGAGATAGTCGTTTCCGCCCTCGCCGTAGAGCATGTCGAAACCGTCGCCGCCAACGAGGGTGTCCTCGCCCTCGCCGCCGGAGAGGATGTCGTTGAAGCCGCCGCCGTAGACCGTGTCGTCGCCGCTGCCGAGGGTCGCGAACAGCCGCTCGATGCCGGTGATCGACGTGCCGTCGGTCAGGGTCTGGGTGACGGTAGGGTCGGTGATCGCGATGGTGAAGTCGAAGGTCGACGTGGCCCGCACCAGAACCAGCGTGTCGGTGCCGGCGCCGCCGACGATGGTGTCGCTCTTGACCTTGAGGTCGGGCGTGATCGCGAAGTCGGAGGTGGTCGAGCGGATCTCGTCGTTGCCCTCGCCGCCGTCGAGCAGGTTGACGCCGGAGCCGCCGTCGAGGACGTCGGCGCCGTTGCCGCCCCAGAGCGAATCGTTGCCGCCGCCGCCTTCGAGGTAATCGTTGCCCTCGCCGCCGTAGAGCTGGTCGGAGCCGTTGCCGCCGAACAGCGAATCCTTGCCGCCACCGCCGAACAGCTGGTCGGCGAGGGCGCCGCCGACGATATGGTCGTCGCCGCTACCGGCCGACACCATCAACCGCTCGACGTTGACCACGGTCGAGCCGTCGTAGAGCGTCTGCTTGGCGGCCGGGTTGGCGATCGAGAGCACGATCTTCGCGCTCGTCTGGTTGCGGTCGAGCGAGAGGAAGTCGATGCCGGTGCCGCCGTCGACCGTCGTCTTGCCGGCCCCGGGGTAGACGTAGAACCAGTCGTTGCCGGCTCCGCCCTTGAGGGTGTCGGCGCCGGCGGTGGTCGAGAGGGTGTCGTCGCCGTCGCCGCCGTCGAGAACGTCGTCGTCGGCGCCGCCGTCGAGCTGGTCGTTGCCGAGCCCGCCCTTGAGCACGTCGTTGCCGGTGCCGCCGACCAGCCAGTCGTTGCCGTCGCCGCCGTCGAGGATGTCGCCGCCGGCCTTGCCGTTGATGTAGTCGTCGCCGCCGTGGCCGAGGATGGTGTCGGCGCCGCTGGTGCCGAAGAGGGTGTCGGCGGAATCGTTGCCGTGGATGATCGCCATGATGAATGTCTCCAGAAACCGGGCAAATGAAATCCGGGCCGGCGCGCGGCCGGCATCGAACGCTCCCGCGCGGCGGGCCGGGCGGGGCGGGGGAAAGCGTGGACGGATGTGCGGCGGACGCGGGTCCGCCGCGCCGACGGATCGTCCCGACTCGCGTCCGCCCCCCGGACCCCGGCCTTGCCTTGCCCGGGAAGGTGCGCGAGACTGGCGGGATCAACCCGAAAAATTTTCGGCGCAGAACGATGTATGACCTATTATCGTTCGGCGATCAACGATTTTCTCCGAAAGGAACGCAGGTGGGTGAGCTCGATCCGGTGGACCGCCGGCTGGTGGACCTGTTGCAGCGCAACGGCCAGACCTCCTATGCCGAACTCGCCAAGGCGGTCGGGCTCGCGGTGTCGTCGGTCAACGACCGGGTGAGGAAGCTCGGCGAGCGCGGGGTGATCGAGGGGGTGCACGCCCGGCTGTCGCCGGAGGCGCTGGGGCTCGACCTGCTCGCCTTCGTCTTCGTCGGCTGGAGCGACCCGTCGGTGGCCGAGCCGTTCCTCGCCCGCATCGCCGGCGAGCCGGCGGTGCAGGAGGCCCATCACGTCACCGGTCAGTGGAACTATCTGCTCAAGGTGCGGGTGACGACGACGCGGATGCTGGAGGCTTTCCTCTCCAACGTCGTCAAGGCCGTTCCCGGCATCGAGCGCACCGAGACGCTGATCGCCCTGTCGTCGGCCAAGGAGAGCTGCGCCCTCGCCGTCGAGCCGCCGGAGTGGTTCCGCCAGGGATAGCGTCGGCGCGGCCCCGTCGTTTCGCCGGCTTGGCGGCGGCGGTTTATGCCTATACAAATTCCCGGCACAGGGTTCGGCAGGCGGTTCGGCCGGCGCGGCGGGGAGGCGGACGGGGTGAGCGACGCAGCGAGCGAGCGGGTCGGCGCGATCCGTCCCGCGCCATCGGCGGTGGGCGAGGGCGCCTCGCTGCACAGCCGGATCCGCGCCGACGTCGAGCAGCGCATCCTCACCGGCGTCTGGCCGCCCGGCCACCGCATCCCGGTCGAGCACGAGCTGATGGCGGCGTGGAACTGCTCGCGGATGACCGTCAACAAGGTGCTGACCGAGCTCGCCGCCGAGGGGCTGCTCGAGCGTCGCCGCCGGGCCGGCACCTTCGTCGCCAAGCCGCGCATGCCCTCGGCACTGCTGCAGATCCCCGACGTCAAGGCCGAGATCCTCGCCCTCGGCTTCGCCTACGCCATGCGGATGATCGCCCGCGAGACCCGGGCCGCGAGCGCCGCCGATCGCGCCCGGCTCGGCGTCGCCGCGTCGCGGCCGGTGCTGGCGCTCTGCTGCCTGCACATCGCCGACGGACGGCCCTTCGCGCTCGAGGACCGGGTCATCGACCTCGTCTCGGTGCCGGGCGCCGAAAACGAGAGCTTCGCCGACGAGCCGCCCGGCAGCTGGCTGCTCGCCCACGTGCCGTGGAGCGAGGCCGAGCACCGCATCCGCGCCGCCGGCGCCGACGGCGAGGCGGCGCGCCTGCTCGACCTCGCCCCCGGCGCGCCCTGCCTGATCCTGGAGCGGCGGACCTGGCGCGGCGGCGCCGCCGTCACCGCCGCGCGCACCACCTTCCCCGCCGCCGGTTTCGAACTCGTCGCACGGTTTCAGCCGGGGTCCGGGCGCACCGAAACCGACGCGGCGCACAATAAGGAAGCGTGATCGATTTTTCGGCAGCGGCCGGATTGACATCCGGCCCGAAGCGCGGTCCATTTTGTCTAGGCAAAAGAAGCCGTCGACCGCTCGGGCTCCGGCCACGGCGGATCGATCTCGAAGAGGGGATGCGACAACCATGTTCCTGAAAGCGCTGAAGACCGCGGCGATCGCGGCCACCATCACCGCCCTCACCGGCGCGCTCGCCCACGCCGAGGACGCGCTGGAGCGGGTCAAGGCCGCCGGCGTGCTCAAGGTCGGCACCGAGACCGCCTTCGCCCCGTTCGACTTCATCAACGAATCCGGCGAGCATTCCGGCCTCAACGTCGACCTCTTCGCCGAGATCGGCAAGGAGATGGGCGTCACCATCGAGTGGGTCGAGCTGCCCTGGGACGGCGTGCTGCCGGGCCTCGAGAGCGGCAAGTTCGACATGGTCGCCGGCCCGGCCACCATCACCAACGCCCGCATGGAGCGCTACCGCTTCTCGCCGCCGATCGCCGAGGCCACCGTCGCCCTCCTCAAGAAGGCCGGCGACGACAGCATCTCCAAGCCCGAGGACGTCGCCGGCAAGGCGGTCGGCAGCGGCAAGGCGACGGCCCAGCTCGCCCAGCTGCTCGAATATTCGGCCAAGCTGCCGACGCCGGTGAAGCCGGAGGAGTTCGTCTCCTTCAACGAGGCCTATGCCGGCCTCGCCGCCGGCCGCGTCGTCGCCGTGGCGAATTCCTATCCGAACATCGCTTTCGTCGCACAGCAGAACCCGGACACCTTCGCCCTGGTCGAGCCGCCCTTCGGCGCCAAGACCTACTTCGGCTATCCCGGCCGCAAGGACGCCGAATACGCCTCGCTGATGGACGCGATCGACGCCGCGATGCTTGCGATCAAGGCCGACGGCCGCATGGCCGAAATCCAGACGAAGTGGTTCGGCGTCACCTTCGAGACGCCCGAGAAGGTCACCGAAGCGGCCTTCTGAGCGGACGGCGCCCCGTCGGGGCGGCGCATCCGGGCCCGTCCCTCCCCCCTCGCGGGGGAGGGTACCGCGGCCCGCGGCCACGCTTCCTCGTGGCCCGCCCCCCGACCACCCCACGGAATCCCATGATCTCCTGGAAGCTCTTCACCCTGCTCGTGAAGGCGGCGGAACTCACCGTCCTCTACAGCGCGATCTCGATCACGATCGGCTTCGTGATCTCGACCGGCGTCGCCTCGGCGGCGATGTCGGCGAACCGCGGCCTCGCCTTCCTCGGCAAGCTCTACGTCAGCTTCTTCCGCGGCACGCCGCTGCTGGTCCAGCTGCTGCTGATCTACTACCTGCTGCCGGGCATCGGCCTCGACGTGCCGAGCCACGTCGCCGCCATCGCCGGCATGGCGCTGTGCACCTCGGCCTATCAGGCGGAGATCCTGCGCGGCGGCTTCGCCGGCGTGCCGAAGGGCCTCGTCGAGGCGGCCGAGATGTGCGGCTTCTCCCGCCTCGCGGTGTTCCGGCGCATCCGCCTGCCGATCGCCGTCAAGCTGACCATCCCCGCCCTCGTCAGCGAGGCGATCATGATGCTGAAATCCTCCTCGCTGATCTCCGTGGTCGGCGTCGTCGAGCTGACCCGCATGGCGCAGAATCTCGCCGCCAGCACCTACAAGCCGCTCGAGATCTATCTCGCCGCCGGCGCGGTCTACCTCGCCATCAACCTGGTGCTCGCCGCCTTCGGGCTCGGCCTCGAGCGCCACATGCGCTGGGGACGGATCTGATGCGCTTCGACGTCGACCTCGTCCTCGCCGCCGGCCCGGCCATCCTCTCCGCGCTCGGCGTGACAATCCTGCTGTGGTTCGCCGGCTCCGGCCTCGGCCTCGTCCTCGGCTTCTTCATCGCCGTCGCCCGGCGCTACGGCGGCCGGCCGGTCGACTGGCTGCTGATGGCGCCGGTGGAGCTGATCCGCGGCACGCCCTTCCTGATCCAGATCTTCCTGCTCTACTACGGCGGCCCCTATGTCGGCCTGTCGCTCGACAAGACGGTCGCCGGCCTGCTCGGCCTGACGATCTACGGCGCCGCCTACTATTCGGAACTTTGGCGCGCCGGCTTCGAGGCGATCCCCAAGGGCCACGTCGAGGCCGCCGACTGCCTCGGCCTCTCCCGCGTCCAGGCGATGCGCCGCATCATCCTGCCCGAGATGACGATGCTGGTGCTGCCCTCGATGGTCAACATGACCATCCTGATGCTGAAGGAGACGGCGATCCTCTCCATCATCTCGGTGCCGGAGCTGACGCTGGCCGTCAGCGCGCTCGGCACCGAATATTACGCCTTCGTCGAGAGCTTCACGATCCTCGCCCTCGTCTACTGGGCCCTCGTCGAAGCCTGCGGCGCCGCCGGCCGATATGCCGAGAAGCGCCTCTCCAGATACCGGTTCTCCGTCACATGAGCTTCAATCCCGCCATCCGCGTTTCCGGCCTCGTCAAGCGCTTCGGCGCCACCACCGTGCTCGACGGCATCGACCTCGAGGTCGAGCGCGGCGAGGTCACCTGCCTGATCGGGCCGTCGGGCTCGGGCAAGTCGACGCTGCTGCGCTGCGTCGCCTTCCTCGAGGAGGCCTCCGACGGCTTCATCGAGATCGATGGCGCCCCGCTCGGCCACGCGCCGGGCCCCTCCGGCCAGCGGGTGCGCCTGCCGGCGGCGGCGACGCGCGAGGTGCGCAGCCGCATCGGCATGGTGTTCCAGCAGTTCAATCTCTGGCCGCACATGACCGCGCTCGGCAACGTCTCCGAAGCGCTCGTCACCGTGCGCGGCATGAAGCGCAAGGCCGCCGAGGAACGGGCGATGGCCGAGCTCGACAAGGTCGGCCTCTCCGCCCGCGCCGGCCACTACCCCTCCGAACTCTCCGGCGGCCAGCAGCAGCGCGTCGCCATCGCCCGGGCGCTGGCGCTCGAGCCGAAGATCATGCTATTCGACGAGCCGACCTCCTCGCTCGATCCCGAACTCACCGGCGAAGTGCTGAACGTGATGCGCGACCTCGCCGCCACCGGCATGACCATGCTGGTCGTCACCCACGAAATCGGCTTCGCCGCCTCGGTCGGCCGCAAGATCGTCTTCCTCGACCACGGCAAGCTGCTGGTCCAGGGCGCGCCGGGCGAGGTCTTCGGCAAGCCGCGGCATCCGCGGATCGAGCAGTTTCTGGACACGTATCTCGATCGGGGCGCGGCGACGTTGCTGTAGGGGTGGTGGGCGACGCCTTCGCTCCGGCGAGGCGGAGAGGTGGCGACGCGGCGACGACGCGGGGTGTTGCGTCGGGCGGCTTCGTGAGCCTCCTCGCCGTCATGGTTCGCGAAGGCGAACCATCCACGCCCGTCCCCACGGCGCTGCGGCAGCCGTAGACTGTCGACGGCTGTGATCGCCCTTCGACGAGACCTCCGTGGAGCTGCCGTTCACCCGCCCGCGCCATCGACCGACGATCGTCGTGGATGGTTCGCCTTCGCGAACCATGACGGCGGTGGAGAGGCGGGAGGGCGGTGGAGAGGCGGGAGGGCGGTGGCGAGGGCGGTGCGGGCGGTCCGCGTCCGCCGGAGACGGCCCGGCGAACGGCGTCAAGCCCGACCTCGTCCTTCGAGACGGCCCGTTCCGGGCCTCCTCAGGATGAGGTCTTCGAGAGTTTTCTCTTTTTATGGCAGTGGCTTAAACTTTTCCCTCATCCTGAGGAAGTCGCGAAGCGCCTGTCTCGAAGGACGAGGGAAAAGCCGGGGCGTCGCCGCCCCGTCACCGGTGCCGACCGGCCTCCCCCTGGCGTATCACCCCCACACCACCGGAAAGTCCGGCCCCTCCAGCGGCTCGCCGGTCTTCAGCGTCAGGTGGGAGAAGGGCGGGGAGCCCTTGCCGCCGCGGTCGACGAAGACGGCGTCGTCGCCGACGAAGCGGGCGGAGAAGACGCGGCGGCGGCGGGTGGAGCTGTTGGCGGCGGCGCCGTGCAGGGTACGGAAGTCGAAGGCGACCGCGTCGCCCGGCTCCAGCGCCCAGCCGAGGATGGTCCAGGCCGAGCGGTCGGCGTCGATGTCCGGCACCGCCGGGCGGGTGTCGTTCTCGAAGAGGGCGGTGCCGTCGAAACGCTGCGGCCGGTGGTCGAGGCCCGAGGCGTGGGTGCCGGCGACGCATTCGAGCGTCGTCTCGCGGGCGACCGGGTCGAGCGGCACCCAGAAGCTGACGCTTTGGCGGCCGCCGACGCAGTAATAGGGCATGTCCTGGTGCCAGGGCGTCACCATCGAATTGCCCGGCTCCTTGACCAGCACGTGGTCGTGGAAGAAGCGGGCGGTCCTGGAGCCCATCAGCGCCGCGGCGATGGCGCCGGCCGGCGAATGGCGCACGAAGGCCGAGAATTCGGGAATGTCCTGCCAGTTGCAGAGGTCCTGGAAGAAGCGGGCCGAGCCGTCCTTCGGTGCATAGCTGCGCTCGCGCGGGCTCGGGTTGGCCATCAGCTTGGCGACGCCGTCGCGCAGCGGCTCGATCCAGTCGGAAAAGACGCCGCGCAGCACCACGGCGCCGTCGGCGCGGAAGGCGGCGGCGAGCGCGGGGTCGACGAACGGGGCGACGGCCGGATCGGCGGAGGGCGCGGCGCTGGCGGAGGGGGCGGTGTCCATCGGGTCGGCTCCGGGTTGCTGCGGGAAGGGAAGGGAGGGGATTCGGCGGTCGGCGGCGGTGGGCGCGGCCGATCGCGCCGGCGCGGTCACGCCGGCGGTGTCACCTTGCCGGGGTTGACGGTGTCGTCCGGGTCGATCAGCGCCTTGATCGCCGCCATCAGCGCGACCTTCACCGGATCGGCGTGGGCGGCGAGGGCGCCGCGGCGTTTCGAACCGACGCCGTGCTCGGCCGAGAAACTGCCGCCGCGGGCGGCGAGGCCGCGGTAGACCGCCTCGTTGATCGCCTCCTGTTCGGCCGGCGCCAGCGGCCCCGGCCGGTTCATCAGGATGTGGAGGTTGCCGTCGGCGAGGTGGCCGAAGACGAAGGGCCTGAGCGCCGGATCGAGCGCGGCGAGCCGGAGGTCGAGTTCTGCGAGATAGGCGTCGATCTCCGACAGCGGCAGCGAGACGTCGTAGGAGGGGGCCATCGGGAACTGGCGGTAGACCGCCTCGGTGTCCTCGCGCAGCCGCCAGATCTCGCCGTCCTGCCGGGCCGACGACGAGACGAGGCCGCCGGCGCCGGGGAAGGCTTCCGCCACCCGCTCGAAGACCTCGACGAGGGCCGGCTCCAGCGCCTCGCGGCTCGCGCCCTCGATCATCAGGGCGAGGTGCAGCGGCGCCTCGGCGTCGTAGGCCGGGTCGCGCCAGCCCTGCACGGTGGACGTGAGGTCGAAATAGCCCTTCCACATCGCCTCGGCCATCCGCATCCGCGCCGAGCCGAGCCGGCTCGCGGCGTCGATGGTGAAGAGCACGGCGGCCGTGGAGGGCAGCGAGAACAGGGCGGTCGTCGTCGCCGCCGGCAGGGCCTCGAGCTTCAGCACCACCCTGGTGACGATGCCGAGCGTGCCCTCGGCCCCGATCAGCAGATGCTTGAGGTCGTATCCGGCGGCGACCTTGACGACGCGGGTGAGGTCGCGCAGCACCCGCCCGTCCGGCAGCACGACTTCGAGCCCGAGCACCCGGTGGCGCATCACGCCGTAGCGGTGGGCGAGGACGCCGCCGGCGTTGGTCGAGACCATGCCGCCGATGGTGGCCGAGCCGCGCGAGGCGAGGTCGATGCCGATCTCGAGGCCGTGGGCGGCGGCGGCCTCCTCGACGGTCTGGAGGATGGCACCGGCCTCCACGGTGACGGTCCGCTCCATCGGATCGAGCGCGAGGATGCGGTTCATCCGGGCGAGCGAGACGGCGACGTCGCCCGGCGCGGTGATGCCGCCGCCGACGAGCCCGGTGCGCCCGCCGTGCGGCACGATCGCGGCGCCCTGGGCCCTTGCGAGGCGCACGACCTCGGCGACCTCCTCGGTCGAGCCCGGCAGCACGACGAGGCCACAGGCGAGATTGTCCGGATGCCAGCCCGGATCGAGGGCTTCGACCTGCGCCCCGGTGAGCACGTGCCGCTCGCCGACGATGGCGGCGAGGGCGGAGGCGAGGGTCGGGGCGGGACGGACGGTCATCGGGGCTTTCGGGTGGGGGGAGGGGGAGGAGGCTTCTGGGCGGGGCGTGCCGCCCTGGTTGTGGGGGTGGGCGTGACGGGGTTTGCGTCGTCGTGCCGGGAGGAGGGGGCTTGGTGCGTGACAAGGCCCTTCGGGCCCCCTCATCCGGCGCTTCGCGCCACCTTCTCCCCGCTGGGGAGAAGATAATTCCGGGCTGATTTCGTGCCCGGGTGGGTGACGAGGCGCCGGTTCCGCACTGCGCCGACCGTATGTGCCGTCCACCCAACCTCTCGGCAATTTATCTTCTCCCCCGCGGGGAGAAGGTGGCCCGCAGGGCCGGATGAGGGGGCGCGGCCTCACCACTCCCGGCGCGGTCGGAGAAGGACGGCGGACTCACCGAACCGGAAAATCTCGACGAGCCCGCCCCCCGGAAGCCGGATAGAAACCGCTCACTCCGCCGCCTGCCGCGTGCCCTGCTGCTCGCCCTCGATCATCTCGCGGATGCGCTTGCGGAAGCGCAGGGGGCCGGCGTCGATCTTGAGGTCGAGGTTCGGCGTCGTCTTGGTGTCCATGCCGATCTGCACGGCGTTGAGCACGACCCGGTCCTCCTCGAAGGCGAAGCGGACGGCCTTGGCGAAGCTTTCGGAGACCGCGGCGTCGCCGGGGGCGAAGTTGCGCATCTGGAACCAGAAGTAGCGCGTCCGCTTGTCGTCGACCGGGGTCATGAAGTTGAAGCTGTCCATCAGGAAGACGTCCGGATGGACCGGCTCATCGTCGCCGCCGGTGCCGGCCGGCGTGAACAGGGCCTTGATGATGGCGTGGGCCGGGTAACGCACCTCGTAGTGCTGCAGCCGGTCGCAACGGCCCTGGAACCTGACGAAGGGCGCGTAGAAGGGCGCCACCTCGACGTCCATCATCCAGCGCGAGACGACGACGCCGTTGCCGGTCTCGCGGGTGCGCACCGGGATGTCCTCGCAGGCCGAATTGCCGAAGGACGACTGGTGGACCCAGGCGACGTGGGACGGGTCGAGCAGGTTGTCGGTGACGTAGAGATAGTTGCAGTCGACCTCCATCACCCCGGCGTCGGTGGTGCCCCATTCCGGGTTGTCCCACTGCTCGACGCAGAAGATCGTGGCGGGGTCGGCCAGCGTCTCGTCGCCCATCCAGATCCAGGCGAGGCCGTAGCGCTCGACCAGCGGATAGGCCCGGACCTTTGCGACGTGGGGGATCTTCTCCGCGCCCGGCACCCTCGTGCAGACGCCGCCGCAGTCGAAGCGCAGGCCGTGGTAGCCGCATTCGACCTCGTCGCCGAGCAGGCGGCCCATGGAGAGCGGCAGCTTGCGGTGCGGGCAGGCGTCCTCCAGCGCCACGGCGACGCCGTCCTGGCGGCGGTAGAGCAGGACGTTCTCGCCGAGGATGCGGACCTGGCGCAGGGTGCGGTCGATCTCCTGGCCGATCGCGGCGACATACCAGGCGTTCTTGACGAACATGGGAAAAACCTCCGGCTCGGGGCGGGCTGCGTCTCGGGAGCGGGGTCGCGGTCGCGATCCCCGGGGATGCCCGTTCGGGTCTGGAATTTCCCCGATGGTGCCGGCTCGCCGCCGGCGCGACTAGCCGAATTCGGTTGCGATCGGTTTTAGCTGTTCTAAACTGTCGCGATCACGCTTCAGGAGAAGAGATGGTCACCCGCCTGCCGCCGCTGCGCTCGCTCCAGACTTTCGAGGCCGTCGGCCGCGTCGGCAGCATCGGCGGCGCGGCGCGCGAACTCGGCGTCTCGCCGGGGGCGGTGACCCAGCAGATCCAGCTGCTCGAAGGGGAGATCGGCGTGCGCCTCGTCGAGCGCTCCGGCCGCGGCGTCGCGCTCACCACCTGGGGTCGGCGCTTCCACCGCCGCGTCACCGGCGCCTTCGCCGAGCTGCGCGAGGCCCGCGACGACATCGACCGCGCCCGCCGATCCGACCAGCTCACGGTGAGCGCGCTGTCCTCGGTCGCCGCCCGCTGGCTCGGGCCCAAGCTGCACGACTGGCGCGCCCGCCACCCGGACGGCGTCGTCCACGTCCACGGCACCGAAGGCGAGCCGGCCTTCGGCGACGGGGCCGTCGACTTCCGCATCTCCTACGGCGACCGCGCCGGCGGCTACGAGCGCCGCGCCGAGCTGTTCACCGACTGGGTGGTGCCGGTGGGAAGCCCCGATCTCGTCGGCACGGCGCCGCTCGCCGACGCGCGCGAGATCCTCGCCTTCCCGCTGTTCGGCATCGACTGGGAGCCTTACTTCAAGTCGCCGCCGAGTTGGCCGCAGTGGTTCCGCGGCCTCGGCGTCGAGACCGGGCCGCTGCGCATGGCGCTGACCTTTTCGCTGTCGGCCCAGGCGATCGACGAGGCGATCGCGGCGCGCGGCGTGGTGCTGGCGCAGTGCTCGATGATCGCCGCCGACCTCGCCGCCGGCCGGCTCGTCATCGTCCACCCGCACCGGATGCGGCTGGAAGAGCCCTATTTCCTCGCCTGGGACGCCGCCGCCCTCGACAAGCCGGGCGGGCGCGATTTTCGGGACTGGATCCTGGCGCTGGGGCGGGACTATGCGGTGCAGGCGGGCTGAGCGGGGATACAAAGGGGCGAGGCGTCCGTGGACTTCGCCCGGCATGTCGCGGTGACGTCCGGGGCTTTCCCTCGTCCTTCGAGACGGCCCTTTCAGGGCCTCCTCAGGATGAGGGAAAGGGATAGGATCTTCGTGCGGCTCGGAATTTCCCCTCGGAGACCTCATCCTGAGGAGGCCGCCCCCGGCGGCCGTCTCGAAGGACGAGGTCGGGCGTGTCGGCCTGCCGGAGACCCGCCCCATAATGCAAAGTGCAGGGTCGGGCGAGCCGGCCTCCCGAGGCCCTCGAGAGAGCCCCGCCGGCTGAGCCTCACCCCAGCCAGTCGGGCACGCTGTCGAGGGCGATCAGGGCCTCGACCGGCTGGCGCGGGCGGATGACGTGCCAGCGGTCGCCGTCGACGAGGACCTCGGGAACGAGCGGCCGGCTGTTGTAGGTGCCGGCCTGGACGGCGCCGTAGGCACCGGCGGAGAAGACCGCGAAGAGATCGCCGGCGGCGAGCATCGGCAGCGAGCGGCCGAGGGCGAGATAGTCGCCGGTCTCGCAGACCGGGCCGACCACGTCGACGACGGCGCGCTCGGCGCCCGGCGCGGCCTCGATCACCGGGCGGATCTCGTGCCAGGCCTCGTAGAGCGTCGGGCGGACGAGGTCGTTCATCGCCGCGTCGCCGATGACGAAGGTGCGGCCCTCGCCCTCCTTGCGGTAGACCACGGTGGCGACGAGGATGCCGGCGTTGCCGGCGATCAGGCGGCCGGGCTCGAAGATCACCGCGCAGCCGAGCTGCTCGACGTGCCGGCGGACGACGGTGGCATAGGCGCCGGGGTCGGGCGGGGGAGCGTTGTCGTCGACGTAGGGGATGCCGAGGCCGCCGCCGAGGTCGACGTGCTCGATCGTGTGGCCGTCGGCGCGCAGGTCGCGGACGAGGTCGCCGAGCCGGGCGAAGGCGTCGTCGAACGGGCCGAGCTCGGTGATCTGCGAGCCGATGTGCATGTCGATGCCGACGACGCGGATGCCGGGCAGGGCGGCGGCGCGGGCGTAGACCCGGCGGGCGTCGGTCCACGGGATGCCGAACTTGTTCTCCGACTTGCCGGTCGAGATCTTGGCGTGGGTGAGGGCGTCGACGTCGGGGTTGATGCGCAGGGCGACCGGCGCCTCGAGGCCCTTCGCGGACGCGATCTCGGAGATCGCCTCGAGCTCGGGCTCCGATTCGACGTTGAAGCAGTGGATGCCGGCCTCGAGCGCCACCGCGATCTCGTGGGCGGTCTTGCCGACGCCGGAGAAGGCGATGCGCTCGGCCGGCACGCCGGCGGCGAGCGCGCGCATGAGTTCGCCCTCCGAGACGACGTCCATGCCGGCGCCGAGCTTCGCCAGCGTGCGCAGCACCGCCTGGTTGGAATTGGCCTTCATCGCGTAGAACACCCGGGCGTCGAGGCCGGCGAAGGCCTCGCTGAAAACCTTGTAGTGCCGGGTCAGCGTCGCCGTCGAATAGACGTAGAACGGGGTGCCGACGGCGGCGGCGATTTCGGGAACCGGCACGTCCTCGGCGTGGAGGATGCCGTTGCGATAGGCGAAGTGATGCAAGGGACGATCTCCCGGGGCGCGACGCGGCTTTTCTAGCCGCTCGCGCCGGCGCGGTCGAGGGCGGGTGCCATCGGCGTCAGAGCAGCGGGTCGAGCACGAACGGCCGGTCCGGTTTTTCGACGGGTGGCGGCTCTTCGGCGGGCGTTCCGATCGGAACCGTCACGAGGTTCGGCGTCCGCGTCGGGGTCTCGACGGTGCCGGCCGGCTCCAGCGCCCCGCGCCGGCCGCAGCCGCCGAGCAGGACCGCCGCGAGGGCAGCGAGGAGAAGGGTGGCCGCGGGCGCGGAGAGCGGAACGATACGGCGCATGGCGGGTCGGTCTGTCCTCGTGAGGGGGCCGGGCCGCGGATCGGCGGCCCCCGCGCTGCATAGCACGCGGCGGCGGCGCCCTCCACACCGGCGCGCGCGATCGTCGCGCAGGCAGGGACGGCAGGGGTGCCGGAGGGACCTTCGCGGGGATGCGCGGACGGCGCGCGGGCGGCACGGCGCGGTTCACCAAGTTGTGAGAGGCGGGCAGGGCCTGAAAACAAGGCGGTTTCGGCCGGGCCGGGTCTGCCGGCGCCGCAGGGGGCTGTCGTCTCCGGCCGGGTCGTGTCTCCATGTGCCCGCCTCGCGCCCGCGGACGGCGGGCCGCGACGACGCAGGGAGGATGCCATGACCCGGATGAAGGCCACCGATTTTCCCCAGGAACTGCTCGACATCTACGACGGCTACGCCCACGGCGTGATCACCAAGCGCGAGTTTCTGGAGCGGGCGCAGAAATACGCGGTCGGCGGCGTCACGGCGCTCGCCCTGCTCAAGATGCTGCAGCCGTCCTACGCCCTCGCCAACCAGGTCGCCCCCGACGACGAGCGCATCGTGTCGGAACGGATCTCCTATCCCTCGCCCGAGGGCCACGGCAGCGTCGACGCGCTGCTGGTCCGCCCGGCCGGCGCCACCGGAAAGCTGCCGGGCGTGCTCGTCGTCCACGAGAACCGCGGCCTCAACCCCTATATCGAGGACGTCGCCCGCCGCGTCGCCGTGGCCGGCTTCGTCGCGCTCGCTCCCGACGGGCTGACGCCGGCCGGCGGCTACCCCGGCAGCGACGACGCCGGTCGCGAGATGCAGGCCAAGCTCGATCCGGCCAGGCTGATGGAGGATTTCTTCGCCGCCTACGAGTTCCTGCTCGCCCACGAGGCGACCACGGACAAGGTCGGCTGCGTCGGCTTCTGCTACGGCGGCGGCGTCTGCAACGCGCTCGCCGTCGCCTATCCGACCCTCGCCGCCAGCGTGCCCTATTACGGCCGGCAGGCGCCGGCGGCGGACGTCGGGCGGATCGAGGCGCCGCTGCAACTCCACTACGCCGGGCTCGACACCCGCATCAACGAGGGCTGGCCGGTCTACGAGGAGGCGCTGAACGCCGCCGGCAAGACCTACGAGGTTCACTTCTATCCGGACGTCAACCACGGCTTCCACAACGACACGACGCCGCGCTACGACGAGGCCGCGGCGACGCTGGCGTGGCGGCGGACCATCGACTTCTTCAACAGGCATCTCGCCTGACCTCGGAAGGTCGGGCGCCGTCCGTCCCGGGCGCGGGGCCCGCCTTCACTTCCTTCCGTCCGGCGCGGCCATGGCGGCGCCGGCGGAAATCCGGCCGGCGGAACCGGGAGGGCGCGGCGGCGACGGCTGGCCGCACCAGAGGCCGCAACAGCTCCAGATTGCAGGTTCCTGGCCCGGCCGCGATCGCCCGCGGCTTCGGCCGGCGGCGCCCTTCGCCGCTCCCGGTTCCCCACTTCAGCCTCCCGCGGCGGCCGGCATCCCTGTCGAGCGGCGAAGAGCGGGCGAAAAGTTGGCGACGAGGTGGCGCCCTGTGACCGGAAATGGTGATTCTTTCGATAACCGTTCAATTGTTTGCTAAAAACGTAACAATCTGCGCAGACATCGCCGCTCACGCCGAATCGGTTGCAATGAATGAACGAGGCGGTGTAAGGATACCGCAACGAACGATTCGTAACGACCGGACTTCGCGCTGAATCGACTTTGATCCATCCGGGGCCAGGCGTCCCGATGGAAGCTGTGCCGTCGAGATGATGATCCAGAGCTCCTCCTCGCGTGCATCGGCTGGCGCGTTCCCACGTCCGTGGCCGCAGGGCGCGCCGCGGCGTCGCGGTCGCGGGAGCGGGCCGTGCTGACCGTCAGCAATCGGCCCCTGACGGCGCCGCCGCCCGAGCCTTTTCCCGTCGAAATTGCGGGGCGGCGATGTGATCTTCCCAACGGATGGATCGTCGAATGCTGGGTGCCGGACGGCGGCGGCAACGCCACCGTCGGTGCGCCGGACGGCGGCGGTCTCGACCTCGCTTGGCCGGCCACGGCGACCCGGGTCCGGCTCGGCCTGCCCCTCGACGTCGGCGGCCTCTCCGGCAACGCCCGGGACTATCTCGCGCGCCTCGACGTCGCTTTCAGCGAGCCCGCCGGTGCCGAGGCGATCGAATGGATCGCCATCCTCGAGGTCGAGGCCGGCGGATCGACCCGCTTCTTCCTGAAGATCGAGGAGGGGGTGAGAGACGGGGGCCAGATCGAGCGCGAGGCCCGGCTGCGCCGCTTCGACCCCGACCGGCAGTATCGTCTGGCGATCCAGTTCCGGCCCGCGGCGAAGCGGGCCTCGATCCGCGGCCTCGACTTCGCGGCCGTGCTCGCGCCGGACCACGCCCCGGTCCGCCGGCGGCCGAAGGCGGTGGTGATCTCCTGGGATCTCGGCCACAACTGCGTCGGCCGGGCCTTTCTCGTCGCGGACGTCCTCGCCGCCGACTACGACGTCGAGATCCTCGGCCCGCATTTCGAGCGGTTCGGCAACGAACTCTGGGGTCCGTTGCGGGGAACCCGGATCCCGATCCGGGGCTTTCCCGGCGGCGACACCGCCGCGTTTCTGGCGCGGGCCATGGTGGAGATCGCCAAGGTCCGGCCCGAGGTGGTCGTGGTCTGCAAGCCGCGGCTGCCGGGTGTCGTGCTCGGCCTGCTCGCGCGCCATCGCTTCGGCTGTCCCGTCGTCCTCGACATCGACGACCACGAACTCGCCTTCGTCGGCGGCGGCGAACCGCTCGCCCTCTCCGCTATTCCCGCCGACGCCCCTGACCTTTCCATCCCCTTCGAGGCGACCTGGACGCAGGTCTGCGAGACCCTCGTCGACCAGTTCGACGCCGTGACGGTCTCCAACGTCGCGCTGCAGCGGCGCTTCGGCGGCACCATCGTCCGCCACGCCCGGGACGAGGAGGCGTTCGCGCGGGCAACGGGTCGTCGCGACGAGTTGCGCGCCCGGCACGGCTACGGGCCCGGCGACCGCGTCGTGCTGTTCCTCGGCACGCCGCGGGCCCACAAGGGCGTCGTCGAGGTCGCCGAAGCGATCGCGGAGGTCGGCGATCCCCGCCTCGTGCTCTGCATCATCGGCGCCGGGGCCGGCGACCGGCGCATCGTCGAGGAGTGCCGCTCCCGGGGCGGGCGCGTCGATGCCTTTCCGCCGCGGCCGTTCACCGAACTGCCCGGCCTCGTCGCGACGGCCGACGCCGTCTGCCTGATCCAGGATCCGGCCTCGCCGATCGCCCATTACCAGATCCCGGCCAAGCTGTCCGACGCCCTCGCCGCCGGCGTTCCGGTCGCGATCAACGACGTCGAGCCGCTCGCCGACCTGCCGGACAGCGCGGTGACGAGGATCGGCGGGCGCGAGGATCTGTGCCGCTTCCTGCGCGCCGTCGCCGCGGGGCGGGCGCCGGGCGACGCGGCGGCGCGGCGTGCCTATTTCCTCTCCGAGTTCGGTTACGCCGCCAACCGCGCCCGGCTCGAGGCGGTGTTCGAGCGTGCCCGGTCGACCCCTCGGGGCTGGCCGGAGGGGGGCGCGGCGCTGCTGCGCACCCTCGCCGACCGCTTCGCCGTGCCGCTGCCCACCGGCCGGCCGACCTGGCTGCCCGACCCGGTCGTGGCGCCGGCCGTGCTGCGCGCCCGCCCGATCGACATCGCCTATTTCTGGAAGCAGAACGACACCGGCATCTACGGCCGCCGCCACGACATGCTGCTGCGCTACCTGGCGCGCCACGAGCGCGTCGGCCGCATCGTCCAGTTCGACGCGCCGGTCAGCGGGCGCTCGATCGAGAGCCGGGTCGACCCCGAGCGCGGCGTCGCCGACCAGGCCAACCTCACCGTCGTCAACACGATCGGCCGCTTCCTGCGCACGCAGGACGGCGCCGACGTCCTGCGGCGGGTCTTCGTCCATCGCGGCGGCCAGCCGAACCAGCGGCTGTTCGGGGTCGAGCTGCCGCCGGCCGAGGACTATCCAGACTTCGTGCGCGCCACCCTGCGCGAGGCGGGCGTCGCCGGCCGCGCGGTGGCGATGGTGGCGCCGGTCGTCGCCGACTATCCACGGCTCCACGACGAGGTCGGCTTCCCGCTCGCCGCCGCCGACCTGATCGACGACCACCGGGCCATGGTGGCCGAGGCCGACCGGCAGCGGATCGAGGCGGCCTATGCGGAGACCCTGCGCCGAGCCGACGTCGTCTTCGCCAACTGCGAGGCCCAGCGCGAGCGGTTCACGGCCCTGCGGTCCGACATCGTCGTGGTCCGCAACGCCGGCGAGAATCTCTATCCCGGTCTCGAGCCGCGCGGGCGCGAGCTCGCCCGGCTGCGCGGACCGATCCTCGGCTACGTCGGCAACCTGCGCTCGCGCATCGACGTCGACCTTCTCGACGACCTCGCCGTTCGCCGGCCGGGCTGGCAGATCGTGCTGATCGGCTCGCCGCACGGCGACGCCGGGGTGCTTCGGCTGAAGGCGCGGGCGAACGTCCATTTCCTCGGCGTGCGGCGCTACGAGGAGGCGGTCGGTTACATGCGCATGTTCGACGTCGCCATCATGCCCCACCTCGACAACGACCTCAGCCGCTCGATGAGCCCGCTGAAGCTCTACGTCTACCTCTCGGTCGGCCTGCCGGTGGTGACGACCCCGGTCGCCAACATCGACGAGGTCGCCGACGACGTCGTCGTCGCCTCCGGTGCCGACGGCTTCGTCACCGCGATCGAGCGCGAGCTCGCCCGCCCGCGGCCGGAGCCTGCGCGCATTCCCCGCCGTCTCACCTGGGAGAACCGGGTCGAGACCATCGTCGACACGCTCGAGGCCCGCATGGCCGGCTGAGGGGCGAGGGAGGAAGCATGACCGTGTCGACCTTCGCCCGGCCCCGGCCCGCCCGTCCCGCCGCGAGGTGTGCGGGCACCTCCTCCTCCCGCGCCGGCACGGAGGCGCCGTGACGGCGATGCCCGCCCCTTCGGCCGGCACGGCGGCCCGCCTTCCCGACGAGGTCGCCGCGATCGACGCGCTCCTCGCCGCCGCCGACTGGGCCGCGGCGGG
>CALCDT010000261.1 GCA_937900425.1 uncultured Alphaproteobacteria bacterium | reverse complement strand
CCCTCGTCGGTGCCCCGGCCCGCCCGGACGGCCGCCGCAACCCGCTGTTCGAGCCGGTCCGACCGCCGGACGCCGCCCGCGGCGGCGCCCGCTTCCGCAAGGTCTGCTGCCGCCGGCTCGACCTGCCGGGCTTTACGGTCTGCGCCAACTGCCCGGAGGTCCGCCTCGCGCCGGCGGCGCCGGCCGACGCAGCGCTGCCCGGCGCGGCTGCCGCCGCTCAGACCGGCAGCGTATAGGCGGTCTTCACCGTCGTGTAGAACTCGGCGGCGTAGCGGCCCTGCTCGCGCGGGCCGTAGGACGAACCCTTGCGGCCGCCGAACGGGACGTGGAAGTCGACGCCGGCCGTCGGCAGGTTGACCATCACCATGCCGGCCTCGGAATTACGCTTGAAGTGGGCGGCGTGCTTGAGGCTGGTGGTGCAGATGCCGGCCGAGAGGCCGAAGGGCGTGTCGTTGGCGAGGGCGAGCGCCTCGTCGTAATCCTTCGCCCGGATCACGCTCGCCACCGGCCCGAAGATCTCCTCGCGCGCGATCCGCATGGCGTTGCTGCATTCGGTGAACAGCGCCGGCTGCAGGTAGAAGCCGGGGGTCTCGCGGTTGAGCCGCTCGCCGCCGAAGGCGAGCCGCGCGCCTTCCTTGCGGCCGATGTCGACGTAGGACATGTCCTGCTCGAGCTGCTTGTCGTCGACAACCGGACCGATATGGGTGCCGGCCTTCAAGGCGTCGTCGACGACGAGGGCCTTCAGCTTCTCCGTCACCGCGGCGACGAAGCGGTCGTGGATGCCCTCGGTGACGATCAGTCGCGAAGACGCCGTGCAGCGCTGGCCGGTGGAGAAGAAGGCGCCGTTGACCGCGCAGTCGACCGCGACGGCGAGGTCGGCGTCGTCGAGCACCACGAGCGGGTTCTTGCCGCCCATTTCGAGCTGGAACTTGCGCATGTGGGCGACCGAGGCCTCGGCGACGCGCCGGCCGGTCGCCACCGAGCCGGTGAAGCTGATCGCCGCGACGTCCGGATGGTCGAGCATCGCCTGGCCGACCACCGAGCCCTTGCCCATGACGAGGTTGAGCACGCCCTTCGGCAGGCCGGCGCGGTGCAGGATGTCGACGAGGGCGTGGGCCGAGCCCGGCACCAGCTCGGCCGGCTTGAACACCACGGTGTTGCCGTGGACGAGGGCCGGGGCGAGCTTCCAGGCCGGGATCGCGATCGGGAAGTTCCACGGCGTGATCAGGCCGACGACACCGACCGCCTCGCGCGTCACCTCCACCGAGATCCCCGGCCGCACCGAGGGCAGCAGCTCGCCGGCGAGCCGCAGCGCCTCGCCGGCGAAGAAGTCGAACACCTGGGCGGCGCGGACCGTCTCGCCGACGCCCTCGGCCAGCGTCTTGCCCTCCTCGCGCGACAAAAGGCGACCCAGTTCGTCCTTGCGGGCGAGGATCTCGTCGGCGGCCTTCTTCAGCACGGCGTGGCGCTCGAGCGGGCCGGAGCGCGACCACGCCGGGAAGGCCGCCTTGGCCGCGGCGACCGCGGTGCGCACGTCCTCGGCGCTGGCCGCGGCGAACTCGCCGACGACGTCGTCGGTGTTGGAGGGATTGACGTTGGCGACGCCGGCCGTGCCGACCCATTCGCCGGCGATGAGGTTCTGGTGAAGGGTCATCTGGGGGCTTCTTCCTGCTTCGATGGGAGGGGACCGCGCAACGGCGCGCGCGGCGCCGCGGGATGGATCAGGCGGCGGTGAAGGCGACGACGGCGGCGGCGAGATCCTCGACCGCGACGCCGACGCTCTTGAAGACGGTGATTTCCTGCGCGCCCTCCCGCCCGGCCCGGCCGGCGCAGAGGTCGTAGAGCGTGCCGGCGATGCGGTCGGGGGCGAGGGCCCCGCTCGCCATCGGCGCGATCAGGTCGCCCGTCTCGGCGAGCGCGGCGAGGGTGTCGACGAAGACCCGGCCGCGGACCATCGCCGCGTCGTCGGCCTCGCGCATCGCCGGGGTGAACGAGCCGATCAGGTCGAGATGCTGGCCGGGCCGCATCCAGGTGCCCTCGATCAGCGGTGCCTGCGACAGCGTCGCGCAGGAGACGACGTCGGCCTCGGCGACCGCGGCCTCGAGGTCGCCTGCCGCCTCCGCGTCGAAGCCCTCGGCGCACAGCTGCGCGGCCAGCGCCTCGGCCCGGGCCGGGCGCGGGTTCCACACGGCGACCCGCTCGATCGGGCGGACGGCGCGATAGGCCGCCGGCAGCTGCGCCGCGACCCGGCCGGCGCCGACGACGAGCAGCGAGCGCGCATCTTTCCGCGCGAGGTGGTCGGCGGCCAGCGCCGAGGCGGCGGCGGTGCGCCGGCAGGTCAGTTCGCCGCCGTCGATCAGGGCGAGATGGGCGCCGGTGGTCTCGTCGAACAAGAGATAGCTCGCCGCCACCGCCGGCAGCGAGCGGGCGGCGTTGCCCGGCGTCACCGTCACGATCTTGACGCCGCCGTAGCTGCCGTCGCCGGCGAAGGCCGGCATCAGCAGCAGCACCGCGTCGGGCTCGCCGCTGCGCGCCATCGTGTGGTGATGGCGCATCGGCGCCTCCAGCCCGGCGGCGAAGGCGCGCCTCAGCCCGTCGATCAGCGCCGGATAGGGCAGCGCCGCCGCCGTCTGCGCCGGATCGAGTATCCGCATCGCCGTCTCCTCGTCTCGCACCCGGCGGCTCTCCGCCGGCGGATCCCGCAAGGGGATCCGCGGTTTCCGGCGCCGCCGCTCTTGCATATCCGACCCCGCCGGACCGGCCAAGACGGGCGCGGCGCCGGTCGCGTGAAAAATCATTCTAATCATATAGTATGACTATTGCGTCCGGTCCAGACTTCGCCTAGCGTGCCTTCCGGCCGGCGAGGCGAAGGACCCGACAGAGATACGTCCACGCTCGCGGCATCCGCTCAGGGAGTGAAAGACCCATGAAGATCAAGACGTTTCTCGTCGCGACGGCGCTCGCCGCGTCCTTCGCCGGCTCCGCCTTCGCCGCCGGCATGACCGTCGGCTTCTCGCAGATCGGTTCCGAATCCGGCTGGCGCGCGGCCGAGACCTCCGTCACCAAGCAGGAGGCCGAAAAGCGCGGCGTCGATCTCAAGATCGCCGACGCCCAGCAGAAGCAGGAGAACCAGCTGAAGGCGATCCGCTCCTTCGTCGCCCAGGGCGTCGACGCGATCTTCCTCGCCCCGGTGGTCGCCACCGGCTGGGACGACGTGCTCGAGGAAGCCAAGGACGCGGACATCCCGGTCATCCTGCTCGACCGCACCATCGACACCGCCGACGACAGCCTCTACCTGACCGCCGTCACCTCCGACACCGTCCACGAGGGCCGCGTCGCCGGCGAATGGCTGGTGAACGCCGTCGGCGACAAGCCCTGCAACGTCGTCGAGCTCCAGGGCACCGTCGGCTCCTCGCCGGCGATCAACCGCAAGAAGGGCTTCGACGAGGCGATCGCCGGCCACGACAACCTCAAGATCGTCCGCACCCAGACCGGCGACTTCACCCGCACCAAGGGCAAGGAGGTCATGGAGAGCTTCCTCAAGGCCGAGGACGGCGGCAAGAACATCTGCGCCCTCTACGCCCACAACGACGACATGGCCGTCGGCGCCATCCAGGCGATCAAGGAAGCCGGCCTCAAGCCCGGCACCGACATCCTCGTCGTCTCGATCGACGCGGTTCCGGACATCTTCAAGGCGATCGCCGACGGCGAGGCCAACGCCACGGTCGAGCTGACGCCGAACATGGCCGGCCCGGCCTTCGACGCCCTCGCCGCCTTCAAGGACGCCGGCACCGTTCCGCCGAAGTGGATCCAGACGGAATCGAAGCTCTACACCAAGGACAACGATCCCTCGGGCGAGTACGAGAGGCGCAAGGGCCTCGGCTACTGATCACGCCCTCTCGGGCGGCGCCGGGACCCCTCCCCGGCGCCGCCCGAGCCCCGCGCGATCCCTTCTTCCGCCCGCTCCCGCCCTCGCCACGACCGGACCGGCCATGGACACCGTCTCCGACGCCCCGCTTCTCGAGATCCGCGGGCTTTCCAAGAGCTTCGTCGGCCAGCGCGCCCTCGACCGCGTCGACTTCACGCTCCGCGCCGGCGAGGTCCACGCCCTGCTCGGCGAGAACGGCGCCGGCAAGTCGACCCTGATCAAGACCGTCACCGGCATCATCGCCCGCGACGAGGGTACGATCCGCCTCGACGGCGCCGCGATCGACCCGAAGACCGGCGCCGAGGCCGTCGCCGCCGGCATCGCCACGGTCTACCAGGAGGTCAACCTCCTGCCGAACCTCTCGGTCGCCGACAACCTCTACCTCGACCGCCAGCCGACCCGCTTCGGCCTGGTGCGAACCGGCGAGATGCGCCGCCGCGCCCGCGAGCTGCTGTCCGGCTTCGGCCTCGACATCGACGTCTCGGCCCCGCTCGCCGACTATTCCGTCGCCGTCCAGCACATCACCGCCATCGCCCGCGCCGTCGACCTTTCCGCCCGGGTGCTGATCCTCGACGAGCCGACCGCCAGCCTCGACGCCCAGGAAGTGGCGATCCTGTTCCGCGTCATGCGCTCGCTCAAGGAGCGCGGCATCGGCATCGTCTTCGTCACCCACTTCCTCGACCAGGTCTACGCCATCGCCGACCGCATCACCGTGCTGCGCAACGGCCGCCTCGTCGGCGAGCGGGAGACCGCCTCGCTGCCGAAGCTCGATCTCGTCCGCATGATGCTCGGCCGCGAGCTCGCCGAGGTCGAGAGCCACCGCGAGGCCGGCTCGGCGCCGGCCGGAAGCGCCGCCGCCCCGCTCGCCACCTTCACCGGCTACGGCAAGAACCGCTACGTCGCCCCCTTCGACCTCGTCCTGCGCCGCGGCTCGGTGGTCGGCCTCGCCGGCCTGCTCGGCTCGGGGCGCACCGAAACCGCCCGTCTCGTCTTCGGCGCCGAGACCGCCGACGCCGGCGCCGCCACCGTCGACGGCGCCCCGGCCCGGCTCGCCACCCCGCGCGAGGCGGTGCGCCTCGGTTTCGGCTTCTGCCCCGAGGAGCGCAAGACCGACGGCATCGTCGCCGAGCTGACCGTGCGCGAGAACATCGTCCTCGCCCTCCAGGCGAGGCGCGGCTGGATGCGGCCGCTGTCGCGGCGCGAGCAGGACGCCATCGCGGCGAAATACATCGCCCTGCTCGACATCCGCCCGGCCGACCCGGAGCGCCCGATCGGCCTGCTGTCGGGCGGCAACCAGCAGAAGGCGCTGCTCGCCCGCTGGCTCGCCACCGACCCGCGCCTGCTCATTCTCGACGAGCCGACCCGCGGCATCGACGTCGGCGCCCACGCCGAGATCATCCGCCTGATCCGCCGGCTCTGCGACGACGGCCTCGCCCTGCTCGTCATCTCCTCCGAGATCGAGGAGATCGTCACCTACGCCGACGAGATCGTCGTGCTGCGCGACCGCCGCCACGTCGCCCGCCTTTCCGGCGACGCCGTCACCGTGCCCGCGGTGCTCGCCGCCATCGCCGAAGACGACGCGAGGGCCGCATGAGCGCGCCCTCCCGTCCGACCCCGTCCGGACAGGCCCCGTCGAAGCCGGCCCCCGGCCCGACCCCCGCCGGCGCGACGCGCGGCTTCCGCCTGCCGCGGACCGGCCTCGCCCAGCTCGCCGCCTTCGCGGTCATCCTCCTCGTCAACTGGTCGGTGTCGCCGCAGTTCTTCGACGTCCGCCTCCAGGACGGCCGGCTGTTCGGCAGCGTCGTCGACGTCTTCAACCGCGGCGCGCCGGTGGCGCTGCTGTCGATCGGCATGGTGCTCGTCATCGCCACCCGCGGCATCGACCTCTCGGTCGGCGCGGTGATGGCGATCGCCGGCGCCATCGCCGCCTCGCTCGCCGACAGCCAGCCGGTCGCCGTCTGCCTCGCTGCGGCGCTGGCCGCCGGCGCGCTCTGCGGCCTCTGGAACGGCTTCCTCGTTTCGGTCTTCCGCATCCAGCCGATCGTCGCGACGCTGATCCTGATGGTCGCCGGCCGCGGCATCGCCCAGCTGATCACCGAGGGCCGGATCGTCACCTTCACCTCGCCCGGCCTCGCCGGCCTCGGCAGCGGCGCCTTCCTCGGCGTGCCGATGCCGGTGGTGCTGACGGCGGTGATGCTGCTCCTCACCCTCGCCCTCGTCCGCGGCACCGCCCTCGGCCTGCTGGTCGAGGCCACCGGCGCCAACGCCCGGGCGAGCCGGCTCGCCGGCATCGACACCCGCGCCACCACCATCGCCGTCTACGTCTGGTGCAGCCTCTGCGCCGCACTGGCCGGCGTCGTCGCCGCCGCCGACATCCGCGGCGCCGACGCCAACAACGCCGGCCTCTGGCTGGAACTCGACGCCATCCTCGCCGTGGTGATCGGCGGCACCTCGCTGTTCGGCGGGCGCTTCAGCATCGTCCTCGCCGTGGTCGGCGCCCTGATCATCCAGGCGATGAACACCGGCATCCTGCTGTCGGGCTACCGGCCCGAGCTCAACCTCGTCGTCAAGGCGGTCGTCGTGCTCGCCGTCCTGCTGCTGCAGTCGCCCAAGCTCGGCGCCCTGCGCGGCTTCCTCGCCGCAAGGAGAGCCCGGACATGATGCGCCGCCACCTTCCCGTCGTCGTCACGACGCTCGTCTTCCTGCTCGGCTTCCTCTACTGCTCGCTGCAGTTTCCGAACTTCGCCTCGACCCGCGTGGTCATGAACCTGCTCACAGACAACGCCTTCCTCGGCATCCTCGCCGTCGGCATGACCTTCGTCATCATCTCCGGCGGCATCGACCTCTCGGTCGGCTCGGTGATCGGCTTCTCGACCATCTTCCTCGCCGTCGTCATCGGCGCCGGCGTCCACCCGCTTCTCGCCTTCGCGATGCTGCTCCTGATCTGCGCGGTCTTCGGCGGCACCATGGGAGCGCTGATCCACTATCTCGAGATGCCGGCCTTCATCGTGACGCTGGCCGGGATGTTCCTCGCCCGCGGCACCGCCTTCCTGATCTCGACGGAATCGATCCCGATCGTCGCCGACTTCTATTCTCAGGTCTCCGGCTTCTCCTTCCGCCTGCCCGGCGGCGGCCGTCTCAGGATCATCGCCATCATCATGATGGCGACCTTCGTCCTCGGTGGCCTGCTGCTGCATTTCACCCGCTTCGGCACCAACGTCTACGCGCTCGGCGGCGGCCGGGCGACGACGACGCTGATGGGCGTGCGCACCGGGCCGACCACCATCGCCGTCTACATGCTGTCGAGCCTGCTCGCCGGGCTCGCCGGCATCGTCTTCTCCTTCTACACCGGGGCCGGCTACTCGCTCGCCACCGTCGGCGTCGAGCTCGACACCATCGCCGCCGTGGTCATCGGCGGCACCCTGCTCACCGGCGGCGCCGGCACCATGTTCGGCTCCTTCGTCGGCGTGCTGATCATGGGGCTGATCCAGACCTACATCACCTTCGACGGCACCCTTTCCAGCTGGTGGGCCAAGATCGCCACGGGCATGCTGCTGTTCGCCTTCATCGCCTTCCAGCAGACGATGGCCGGATTGCCGGGCCGCGGCGCGGCCCGCCTGCGCCAGAGGACCGCCCCATGACCACGCCGCTCGTCTTCATCCCCGCCGGACGCGGCCACTCCCACCAGGCCGAGGTGACCCGCACGCTGGCCATCGACATCATCTCCGGCCGCTATCCGGAGGGCTCCGGCCTGCCGCGCGACGCCGAGCTTTCGGCGATGTTCGACGTCTCGCGCACGGTGCTGCGCGAGAGCATGAAGACCCTCTCGGCCAAGGGGCTGATCGTCGCCAAGGCCAAGGTCGGAACCCGCGTGCGCGAGCGCTCGTCGTGGAACATGTTCGACCCCGACCTGCTCGCCTGGCACCTCGAGGCCGGCATCGACAAGCGCTTCCTGCGCGATCTCGCCGACATCCGCCTCGCCGTCGAGCCACGCACCGCGGCGCTGGCCGCCGAGCGGCGCGACGACGACATGGTGGCGGCGATGCGGGCCTGCATGGAGCGCATGCGCGGGGCGCCCTCCGATTCCGCCGACTTCGCCGACGCCGACCTCGCCCTCCACCTCGAGATCGCCCACGCCGCCGGCAACCCCTTCATGCGCTCGATCGGCGCGGTGATCGAGGCGGCGCTGCGCGCCTCCTTCCGCCTCTCGGCGCCGGTCGAGGAGGCCGAGCGCGAGGCGACGCTCTACGCCCACGGCGCCATCGTCGACGCCATCGACGCCGGCGACGCGCCGCGCGCCGCCGAGGCGATGACCGAGGTGATCTTCAACGGCCTGCGCCGTCACGGCGGCGCGCCGGCCCGCCCGCAGCCCTACCGATCCGCCGCGCTGGTCGAGGCGCCCGCCCTCGCCGCCCTCGCCGCGGGCGCCTCCGATCCAACCCGCGATCCCCCCATCGAGAGTATCGAACCATGACCGACGGGCCGACCAAGAAGCCCCTGCGCAGCACCGCCTGGTTCGGACGCCAGGACAAGATGGGCTTCTACTACCGCTCCTTCCTGAAGAACCGCGGCTTCCCGCAGGACCAGTTCGAGGGGCGGCCGGTGATCGGCATCTGCAACACCTGGTCCGAGCTCAATCCCTGCAACTCCCATTTCCGCACCATCGCCGAACACGTCCGCTACGGCGTGCTCGACGCCGGCGGCTTCCCGCTCGAATTCCCGGTCTCCTCGCTCGGCGAGGTGACGATGCGGCCAACCGCGATGCTCTATCGCAACCTCGCCGCCATGGACGTCGAGGAGGGCATCCGCGCCCATCCGCTCGACGGCGTCGTGCTGCTGATGGGCTGCGACAAGACCACCCCGGCGCTGATGATGGGCGCCGCCTCGGCCGACCTGCCGGCGATCGGCGTTTCCGGCGGCCCGCAGCTGCGCGGCGTCTACCGCGGCCAGATCATCGGCTCGGGCACCAGCATCATCTCGATGAGCGAGCAGCTCCGCGCCGGCGAGATCACCCTCGACGAGTTCCACGAGGCCGAGGCGGGCATGAACCGCAGCCACGGCCACTGCATGACCATGGGCACGGCCTCGACCATGGCCTCGATGGTCGAGGCGCTGGGCTTCGGCCTGCCGGAGAACGCGGCGATCCCGGCGACCGACGCCCGCCGCAACCACCTCGCCCGCATGGCCGGCCGCCGCATCGTCGAGATGGTGGCGGAAGACCTCACCCCCTCGAAGATCCTGACCCGCAAGGCCTTCGAGAATGCGATCCGGACGCTGGCCGCGATCGGCGGCTCGACCAACGCCGTCGTCCACCTGCTCGCCATCGCCGGCCGGATCGGCGTCGACCTCACCCTCGACGACTTCGACCGCTTCGGCCGCGCCGTCCACTGCCTCGTCGACCTGATGCCCTCGGGCCGCTTCCTGATGGAGGACTTCCACTATGCCGGCGGCCTGCCGGTGGTGCTGAAGACGCTGGCCGAGCGCGACCTGCTCCACCGCGACGCCCTCACCGTCAACGGCCGCACCATCTGGGAGAACGTCGAGAGCGCGACCTGCTGGAACGCCGAGGTCATCACCTCCTTCGAGGCGCCGTTCAAGCCCGACGCCGGCATCGCCATCCTCACCGGCAACCTCGCCCCCGACGGAGCCGTCATCAAGCCGTCGGCCGCCTCGCCGCACCTGATGGTCCACACCGGGCGCGCCGTCGTCTTCGAAAACGTCGAGGAGATGCACCACGGCGTCGACGACGAGAGCCTCGACATCGATGCGTCATGCATCATGGTGCTGAAGAACTGCGGTCCGAAGGGCTATCCCGGCATGGCCGAGGTCGGCAACATGCCGATCCCGTCGAAACTCCTGCGCGAGGGCGTGCGCGACATGATCCGCATCTCCGACGCGCGCATGTCCGGCACCGCCTATGGCACCGTCGTCCTCCACGTCGCCCCGGAGGCCGCCGCCGGCGGGCCGCTGGCGCTGGTGCGGAACGGCGACCTGATCACCCTCGACGTGCCGGCCCGCTCGCTGCACCTCCACGTCGACGACGCCGAACTCGCCGCCCGCCGCGCCGCCTGGACCCCGCCGGAGGCGCCCCCGGCGCGCGGCTGGACCAAGCTCTACGTCGACCACGTGCTCCAGGCCGACAAGGGCGCCGACCTCGACTTCCTGGTCGGCCGCTCCGGCTCCCCCGTTCCCCGCGACAATCACTGAGACGACATGCCCATGGTTTCCGCCCCCGTCACCCGGACGAACGCCCCGCCCACCGGCGCATCCCGCCCCTACCGCGGCGTCTTCCCGGTCGTGCCGACCATCTTCGACGCCCGCGGCGAGCTCGACCTTGCCGGCCAGCTGCGCGCCGTCGACTTCATGATCGACGCCGGCTCGGACGGGCTCTGCATCCTCGCCAATTTCTCCGAGCAGTTCGTGCTGACCGACGCCGAGCGCGAGATCCTGACCGACGCCATCCTCGACCACGTCGCCGGCCGGGTGCCGGTGATCGTCACCACCACCCATTTCTCGACGCGGGTCTGCGCCGAGCGCTCCAGGCGCGCCGCCGACGCCGGGGCGGCGATGGTGATGATCATGCCGCCCTACCACGGCGCCACGATCCGCGTCGCCGAAGCCGGCGTCTTCGACTTCTTCGCCGCCGTCTCCGACGCGATCCCGATCCCGATCATGATCCAGGACGCGCCCGTCGCCGGCACGCCGCTGTCGGCGGAGTTCCTCGCCCGGATGGCCCGCGAGATCGAGCACGTCGCCTATTTCAAGATCGAGACGCCGATGGCCGCGGCCAAGCTGCGCCGGCTGATCGAACTCGGCGGCGCGGCGATCGAGGGCCCGTGGGACGGCGAGGAGGCGATCACCCTGATGGCCGACCTCGACGCCGGGGCGACCGGCGCCATGACCGGCGGCGGCTTTCCCGACGGCATCCGCCAGATCATGGACCCGTGGCGCGCCGGCGACCGCGCCGCGGCGCGCGCCGCCTACGCCCGCTGGTTGCCGCTGATCAACCACGAGAACCGCCAGTGCGGCCTGCTCGCCGCCAAGGCGCTGATGAAGGCCGGCGGCATCGTCGCCTGCGACGACGGCCGCGCCCCGCTGGCGCCGATGCATCCGCAGACCCGCGAAGCCCTCGTCGAGCTCGCCGCCGAGCGCGACGCCCTCGTGCTCAAGTGGGCCCGCTGACCATGGCACCCGCGACCACCCCGGCTTCCCCTGCCCCGGCGTCCGGCGCCCCGATCCGCCTCGCCGTCGTCGGCCTCGGCAAGATCGCCCGCGACCAGCACCTGCCCTCGATCGCCCGCACGGCGGGGATCGAGCTCGCGGCGATCGCGAGCCGCAACGCCGAGGTGCCCGGCGTGCCGCATTTCGCCACCCTCGACGCCCTCCTCGCCTCGGACCTTTCCGTCGACGCCGTCGCGCTCTGCACGCCGCCGCAGGTCCGCCGGGCCCAGGCCGCCGCGGCGCTCGCGGCCGGCAAGCACGTGCTGCTCGAGAAGCCGCCGGGCGCCACCGTCTCGGAGATCGCACCTCTCGTCGAACTCGCGCGTCACGAGGGCGTCACCCTGTTCGCCACCTGGCATTCCCGCTTCGCCCCGGCCGTCGAGCCGGCGCGAGCCTTCCTCGCCGGGCGGACGATCCGCTCCGTCGAGGTGATCTGGAAGGAGGACGTGCGCCACTGGCATCCGGGCCAGGACTGGATCTGGGAGCCGGGCGGCTTCGGCGTGTTCGATCCGGGCATCAACGCCCTCTCGATCGTCACCCGTATCCTGCCGCGGCCCTTCTTCCTGACCGGCGCCGAGCTGGAGTTTCCGGAGAACCGCGCCGCGCCGATCGCCGCCGACCTCGCCTTCGCCGACACCGCCGGCGTTCCGGTCCGCGCCGTCTTCGACTGGCGCCAGACCGGGCCGCAGACCTGGGACGTGCGCGTCGACACCGACGCCGGCCTCCTCGTGCTGTCCGGCGGCGGCAAGGCGATGACGCTGGACGGCGAGGCGATGATCGAGGCGCCGGAGGCCGAATACGACGGCATCTACGCCCGCTTCGTGGAGCTCGTCGACACGCGCGGCCTCGACGTCGACGTCGCCCCGCTCGCCCACGTCGCCGACGCCTTCATGCTCGGCCGCCACCGCTTCGTCGAGGCTTTCCTCGACTGAGGCGGGCAGGGATCGCCGCGGCGTCCGCAGAAGGCGCCCCGGCCAGAAGACCGGCCGGCGCCACGCCGGGCGGATCGAAGACCGCGGCCGGGAGGGGTCCTGGCGCGGAACGGCCGAACGGCGCGGGAACGGCGCCGCCCGGCGACAAGGGAGTGAACGATGAACCTCTTGAAGACGACCCTCGCGGCGCTGGCGCTCGGCGCCTTCGCCTTCGCGATGCCCGCCTCCGCTCAGGACAAGGGCACCATCGGCATCGCCATGCCGACCAAGTCCTCCGCCCGCTGGATTGCCGACGGCGACAACATGGTGAAGGTGCTGACCGACCGCGGCTACGGCACCGACCTGCAGTATGCCGAGGACGACATCCCCAACCAGCTCTCGCAGATCGAGAACATGGTGACGAAGGGCGTCAAGGTGCTGGTCATCGCCTCGATCGACGGCACCACCCTGTCCGACGTCCTGCAGCAGGCCGCCGATTCCGGCATCAAGGTCATCGCCTACGACCGCCTGATCAAGGGCTCGCCCAACGTCGACTACTACGCCACCTTCGACAACTTCCAGGTCGGCGTGCTGCAGGCCCAGTCGATCGTCGACGCCCTCGGCGTCGCCGACGGCAAGGGCCCCTTCAACATCGAGCTGTTCGGCGGCTCGCCGGACGACAACAACGCCTTCTTCTTCTACGACGGCGCCATGAGCGTGCTGCAGCCCTACATCGACGAGGGCAAGCTGGTCGTCCAGTCCGGCCAGATGGGCATGGACAAGGTCGGCACCCTGCGCTGGGACGGCGCCGTCGCCCAGGCCCGCATGGACAACATCCTGTCCGCCTACTACTCCGACAAGCGCGTCGACGCCGTCCTCTCCCCCTACGACGGCCTCTCGATCGGCATCCTCTCCTCGCTGAAGGGCGTCGGCTACGGCTCGGGCGACATGGCGATGCCGGTGGTCTCCGGCCAGGACGCCGAGGTGCCCTCGGTCAAGTCGATCATCGCCGGCGAGCAGTACTCGACCATCTTCAAGGACACCCGCGAACTCGCCAAGGTGACGGCGGACATGGTCGATGCCATGATGTCGGGCAAGGAACCCGAGATCAACGACACCAAGACCTACGACAACGGCGTCAAGGTGGTGCCCTCCTACCTGCTGAAGCCGGTGGCGGTCGACAAGTCCAACTGGGAGGAGATCCTGGTGGGCTCGGGCTACTACACCAAGGACCAGATCATGTGAGACCGCTCGTCCGCGCGGTTGGCGCGGATGAACGCGACGCGAGGGGAGAGGGGACGGCGGCGCCGGCCTCTCTCCCCGTCCCTCTCCCCGAGGGGAGCGGGACGAACGACGCGGCCGCCCCGCCGCCTACCGGCTCCACCACGCCAGAGACCGTCCATGACCCCCATCCTCGAAATGCGCGGCATCACCAAACGCTTTCCCGGCGTCGTCGCGCTGTCCGACGTCAACTTCTCCGTCGCCGCCGGCGAGATCCACGCCCTCGTCGGTGAGAACGGCGCCGGCAAGTCGACGCTGATGAAGGTGCTGTCGGGGGTCTATCCGCACGGCTCCTACGAGGGCTCGATCCTCTACGAGGGCGAGGAACGGCAGTTCCACGACATCAACGACAGCGAAGCCGTCGGCATCATCATCATCCATCAGGAACTCGCGCTGATCCCGCTGATGTCGATCGCCGAGAACATCTTCCTCAGCCATCCGCCGGCGCGCTTCGGCGTGATCGACCGCGCCGAGGTCTACGCCCGGGCGCGGACGCTGCTGAGGAAGGTCGGCCTGACCGAGAACCCCGACACCCTCGTCACCAACATCGGCGTCGGCAAGCAGCAGCTCGTCGAGATCGCCAAGGCGCTGTCGAAGGAGGTCAAGCTGCTGATCCTCGACGAGCCGACCGCGAGCCTCAACGAGAAGGACAGCGAGGCGCTGCTCGACCTGCTGCTCGAGTTCAAGGCCCAGGGCATCTCCTCGATCCTGATCTCCCACAAGCTCAACGAGGTCTCCCGGGTCGCCGACACCATCACGGTGCTGCGCGACGGCCGCACCGTCGATTCGATCGACTGCCGCGCCGCACCGGCCGAGGAGGACCGCATCATCCGCTCGATGGTCGACCGCGACCTCGAGCACCGGTTCCCGAAGCGCGAGCCGAAGATCGGCGCCGTCGCCTTCGAGGTGCGGAACTGGTCGGTGTTCCACCCGCTCCATCCCGAGCGCCAGGTGATCCGCAACGTCGACTTCACCGTCCGCCGCGGCGAGATCGTCGGCATCGCCGGGCTGATGGGCGCCGGGCGCACCGAATTCGCCATGAGCCTGTTCGGCCGCTCCTGGGGCCAGAAGATCAGCGGCGAAGCGCTGATCGACGGCCGCCCGGTCGACCTTTCCAACGTCGGACGCGCCATCGACGCCGGCCTCGCCTACGTCACCGAGGACCGCAAGCAGCTCGGCCTGCTGCTCGCCGAGGACATCCGCAAGAACGTCACCCTCGCCAACCTGCCGGCGGTGTCGCGGCGGATGGTGCTCGACGACGTCGCCGAACTGAAGGCCGCCGGCGACTACCGCGGCCGCATGCGGATCCGCTCGTCGAGCGTCTATCAGGAATGCGGCAAGCTTTCCGGCGGCAACCAGCAGAAGGTGGTGCTGTCGAAATGGCTGTTCACGGAGCCGGAGGTGCTGATCCTCGACGAGCCGACCCGGGGCATCGACATCGGCGCCAAGTATGAAATCTACTGCATCATCAACGAACTGGCCGACGCGGGCAAAGCCGTGATCGTGATCTCCTCCGAGATGCCCGAACTCATCGGCATCTCGGACCGCATCTGCGTGATGAACGAGGGCGCCTTCGTCGGGGAGTTCCCGGCGGAAGAGGCGACGCAGGAGAAGATCATGCGCTCGATCGTGCGCAAACGGGAGGCGAGGACATGAGCGACGACACCGCCACGCTCGGACATGAACGACACAGCGGCTTCCTGAAGAACAACCTGCGCGAATACGGCATGCTGCTGTCGCTGTTCGCGATCATGGCCTTCTTCCAGGTCGTCACCGACGGCACGCTGCTGCGGCCGCTCAATCTCACCAACTTGGTGCTGCAGAACAGCTACATCGTGATCATGGCCCTCGGCATGCTGATGGTCATCGTCACCGGCCACATCGACCTCTCGGTCGGCTCGGTCGCCGGCTTCATCGGCGCCCTCGCCGCGGTGATGATGGTGACGTGGAGCGTGCCGGCGCCGATCGCGGTGGTCGCCTGCCTCGCCGTCGGCGCGGCCATCGGCGCCGCCCAGGGCTTCTGGGTGGCCTATTTCAAGATCCCGTCCTTCATCGTCACCCTCGCCGGCATGCTGGTGTTCAAGGGCCTGTCGCTGGCCCTGCTCGGCGGCCAGTCGGTCGGCCCGTTCCCGAGCGGCTTCCAGAAGCTGTCGTCGGGCTTCATCCCCGAGTTCTTTCCCGAGGCCGGCGCGCTCTATCCGACCTCGCTGATCCTCGGCGCCGCGGTGGCGGCGCTGCTGGTCTGGTTCAGCGTCAAGAGCCGCGCCCGCCAGGTCGCCCACGGCATCGACACCGAGCCCCAGGGCTTCTTCCACTTCAAGAATCTCGTGCTGGCCGGCGTCATCCTCTACGCGACCTACCTGATCGCCTCGCACCGTGGCCTGCCCAACGTGCTGATCGTGATGGGCGTGCTGATCGCCGCCTATGCCTTCCTGACCTCGCGCACCATCGTCGGCCGCCAGATCTACGCGGTCGGCGGCAACGAGCGCGCCGCCAAGCTGTCGGGCATCCGCACCGAGCGGCTCACGTTCCTGACCTTCGTCAACATGGGCATGCTCGCCGCCCTCGCCGGCCTCGTCTTCGCCGCACGGCTCAACACGGCGACGCCGAAGGCCGGCCTCGGCTTCGAACTCGACGTCATCGCCGCCTGCTTCATCGGCGGCGCCTCGGCCTACGGCGGCGTCGGCAAGGTGACGGGCGCGGTGATCGGCGCGCTGATCATGGGCGTGATGAACAACGGCATGTCGATTCTCGGCATCGGCATCGACTACCAGCAGGTCATCAAGGGCCTCGTCCTGCTCGGCGCCGTCTGCATCGACGTCTACAACCAGCGCCGCTGAACCGCCGTCGCACGACACCGAAAAGCCCGTCCGCGGCGTTCCGCGGACGGGCTTTTCGTCGTCTGGAGGCGCGCCGCCTCAGCGCCGGGCGATCACCCAGACCGCGTGGACGATGCCGGGGATGTAGCCGAGCAGGGTCAGCAGGATGTTGAGCCAGAACGCGCCGCCGAGACCGACCTGGAGGAAGACCCCGAGCGGCGGCAGCAGGATGGCGATGAGGATGCGGAGAAGATCCATAGAGGGCTTCCTTCGGAAACGAGGGCGCCGCGCCCGCAACGGGCCGGCATGTCGCCTCGGGAACGCCCTCGCCCGCCGCTTTGTTCGAGGCGCCGCCTCCGGCGCGGTGTCTCGCCAGCCGGCGCCTGCCCGGCGGATCGCGTCGCTCAGCCCGGTCGATAGAGTCGCGCCAGCGGAAAGCGCGCGAGATCGCGGGCGAGCGCGACGAAGCCCTCGACCTGGTGGGCCGCGGTCGCCGCGCCCTTTGCCGCGCTCGCCTTCGAGGCGTCGCCCAGCGCCCCGTCCGGGTTGAGGTCGTGGGCGATCCAGGCGAGGGCGTGCGGCGGGGTCGGCTGCAGCAGCGCGAACTCCGCGGCCATGCCCTCCGCCGCCGAAACGAAGTCCTTCGCCTCGTCCATCCGCACCAGTTCGGGGCGGAAATGCAGCATCAGCGAGGTCTCCATGTCGCCGCCGTGGATGCCGTATTTCAGCTCGCGCGCGTCGTACATCCCCTCCGGCGCTCCGAAGCGGCTCCAGTGGGTGGCGACGACCGCCATGCCGAAGCGCACGCGGATCTCGCGGGCGACGATGGAGACGACGTCGGCGTTGCCGCCGTGAGAATTGACGATGATCATCTTGGAAAGCCCGGCGGCCGCCACCTTCTCGCCGATCGCCGTCCACGCCGGAATCAGCAGCTCGGCGCCGAAGGACAGCGTGCCAGGGCCGTAGACGTGCTCGTTGGCCTTGCCGATCTCCTGGACCGGCAGCACCAGCAGGTCGAGATCCGCCGACGCCCGCGCCTTCAGCTCCGCCAGCATGCCCGCGGCGATCGCCGCGTCGGTGGCGACCGGCAGGTGCGGGCCGTGCTGCTCGGTCGAGGCGACCGGCAGCACGGCGATCGTCGTCTCGCGGTCGAGGCCGGCGAAGTCGCGGGTGGTGAGTTCGTTCCAGTAGAAGCGGCGGGACATGGCGGCTCCGGCGAGCGGGGGGAGGTCGACCCACCTTAGGAGCCGCCGCCGGCCACGGGAATAGGCTCGCCGCTCCTGCCCTGCCGACCTCCGGCGGACCCCTCTCCCTCCTCGCCTGCGGCGACTCGTCGTTCCCCTGCGAAATATTCAACCTGATGGTTGACTATTTTCCGCGCCCGACTATATTAAACCACATGGTTGAATTACAGACACCCCCGCTCGACCCCGTCTTCCACGCCCTCGGCGACGCCACCCGGCGCCGGATGATCGCCGACCTCGCCGCCGGCGAGCGCACCGTCGGCCAGCTCGCCGAACCCTTCGCGATGTCGCTGGCCGCCGCCTCCAAGCACGTCAAGGTGCTCGAGAGCGTCGGGTTGCTGCGCCGGGAGATCCGCGGCCGCAGCCACGTCTGCCGGCTCGATCCCGAACCGCTCGCCAGGGCCCACCGCTGGCTCGCCCGCTACGAGGCCTTCTGGACGAGCCGCCTCGACGCCCTCGAAGCCCTGCTGCGGGCCGAGGACGCCCCCGCCCCGGAAGCCGGATCCCCGGACCCCGCCTCCCCCGACCCTGAAATTCACGACGATGCCGCCGCCGCCCGCAAGGTGTCCGGCCCGACCGACGAAGGAGACCCCTCGTGACCATCCTCGCCAAGCCCGCCCCTTTCGCCACCCCCTACGGCACCCTCGTCGAGCCCGCCACGCTGCGGATCGAGCGCCTGCTGCCCGGCCCGATCGAGCGGGTCTGGGCCCATCTCGTCGAAAGCGACCTGCGCCGGCGCTGGCTCGCCGCCGGCGAGATGCCGCTCGAGGCCGGCGCGGCCTTCCAACTCGTCTGGCGCAACGACGAACTGACCGATCCGCCGGGCAGGCGGCCCGACGACTTCGGCTCCGAGCACCGCATGGACTGCCGCATCATCGCCGTCGAGCCGCCGACCCGCCTCGCCTTCGCCTTCGGCAACAACGGCGACGTCACGATCGACCTCGCTGCGCGCGACGACGGCATCCTGCTGACCCTCGTCCACCGCCGCCTCGCCAGCCCGGCCGCGGCGCTGATGGTCGGCCCCGGCTGGCACGGCCATCTCGACGTCCTCGGCGCTCGCCTCGCCGGCGAAACCCCGCAGCCGTTCTGGGACCGCTGGAAGACCCTGCGTGCCGACTACGAGACCCGATTCTCGGCCTGATCCGGTCGTTTCGCGGTGCCCCTGCGGCGCCGTCGGCGGTACGGGACGGCGGCCGCGAGCCGCCGGACCGTCGCCGCGACGGCGCCGCCATCTTCCCGTTGCACCGGAGCCTGCGACCTGATCCTATGCCGCCGAACCGCCGCGCCGAACCGCGCGGAACCCGCCGGCACCAGGAATGCGTCGATGTCCCGTCTCGTCCACGTCAACGGCCGCTACGTCGACGAGAGCGAGGCCACCGTCTCGATCTTCGACCGCGGCTTCCTCTTCGCCGACGGCGTCTACGAAGTGACGACGGTGCTCGGCGGCAAGCTTGTCGACTTTCCCGGCCACATGGCCCGGCTCCGCCGCTCGCTCCGCGAACTCGACCTCGCCTTCGAAGTCGACGAGCCGGCGCTGCTCGACGTCCACCGCCGCCTCGTCACCGAGAACGGCGTCGTCGAGGGTCTCGTCTACCTGCAGGTCACCCGCGGCGCCGCCGACCGCGACTTCGGCTTTCCCGACCCCGCCGCCGTGCCGCCGACCCTCGTCCTCTTCACCCAGGAGAAGACGCTGATCGAGAGCCCGATCGCCGAGCGCGGCCTCACCGTCGTGTTCGAGCCGGACCTGCGCTGGAGCCGCTGCGACATCAAGACGGTGCAGCTGCTCTACCCCGCCCTCGCCAAGATGGCGGCGAAGGCCAGGGGCGCCGACGACGCCTGGATGGTGAAGGACGGCCTCGTCACCGAGGGCACCTCCAACAACGCCCACATCGTCACGAAGGACGGCGTCCTCGTCACCCGCGACCTTTCCGACGCCATCCTCCACGGCATCACCCGCGCCGCCGTCCTCGCCTGCGCCCGCGACGAGGGCATCCGCATCGAGGAACGCGCCTTCACGCCGGACGAGGCCCTGTCCGCCGCCGAAGCCTTCGTCACCTCGGCGACCACCTTCGTCACTGCGGTGGTCGCCATCGACGGCACGCCGATCGGCGACGGCCGGCCCGGCCCGGTCGCCCGCGCCCTGCGCGCCCATTACATTGCGGAAAGCCTGAAGCGGGCGATCTGATCGCCGACCACGCGGCCGCGGCCGGGCGGCCTTCGTCCGCCGCATCGGAACGCCCGCACCGGGATGGCCGGCCGCCGCACGCGCGGGAAGGATCGGCAGCGCGATCACGATGAGGCCGGCTCCTGCACGGTCGATCGGATTTTAGGAAAAGTCACGTCGAATGAACCCGGTCGTATTAGGAGTTCATTCCATCGTCTTTTGCCTGACGTTGCTGGACGATCCGATTAATCCAACTTTAGAACTCTCTCAATAACGTTGCGGAACGAGCGGCGTCGCAGGTCTCCCTCGCGCGCAGATCGCGCCGGCCGCCCGGCGCCGCTGGAGAGTCCGTCTTGAAGATCCTGGTCGTCGACGACAACCGCACCAATCTCCTGATGCTGAACCGGCTGGTCGAGCAGGTCGAGGGCTGCGAGGCCGTCGCCTTCACCGATCCGGCCGCCGGCCTCGAACACGCGGCCCGCGAAGGCTGCGACATCGCCCTCGTCGACTACGTCATGCCCGGCATCGACGGCGTTACCTTCATCCAGCGGCTGCGGAGCCTGCCGGCGACGGCGGGCGTTCCGGCGGTGATGATCACCGGCGAGGGCGAGCAGGCGCTGCGCCGCTCCGCCCTCGACGTCGGCGCCACCGACTTCCTGCAGAAGCCGATCGACCCGATCGAGTTCAAGGCGCGGTTGCGCAACCTGATGGCGCTGCGCCGCGCCCACCGCGAACAGCAGAGCCGGGCGGAGGAACTGACGCGCGCCGTCGCCGCCGCGACGCGGATCATCGCCGAACGCGAGGAGGAACTGATCCTGCGTCTCGCCCGCGCCACCGAGATGCGCGACGGCGACACCGGCGCCCATATCGACCGCATCGCCCATTATTCCCGCATCCTTGCCGAGGCGATGGACCGGCCGGCCGAAGAGGTCCACGAGATCTTCCTGTCCTCGCCGATGCACGACATCGGCAAGATCAGCGTGCCCGACGCCATCCTCCTGAAACCCGGCCGATTGACCGAGGACGAGCGCCGGGTCATGGAACGCCACACCCTCGACGGCTACCGCATCCTCGAGGGCAGCAAGGTTCCCCTGCTGCAGATGGCCGCCGAGATCGCCCTCGGTCATCACGAGCGCTACGACGGCGGCGGCTATCCCCGCCGCGTCGCCGGCGCCGCGATCCCGCTCGCCGCCCGCATCGTCGCCGTCGCCGACGTCTTCGACGCCCTCACCAGCGCCCGGCCCTACAAGCCGGCCTGGTCCGTCGCCGACGCCGTCGAGCACGTCCGCGCCGAGCGCGGCCGCCACTTCGATCCCGCCTGCGTCGACGCCTTCCTGTCGCGCCTGCCCGAGATCGTCGCCGTCCGCGACGCCCTCCAGCCGCTCGGCGCCGTCGCCTGACCCGCGCCCGCCGCCCATACCCGGACCCGGCCCCGCCGGCCGCCCCCGATCGACCCGACCGTTCGAGAGAAGCCGTCCACCCATGAAGACCGCATCGCTGCTCGCTCCCGCCCTCCTCCTCGCCGCCTCGCTCGCCGCCTCGGCCGGCGAGCTGGCGAAGCCGACCGGCCCGGTGGTGCTGACCGTCACCGGCGCCATCGCCAACACCAACGCCGACGGTGCCGCCGAATTCGACCTCGCCATGCTCGAGGCCCTGCCCGGCCGCAAGGCGGTCGTCGAAACCCCGTGGTACGAGGGCTCGGTCACGTTCGAAGGCCCGCTCGGACGGGCCGTGCTGGAAGCGGTCGGCGCCACCGGCACGACGCTCACCGTCGCCGCCCTCAACGACTACGCCGCGGAAGTGCCGGTGGAGGATTTCACCGGCCGCGACACCATCCTCGCCACCCGTCTCGGCGGCGCGCCGATGAGCGTGCGCGACAAGGGCCCGCTGTTCCTGATCTATCCGTTCGACCTCGAGCCGGGCCTCGCCAACGAGAAGTATTTCTCGCGCAGCGTCTGGCAGATCAAGACGATCGCCGTCGAGTGAGGGAAGCGCCCGGCCGCCCGGCCGGGGTGGTCGGCCGGGCGGCGGCTTCTGCGGGATCGCTGCAGCGGCGGCGGGCGAAAGCGGGAGCGAGACGATGACGACGACGCCGAGCCGGCCGGGCGGCCGCCTCTTCACCAGGCTGGTAACCTGCCGTGCCCCGCGGTCCGAACCGGAGGAGGCCGCCTGTCTCGACCGCCGCATTCGCGCCACCGCGCTGATCTCTGCCGTCTTCCTCGTCGCCGTCGTCGTCGTCTTCGGCCTGCTCGTCAAGCGCGACCGGGAGATCGGGGCGACGGCCCGCGAGGACGCCCTCTGGTACGCCTACCAGCTCGACCGCGAGGCCAACAATCTGCGCGTGCTGCTCGCCGCCCCCGACGCCGCCGTCGTGACCGCCGACGCCACCTTGAACTACGACATCCTCTACAGCCGGGTCGGCCTGCTGCGGACCGCGAGGCTGCCGGCCGCCTTCGGCACAGACACCCGGTTCCACGAGCTGACCGAGACGGCGGCCACCGGGATCGAGGGGCTGGCGCCGCTGTTCGACGCCGTCGTCGCCCGCGGCGCCTTCACCTCCGACGATCTCGCCGCCGCCCGCGGCGCGCTCGCCGGGATCGCCAAGGCGACGGGCGCGATCACCCTCGTCGCCAACACCCACACCAAGGCGATGCGGGTCGACGAACGCGAGGAGATCCAGCGGCTGCTGTGGATCCTCGCCGGCCTCGTCGCCGTGCTGACGGTCGGCGTGGTCGCCACCATCGCCATGATGCGGACCCAGACCAACGATCTGCGCCGCTCGCAGAAGGTGGTCGAGGAACTCAACACCCGCCTCGCCGCCAAGGCCGAGGAGGCGCTGGCCGGCAGCCGGGCCAAGTCGCAGTTCCTCGCCACCATGAGCCACGAGATCCGCACGCCGATGAACGGCGTGATCGGGGCGACCGAACTGCTGCTCGACGGCGGCCTCACCGGCGAGCAGGGCGAGCTGGTTCGCACCATCCACACCTGCGGCGAGGCGCTGCTCGACATCATCAACGACGTGCTCGACTATTCCAAGCTCGAGGCCGGCAAGCTCGAGATCGAGCGCGTGCCGTTCGGCCTGCGCGCCGTCGTCGCCTCGGTCGTCACCATCATGCAGCCGAAGGCGGCCGAGAAGGGTCTCGACTTCCGCCTCGTCGTCGACGACGACGTGCCCGACCGGCTGGTGTCCGATCCCGGCCGCCTGCGCCAGGTCCTGCTCAACCTCGTCAGCAACGCCGTCAAGTTCACCGAAACCGGCGGCGTCGCCATTTCGGCCGGACTGCGCGAGGGCGTCCGCGGCCGGCGCCTGTCGATCTCGGTCGCCGACACCGGCCTCGGCATCCCGGACGAGGCGAGGGACCGGCTCTTCGTCGAGTTCAGCCAGCTCGAAGCTTCGATGGCCCGCCGCTTCGGCGGCTCCGGGCTCGGCCTCGCGATCTGCCGCCGCCTCGTCGAACTGCTCGGCGGCGAGATCGGCGTCGAGAGCGTGGCGGGGGCCGGCAGCCTGTTCTGGCTGGAGATCCCGCTCGACGTCGCGCAGGACGCCGACGACGCCGCGCCCCACGCCGGCGCACCGGCCGCCGCCCGCTCGCTGTCGGTGCTGGTCGCCGAGGACAACGCCGTCAACCGCCGCATCATCGCCCTCAATCTCAAGCGCCTCGAGCACCGCGTCGCCTTCGCCCACGACGGTTTCGAGGCGATCGACATGGCTCGCGCCGGCGGCTGGGACGTGGTGCTGATGGACATGCAGATGCCCCGGCTCGACGGCATCGCCGCGACCCGAGCGATCCGCGCCCTCGACGGTCCCGCCGGCCGCGTCCCGATCATCGCCATGACCGCCAACGCCAGCGCGGAAGATCGCAGGACCTGCCTCGAGGCCGGCATGGACGACTTCACGACGAAGCCGATCGAGCGCTGCCGCCTCGCCGCCCTGCTCGCAGCCATCGCCTCGGGCGCCCCGGCGCCGGCTGCCGCAGCCGAGCCGTCGATGGCCGTCGACACCGCCGCCCAGGATCTCCTCAGGCGCGAATTCGGCGAAGAGGTCTTCGCCGAACTGGTCGGCCAGTTCCTGTCCGACGTCGCCGACCTCCTCGGCACGGTCACCGGCGCCATGGAATCGGGCGACCTTTCGGCCCTGCGCTACGCCACCCACACCCTCGCCGGCGCCGCCGCCAACCTCGGGTTCAGCGAGATCGCGGCGACCGCCGAGGCGCTGCGGGCGAAAGCGGTGGCCGCGGGGCCCGCCGCGGCGGCCGGGGAGGCCGCCGCGCTCGCAAGGCTCCACGCCGTCCTGCTCCGCGAGGCGGCGACGCCGGTCCAGGCAG
>CALCDT010000260.1 GCA_937900425.1 uncultured Alphaproteobacteria bacterium | reverse complement strand
CGCCGCCGGCCCCCGTCGCCGAGAAGCCGCCCGAGCCGAAGCCGGCGCCGACGCCCCCGGTCGCCCCGCCGCCGACCCGCGAGGTCGCCGAACTGCCGCCGCCCGAGCCGAAAGTGGAGCCGAAGCCGGCGCCGGAGAAGCCGAAGGTCGAGGCCGAGCCGGAACCCGCCAGGCCCGAGCCGGCCAGGACCGAGCCGAAGGTGGAGGCGAAGCCGGAGGTCGCGGCCGCCGAGCCGGCGCCCGTGGCGCCGCCGGTGAAGCCGCGCACCAAGCCGGCCCCGCCCAAGCCGGTCGAGGTCGCCGCCGCCGAGCCGGCCGCACCGGCGCGCACGCCGGCGAAGACTCCGGCCCAGCCGGCGAAGACGACGTCGTCGCAGGGGCGGCCGGAGTCGACCAGCACCTTCGACCCGGAGGACATCGCCAACCTCCTCAACAAGGTCGATCCCTCGGGCGGCGGCGCCAGGGCGTCCGACCGCACCGCCTCGCTCGGCACCGCGACCGGCCGCTCGGCCGGAGCGATGACCGCCAGCGAGATCGACGCGCTCAGGGCGCGGATCTTCGAGTGCTGGGTGCCGCCGATCGGCGCCAACACCGAGGGCATCATGGTGCCGATCCGGATGACGCTCAATCCGGACGGCAGCCTCGCCGGCAACCCGGTGGCGCTGTCGGTGCCGGGCGGTCCCTACGGCCAGGTCACGGCCGAGGCGGCGCTCCGGGCCGTGCGCCGCTGCGCGCCCTACGACTTCCTGCCGCCGGAGAAATTCGACAGCTGGGGCGTCGTCAACATCAACTTCACGCCGCCCGCCGGGTTCTGACCCGGCCGGGCGGCAGCCTTCAAATCGCGCGGTTTCCGGTGTTCCTCACCGGAAGGCCGCCCCCGCGGGGCCGGTGCGCCAGCCGGACCGGAGCCCGGGGGGAGAAGACAGACGTCAAGAGGATCGACATGGTCGCAGACCCGTATTCGCAGGCGCGGAGCGCCGCCCGCACGGCCCGCGCCTCCCGCGCCATGGTGCTGAGGCTCGCCGCCGTCGCCGGCTTCTTCGCCATGCTGATCGCCGGCCTTCTCGCCACCGCCCCGGCCCGCGCGGAAATCACCATCGACATCAGCGGCGGCAACTTCCAGCCGATGCCGATCGCGGTGCCGGACCTCGGCGGCGGCGACGCCGGACTCGGCGCCCAGATCGCCTCGGTGATCCGGGCCGACCTCAAGCGGTCGGGCCTGTTCGACACGCTCGACCCGGCCTCCTTCGTCGACCGCGCCCCGAACCCCGACACGATGCCGAATTTCCAGAACTGGCGGGTGATCAACGCCCAGGCGCTGGTGACCGGCAAGGTCTCCCGCACCGGCGACGGCCGCATCCAGGCCGAGTTCCGGCTCTGGGACGTGTTCGCCGCCCAGCAGCTGACCGGCAAGCAGTTCGCCACCCCCGAGGAGAACTGGCGCCGGATCGCCCACAAGATCGCCGACGCCATCTACGAGCGGCTGACCGGCGAGAAGGGCTATTTCGACACCCGCGTCGTCTTCGTCGACGAGACCGGCCCGAAGAACCAGCGCATCAAGCGCCTCGCCATCATGGACCAGGACGGCGCCAACGTGCGCTACCTGACCCGCGGCGACGACCTCGTCATCACCCCGCGCTTCTCGCCGACCGCCCAGCGCCTCACCTACATGTCCTTCGGCAATTCCAACCCGCAGGTCTATCTGCTCGACATCGGCAGCGGCGCGCGCCAGCTCGTCGGCAACTTCGCCAACATGTCCTTCGCCCCGCGCTTCTCGCCGGACGGCGGCCGCGTCGTGATGAGCCTCGAGCAGGGCGGCAACGCCAACATCTACGAGATGGCGCTCGGCGGCGGCCAGCCGCGGCGGCTGACCGACAGCCCCTCAATCGACACCTCGCCGTCCTTCTCGCCGGACGGCTCGCAGATCGTGTTCGAATCCGACCGCGGCGGCAGCCAGCAGCTCTACGTGATGAGCGCCGGCGGCGGCGGGGCCAAGCGGATCTCCTTCGGCAGCGGGCGCTACTCCACGCCGGTGTGGTCGCCGCGCGGCGACCTCATCGCCTTCACCCGGCAGTCGGGCGGCAAGTTCGCGATCGGCGTGATGCGGCCCGACGGCTCGGGCGAGCGCATCCTCACCGAGGGCTTCCACAACGAGGGGCCGACCTGGGCGCCGAACGGGCGGGTGATCATGTTCTTCCGCGACGGCGGCTCCGGGCCGCAGCTGTGGTCGGTCGATCTCACCGGCCGCAACGAGCAGCGCATCCCGACGCCGAACCTCGCCTCGGACCCGGCGTGGTCGCCGATGCTCGACTGAGGACGGGACGAACGACGAGACCCTTGCGCCCGCTGTGACGTTCTTGCAACAGTGGCGGACGAGAGGACGATGGCGGTGCCCGGCGAGCCGCGACGGAGCCGGCCCCGACACAGGAACACCACAAAGCGGGCCTTAGCAGGGGGAAGGAAGGGGCGGACGAGGCGGATGCCTCGCCCCCCGGTCTTCACCGGCGGTCCGCCCGACACGATACGAACGGGCCGGAGATGATCCGCCCTCCGATTCAACGACCGCTGGTCAGGGGTATTCCAAGGATGGTCGACTTCTTCTCTCTCTCCGGGGCCCGGCGCATCCTCGCCGTCTTCGGTCTCGTCTTCCTCGTCGCGGCCTGCGCCAAGAGCCCGAGCGAGCTCGACGGCTCGCTGGCCGGCGGCGGTGCCGGCGGCGCCGCGGTGCCCGGCAGCGCCCAGGACTTCGTCGTCAACGTCGGCGACCGCGTCCTCTTCATCACCGACAGCTCCGAGATCACCATGGAAGGCCGCGGCACGCTCGACCGCCAGGCCCAGTGGCTCGGCCGCTATCCGCGCTACACCGTGACCCTCGAAGGCCATGCCGACGAGCGCGGCACCCGCGAATACAACCTCGCCCTCGGCGCCCGCCGCGCCAAGGCGGTCCACGACTATCTGGCGAGCCGCGGCGTCGACCCGCGCCGGCTCAGGACGGTCTCCTACGGCAAGGAACGCCCGGTCGCGCTCTGCGACGACGAATCCTGCTGGGCGCAGAACCGCCGCGGCGTGACCGTGCTCAACAACGCCGGCAGCTGATCCGCGACGCGGAGCGGCCGGCGACGACGAGGACATCGATGCGACACGATCACTCGACCCGCGTGCCGACGACGGCGACGCAGAGGATGCGGCAAGGCCGCCTCCTGCTCGCCGTCCTGACCGGCCTCGCCGCCACCGGCGCGGCGGCCACACCGGCCGGTGCGGCCTGGCCGTGGCAGAACGCGCCGCGTCCCTCGGCCGAGGTGCCCGGCGCCACGCCGGCGCAGAGCGCCCCGCAACTCGCCGACCAGGCGATGCGGATCGACCGGCTGGAAGGTGAACTGCGCCGGCTCAACGGCCAGATCGAGGAACTGCTGTTCCAGCTCGGCCAGCAGCAGCGCCAGATGGAGCAGCTGCGCCAGGACTACGAGTTCCGGCTGCAGGAGCTCGAAGGCAAGCCGGCGACCGGGCGGCGCTCCGACGCCGGCTCCCC
>CALCDT010000259.1 GCA_937900425.1 uncultured Alphaproteobacteria bacterium | reverse complement strand
TGTTCCCGGCGATGAAGATCACCGAGCCATACTCGCCGACGGCCCGGGCGAAGGCAAGCGCGAAGCCGGTGAGGATCGCGGGGATCAGCGGCGGCAGGATGACGCGCAGGATCGTGGTGCGACGGTTGGCGCCGAGCGTGGCCGCGGCCTCCTCGACCTCGCGGTTGAAATCCTCGAGTACAGGCTGGACGGTGCGCACGACGAAGGGCAGGCCGATGAAGACCAGCGCGATCCAGATGCCGACCGGCGTATAGGCGATGGTGATGCCGAAGGGCGAGAACAGGCGCCCGATCCAGCCTTGCGGCACATAGAGCGCGGTGAGCGCGATGCCGGCCACCGCGGTGGGCAGGGCGAAGGGCAGGTCGACGATGGCGTCGAGGAGACGCCGGGCGAAGAAGCGGTAGCGCACCAGAACCCAGGCGATCATCACCCCGATCACGATGTTGAACAGGGCGGCGAGCAGCGAGGCGCCGAAGCTCAGCCGGAGCGCGGCGAGGAACCTGGGGCCGCTGACGATGCGGTAGAACCTGTCCCAGTCGAGCTCGAACGTCTTGATGTAGAGCCCGACGATCGGGATGAGCACGATCAGGCTGAGATAGAAGATCGTGAAACCGAAGGTCAGCCGGAAGCCCGGAATGATGCTCGGCTCGCGAAATCGGAAGCTCATTGAACCGGGGCTCCTCTGGCATGGTGAAGCGGGGGCCGCGACCGCTCACGGCCCCCGCGCGCGTCAGTCCGGCGGTCGGGATCAGTTGGCCGAGTATATCTCGTCGAACACGCCTCCGTCATCGAAATGCTCGGGCTGGGCCTTGGCCCATCCGCCGAACACCTCGCCGACGGTCACCAGCTTCACCTCGGGGAAGTTGGCGAGGTCGGCCGGGTCGGCATGCTCCGGATAGAGCGGCCGGTAGAAGTGCCTGGCGATGATCTTCTGGGCTTCCGGGGTGTAGAGCTGGTCGAGGAAGGCCTTGGCCAGCTCGCGCGTGCCCTTGGAGTCGACGTTCTTGTCGACGATCGCCAGCTTCACCTCCGCGAGGATCGAGACCGACGGCACGACGATCTCGAACTCGGAGCCGAGCTCCTTGAGCGACAGCAGCGCCTCGTTCTCCCAGGCGATCAGCACGTCGCCGACCTTGTTCTGGACGAAGGTGTTGGTCGAGCCGCGCGCGCCGGTGTCGAGCACCGCCACGTTCTGGTAGATTTTCGAGACGAAGTCCTTGGCCGCTTCCTGGTCGCCGCCGGAGCGCTCCAGCTCGTAGGCCCACGCGGCGAGATAGTTCCAGCGCGCGCCGCCCGAGGTCTTCGGGTTGGGCGTGATCACCGACACGCCTTCCTTGGCCAGATCGTCCCAGTCCTTGATGTCCTTCGGGTTGCCTTCGCGGACGAGGAAGACGATGGTCGAGGTATAGGGCGAGGATTCCGCCGGGAACTCGCTCTGCCAGCCCGGCTCGATGAGGCCGGTCGCCTGGATGCCGAGGATGTCGCCTTCGAGCGGGAAGGTCACGACGTCGGCCGGCACCCCTTCGTTCACAGACCGGACCTGCGCGCCGGAGCCGCCATGGCTGTTGCTGATCTCGACCGTCCTGCCGGTCGTATCCTGCCAGTACTTGGCGAAATATTCGGAGTATTCGCGATAAAGTTCGCGGGTGGGGTCATAGGATACGTTGACGAGCGCGTCCTGGGCGAAGGCCGGCGCAGAGCCGGTGAACGGGGCGGCAGCCACCAGGGCGGCGGCCAGCACGAGTGATCTGCGGTTCAGGGTCATGTCTTCCTCCTGTCGGAAACAGGGATACTCTATCGACGTGATAGAGTTTTGCGACGTGGCCAAACCTTCAAATTTATCTTGCCTTGCGCATTTTCCATTCATCTGACCGGCTGGAGCGGGAATGATTTTCTCCGCGCCGGCCGACGGACCGTCGGCGATACTGCATCCGCCGGGTGTCGATGCGGGCTTTCCGGGCAACCATCGTTCCGGCCTCCCAGCACTTCTCCTCCCCTGCGCGACACCGCGATCCCGTTCGCACGAGCCGTGGCACATCCGGACCACCGGCAATCGCCACAACGCTGACAGGGTCGGTTTGTTCCGTGGCGATCAATGGAAGAGGCTGCCTTCCTTCCAGCGGTGAGCAGGGTCGAATGGGTCAGGCGGGCGGCGATCTCGCTGCTTTCTGGAATAAAATTCTACATATTGTTCTCAAAAGGTCGAATTTTCTAATTCCGCGATGCGGCTCGCGCGGGCGTGCCTCTCCCGCGGCAGGACTGCCGGCTATTTTTCCGGGGAACATCGAACAAGCGTGTTCGTCCCAAGGAGAACCCCATGAAACGCTTTCTTCTCGTCGGTGCCGCCGTCGCCGCCCTTCTCGCCGGCCCGGCGCAGGCCCAGTCGCCGAACACCCTCCTCAACGCGTCCTACGACATCGCCCGCGAGCTGTTCGTCGCCGTCAACGGCGCTTTCATCCCGGCCTACAAGGCCGAGACCGGGCAGGACGTGACCATCGACCAGTCGCACGGCGGCTCGTCGGCGCAGGCGCGTGCCGTCTCCGAGGGCCTCGAGGCCGACGTGGTCACCTTCAACCAGGTCACCGACATCGCCTTCCTCGCCCAGAAGGGCTTCGTCTCCGAGGACTGGCAGAGCGCGTTTCCGAACAACGCCTCGCCCTACTATTCCTTCCCCTCTTTCCTCGTGCGTGAAGGCAACCCGAAGAACATCGAGGACTGGGACGATCTCGTCCGCGACGACGTGCAGGTGATCTTCCCCAATCCGAAGACCTCGGGCAACGCGCGCTACACCTATCTGGCCGCGAGCGCCTTCGCCAAGGAAGCCTTCGGCGGCGACGAGGAAAAGGTTCGCGCCTTCATCGAGAAGATCTTCGACAACGTGCCGGTCTTCGACACCGGCGGGCGCGGTGCCACCACCACCTTCGTCGAGCGCGAGATCGGCGACGTGATCATCACCTTCGAGGCCGAGACCCGCGGCATCGCCAAAGAGTTCGGCGAGGACAAGTTCGACCTTGTGGTGCCGTCGGTCAGCCTGCTCGCCGAGTTTCCGGTGGCCGTGGTCGACAAGGTGGCCGAGAAGCGCGGCAGCGGCGACCTCGCCA
>CALCDT010000258.1 GCA_937900425.1 uncultured Alphaproteobacteria bacterium | reverse complement strand
GAGGAGGCGCAACATGAAGACGAGGCCCCTCGGACGCACCGCCCTCACCGTCACCGATTTCGGTCTCGGCGGCGCGCCGCTCGGCAACCTCTACAAGGCCGCGAGCCGGAAAGAGGCCGAGGCGACGCTCGCCGCCGCGTGGGAAGCGGGCCTGCGCTTCTTCGACACCGCCCCCTACTACGGCGCCGGGCTCTCGGAGCGGCGCATGGGCGACTTCCTGCGAGACAAGCCGCGCGACCCCTACGTGCTCTCGACCAAGGTCGGCCGGATCCTCGAACCGATCGGCCGCGGGCCGGTGCCCGACTACGGCTTCGCCGACCCGCTACCGTTCTCCGTCCGTTACGACTACTCCTACGATGGCATCATGCGCTCGGTGGAGGCGAGCTACGCGCGCCTCGGCCGCATCGACGTGCTGCTCATCCACGACATCGGCGTCTATACCCACGGCGCGGCGGCGACGGTCGGCCATCTCCGGGACCTGTTCGGCTCCGGGCTGAAGGCGCTCGAGGAGCTGAAGTCGTCCGGCGACATCGCCGCCTACGGCCTCGGCGTCAACGAGGTGGCGATATGCCTCGAAGTGCTCGGCCGCGCGCCGCTCGACTGCATCCTGCTCGCCGGCCGCTACACCCTGCTCGACCGCGCCGGCGAAGCGGACCTGCTGCCGCTCTGCCGTGCGCGCGGCACGTCGATCATCGTCGGCGGCGTTTTCAACTCCGGCATCCTAGCCACGGGCGCCGCCGCCGGCGCCCACTTCGACTACGGGCCGGCGCCGGAGCCGGTACTCGGCGCCGTGCGGCGAATGGAGGCTACGGCGACGGCGAACGGCATTCCGCTGCCGGCGGCGGCATTGCAGTTCCCATTGCGCGACCCGGTCGTCGCGTCGGTGCTGATCGGCGCCGCCGCCCCCGAGCTCATCCACCGCAACATGGCGCTCCTCGCCACCCCGGTGCCAGAGGCCGCCTGGGCGGCCTTCGACGCCGCCGCCATCAACTGCTGACCCGCCAGCCGGCCCGCACGGCGCCGGCCGATCCGAGAGTGCCCCCGATGAAGTCCGTCGTCTGCGCCGCCCCCGGCAACCTCGTCCTCACCGACCGGGCGGAGCCGGGACCGCCGCCTCCTGGCTGGGCGACGGTCGACGTTCGTCATGTCGGGATCTGCGGCACCGACTACCACATCTACGAGGGCAAGCACCCGTTCCTGGAATATCCACGGGTGATGGGCCACGAGCTATCCGGCGTCGTCTCCGCCGTCGGCGAGGGCACGGCACTCGCCAACGGTGCGGCCGTGGTCGTGAACCCCTACATCGCCTGCGGATCGTGCGTCGCCTGCCGCAAGGGCAAGCCGAACTGCTGCACGGCGATTCGCGTCCTCGGCGTCCATACCGACGGCGGCATGTGCGAACGGATCGACGTTCCCGCCGACAATCTCTATCCCGCCCAAGGCCTGTCGCTGCGCGACGCGGCGACGGTCGAGTTCCTCGCCATCGGCGCCCACGCCGTGCGCCGCTCGATGGCGACGGAGGGCCGCGCGCTCGTCGTCGGCATCGGCCCGATCGGCCTCGGCACGGCGATCTTCGCCCGCATCGCCGGTCTCGACGTGACGCTGCTCGACGCCAGCGAGGAGCGCCTCGGCTTCGCCGCCGATACGCTCGGCTTCTCGAGCGGCATCGTCGCGGACCCCGCCGCGGCCGACGAGGTCCGGCGGCTCACCGGCGGCGACGGCTTCGACGTCGTCTTCGACGCCACCGGCCACGCCGGCTCGATCATGGCGGGCTTTGCGCACGTCGCCCACGGCGGCGTCTACGTCCTCGTCAGCGTGGTCAAGGACGAGATCCGCTTCGCCGACCCGGAATTCCACAAGCGCGAGATGACGCTGATCGGCAGCCGCAACGCCACGAAGATCGACTTCGACCACGTCGTCGCCTCGATCGCCGCCGGCAAGGTGCCGCTCGACGCCCTCGTCACCCACACGACGACGCTCGACCGCGTGCCGGAGGACCTGCCGCGCTGGGCCCGGGACAAGCGCGGGCTGATCAAGGCGATCGTGACGGTTTAACCGCCCGCCGGAGTTAGCGGGGGCGCCAGCTCTCCCGCGCCCAGGTCTCGGCGATCGCCACCACGACCGCGTGGACCGGACCGGCGGTGATCTTCGGGATCACCGAGGCGTCGACGACGTAGAGGCCGTCGACACCGAGGACGGCGAGGTCGCCGTCGACGACGGCGGCACGGTCGCGCCCCATGGCGCAGGTGCCGACCGGATGGTGGTGGGTGATCGCCGCCCTGGCGATGAACGCATCGAGGCTGGCGTCGTCCCGCACCTCCGGACCCGGCAGCAACTCGCCGCCGCGCCACTCGTCGAGCGGCGCGGCGTGGCCGACGGCGCGGGCGATCTTCAGCGCGGCGCGGAAGGTGTCGCGATCGCGCTGCGTCGCCAGATAGGCCGGGTCGATGATCGGCATGTCGGCGGCGCCCGGTCCGCCGAGGCGGAGCCGGCCGCGGCTGGTCGGGTGGGTGACGCCGAACAGCAGCGTATAGGTCGTCCCCGGCTCCGGCCGCGCGAACGATTCCGACACCGCCGACGCGACGACGCAGCCGAGCACCATGTCCGGGCTGCCGTCGGTGCAGCCGACGTCGTCGCTGTGCAGGTACATCAGCGATTCGGAATGCTGCAGCCGCGACGGCGGCACCGGCCGCTTGGCCCGATAGACGTTGCCGGAGCCGAGCAGGTGGTCGTGCAGGTTGCCGCCGACGCCGGGCAGGTCGGCGACGACGGGAATGCCGTGCGCCACGAGTTCGGCCGGATCGCCGATGCCGGAGCGCATGAGGATCAGCGGCGAGGCGATCGCCCCGGCGCAGAGAACGACGGTCGCGGCGCGGATTTCCTCGACCCGCCCCCGGATGAGGATCCGCGCCGCGACGACGCGGCCGCCTTCCACGACGAGGCGGTCGACCAGCGCGTCGGTCACCAGCGTCAGGTTCGGGCGGCCGAGAACCGGCTTCAGATAGGCGTCGGCGACGGTGAGGCGGCGGCCGTCGCGGATGTTGAGGGCGTTCGGGCTGGTGCCGGTCATCGGCCCGGCGTTGTGGTCACCGAGACGCGGCGCGCCGATCGCCTCGCCCGCAGCCATGTACGCACGCGCCACCGGACTGACCTCGGCGTCCGGCAGCCAGACGTCGAGCGGCCCATCGCCGCCGTGGACGGCGGAGGCGCCGCCGGAAAAGCGCTCGCTCGCCTTGAAGGCGGGGAGCAGGCCCGCGTAGGACCAGCGGGGACCGCCCGCCTCGGCCCAGGCGTCGAAATCGTCGGGATGGCCGCGCACGTGGGCCATCGCGTTGATGCCGCTCGAGCCGCCGACGAGGCGGCCGCGCGGCCAGCTGTGGACGCGGCCGGCGGTGCCGGGCTGCGGCACCGTGCGGTAGGCCCAGTCGAACGGCTTGTTCTCGAGGAACGGCCACTTCAGCGGGTCGGCGATGTCGGGATCCTTCGGCCAGTCTCCCGCCTCGACGAGCCCGACGCGACAGGTCGGGTCCTCGGAGAGGCGGGCGGCGACGACCGAACCCGCCGAGCCGGCACCGATCACGAGAACATCGTAGAAAGTCATTGGCAGTCGTTGCGTGGCTGCGGAGGGCGCGAGGATCGAGGCGGGAAAACGCCCGCGACCGGCTCAGGCGGCGTTGAGGCCCGGACTGAGGCGCTCGATGATCATCCGCTGCACGGCGGCGAGGTGCGAACGCATCGCCTGCTCGGCGGCGTCGGGATCGCGCCCGGCGATCGCCTCGGCGATGGCACGGTGCTCGCCGTCGCGGCGGGCGAGGCGGGTCGGGCACGTCGTCGTCTCGCCGGCCAGACGGACCCGAGCGTCGGTGCCGACCTGACGGAGCAGGCGATAGAACTCGACGGCGAGACCGTTGCGGGCGCCAGCCGCCACCGCCTGGTGGCAGGCAAGATCGGCGCCGCCGTAGCTCGCGCCGGGGGGCGTCGACGAGGCCTGCACGATCCGCGAGATCTCGGCCGGCGAGGCACGCAGGGCCGCCAGCCGCGCCAGCACCGGCTCGATCATCATCCGCAGTTCGATGACCTCGACCGGATTGGTGCCGCGGGCGAGATCCTCGCCCCGCGGCGCCGGCGGGCTCGCGGCACGCCGGCCGGCCTTCGCCTTGCCGATCTCGCCGGCGGCGCGCATCTGTTCGAGCGCCTGGCGCAGCCGGTGACGCTTGACGCCGAGCTGCTCCGCCAATGCCCGCTCGGACGGGATCTCGGAACCCTGAGCGAGTATCTCGCGGACCGCGGAAACGATGCGCGAAACCTCCGACTCGTCGGCGACCAAGGATCCGTCCATGCGCGCCCGCTTGCTCCCGCCGGCCGAAGCGCCCGCGCTTCGGCTCTAACCAATTTCCAACCGAATATAGCTCCACTACTTGGTGGTTGACAAGCGCCGGGCCCCGATGCTCGACTTGCCGGCACGATATCTGCCGGTTCAACGGGCTTTCGGTTCTGACCAATGGATAACCAATTTGTTCCGAGCACCGGCCACAGCGATCGGCCGACACCGGCCCTGCGTGCCTCCGGAGTGACCGATGCGTGAGGCCTACGACTACGTCCTCGTCGGTGCCGGCTCCGCCGGCTGCACGCTCGCCGCCCGGCTGAGCGAGGATCCGGCGGTACGCGTGCTCGTCGTCGAGGCGGGCGGATGGGACCGGGACCCGTGGATCCACATCCCCCTCGGTTGGGGAAAGATCCTGCAGAAGCGACTCCACGACTGGATGTACTTCTGCGAGCCGGAGGAGAATGTCGGCGGCCGCGCCGTCGAATGCGCCCGCGGCAAGGTCGTCGGCGGCTCGTCGTCGACGAACGCCATGGCCTATGTCCGCGGCAACCGGCGCGACTACGACCGCTGGGCCGAGAGCGGCCTGCCCGACTGGTCGTTCGCGCACGTGCTGCCCTACTTCCGCCGGCAGGAGACGTGGGAAGGCGGCGCCGACGCCTGGCGTGGCGGCGACGGCCCGCTCGGCACGCAGACCTGCAAGTACAAGGACAGCCTCGTCGACGCCTTCGGTGAGGCGGCGCAGACGGCCGGCTTCGGCTGGACCGACGACTACAACGGCGCCCGGCAGGAAGGCTTCGGCCGCCTGCAGATGACGATCCGCGATGGGCGCCGCTGCTCGGCCGCGACGGCCTATCTGCGGCCGGCCATGCGCCGGCCGAACCTGAGCGTCGCCGTCAATACGCTGGTCACCCGGGTGACGCTCGAGAGTGGGCGCGCCACCGGCATCGAGACGGTCCGCGGCGGCGAGCGGCACGTGATCCGCGCCGAGCGCGAGGTGATCCTCGCCGGCGGCGTCATCAACTCGCCGCAGCTATTGATGCTGTCCGGCATCGGCGATCCGGCCGAGCTCGGCCGGCACGGCATTCCGGTCGCGGTGCCGCTGCCGGGGGTCGGCGCCAACCTGCAGGACCACGTCTCGGTGATCCTCATGTACCGGCGCAAGGAACCCGGACCGTTCCACCGGATGATGCGGCTCGACCGCATCGGTCCGGCGCTCGTCCAGGCCTACGCCTTCGGCAAGGGTTTCGCCGCCGACGTGCCGGGCGGCATCACCGGCTTCCTCCGGACCCAGCCGGGATCGGACGTGCCGGACCTGCAGTACCTGTTCACGGCGGCGCCGCTGGGCGCCTGGCCCTATCTGCCGCCGTTCAAGGCGCCGTTCCCCGACGGCTTCGCCACGCGCATCGTCATGCTGCACCCGGAGAGCCGCGGCCGCGTCCGCATCGCCTCGGCCGATCCGACGGCGGCGCCGCGCATCCACCAGAACTTCCTCGCCTCGGAGCGCGACTGGCGGACGCTGCGCGACGGCGTGAAGATCGCCCGCGACATCGCGGCTCAGTCGGCGATGGTGCCCTATGTCGCCGCGGAGATCGCGCCGGGCGGGGGCAAGACCAGCGATGCGGACATCGACGCGCACATCCGCGCGACCTCGATCACCGTCCACCACCCCGCCGGCACGTGCCGGATGGGAACCGACGCCGACGCGGTGGTCGGGCCGGACCTCAAGGTGCGCGGCGTCGACGGACTGCGCGTCGTCGACGCGTCGGTGATGCCCGACCTGCCGTCGGGCAACATCAACGCAGCCGTGGTGATGATCGCTGAGAAGGCCGCCGACCTCATCCGCGGTCGCGCCGCGCTCTCTCCGGCCGACCCTGTCGCAGAGACCGCAGCGGCAGCGTGACGGTGGAAATGGTCGAGATTGAACGAAACGGAGCGTTTTCAATAACCTAGACGACCACCCAATGGTCGCGATGCCGGAATTCCTAGACTTCACGAGCCCGAGAGGGGAGAACGGGACGATCGGGGAGGCTTCGGGGAAACGAAGGAATTGACGACCACGACCAATAATCCGTCTTGATGGTTGGAAATTTTAGCGGTTATGGTTGGTCATTGGTTCTCGCGAACCAAGGCGAAGCGGCATGAGGGAGAGCATGTCCACGACACAGAACGGCGTTACGCCGACCAACCGCGAAGCGGCGCTCAAGTCGCTTTACGACGATCTCTTCGCCCGCAACATGTTCCCGTTCTGGGCGAACTCGACCAATGTCGAGCACGACGAAGTCCGGCAGCTGATGGACACGCCGAAGGCGGTGCCCTTCGTCTGGGACTTCCGCAAGGACATCGAGCCGATCCTGCGTCGCGCCGCCGAGCTCGTCACCATGGACGACTCCGAGCGCCGCTCGCTGATCCTCGTCAATCCGGGGCTGGCGCCGAAGCGCGCCACCGTGTCGACGATGTACACCGCCTATCGGCTCAATGATCCGAACGAGATCATGCCGCCGCACAAGCATTCGCCGAGCGCCATCCGCTTCGGCCTCACCGGCAAGGGCAACTTCACCGGCGTCGAGGGCGAGGACATCACCTTCGGCCCCGGCGATCTGGTGCTGACGCCGAACGACGCCTGGCACAACCACGGCACGGTCGGCGACGAGGAGGCGATCAACCTCTCGGTCCTCGACCTGCCGCTGGTGGAGACGCTGAACGCCATCCACTTCGACCACAACTACACCGAGGAGGTGAACGGCGAGCGGGTGGCGAAGAAGGTCCAGACGGCGCGCTATCCGTCCGACTATTCGCAGCGGATCTACGGCCACGGCGGTCTGCTGCCCCGCTTCGTCGACCACAAGCGCGGCGGAGGCCTGTCCTCGCCGATGTACGTCTACCGCTGGGAGATGATGCGGGAGCTGCTCGAGGCCCACAGGGACTGGGACGGCGACCCTTACGAGTCGCTGATGGTCGAGTACATCGACCCGCTCACCGGCGCATCGGTGTTCAAGACGATCACCTTCTTCGTGCAGATGCTGCGGCCCGGCGAGAAGACGCTGCCGCTGCGGCAGACGGCGAGCCTGCTCGTCGCACCGTTCGAGGGCAGCGGCCACTCGATCGTCGACGGCGAGACCTTCGTCTGGAACCAGTTCGACACCCTGGCGGTGCCCGGCGGTTCCTGGTGCCAGCACGTCAACGGCTCGGACAAGGACCCGGTGTTCCTGTTCGTCGCCTCCGACGAGCCGGCGCAGAAGGCTTTCGGCCTCTACAAGAAGTGGGGCCGCGACGCCGCCGGCGATCTCGTCCGCCTCGTCTGAGGCGGACACCGCCAAGAACAAGGCCTATCGCCGGCGCCCGTGCGGGCGCCGGCGGCAGCCCCTCCCCTCCGCAGCAGGGACCGCATCGTGCCAAGCTCGCTCAACACCTCGCTCGTCTCGCACATCGACTGCCCCGGCGGCGGCCAGGTCTGGGTCGAAGGGACGACGCTCTATATCGGGCACATGCGCTCGCCGTCGGGGACGACCATCGTCGACGTCGCGGACCCGAGGAACCCGAAGACGCTGGCGCGGCTCGACCTGCCGGAAGGCTGGCACTCGCACAAGGTGCGGGTGCACGGCGACATCATGATCGTCAACCACGAGAAGCTCGGCCAGTCGGGCCCGGCCGAGTTCGGCGGCGGCATCGCCATCTACGACGTCTCCAAGCCGGCCGAGCCGAAGCTGCTGTCGAAGTGGCTGACCGGCGGTCGCGGCGTCCACCGCTACGACTTCGACGGCCGCTACGCCTACATCTCGCCGACCGTCGAGGGTTATGTCGGCAACATCGTCATGATCCTCGACCTGATCGATCCGACCAGACCGGCCGAGGTCGGCCGCTGGTGGATCCCCGGCCAGTGGAAGGCCGGCGGCGAGGACTATCCGTGGGACAACTGGGTGACGCCGCGCTGCCACCACCCGCTGCGGATGGGCAACCGCCTCTACGTCAGCTACTGGCACCACGGGCTGTTCATCCTCGACATCGAGGACATGGCGAAGCCGAAGGTGGTCTCGCACATCAACACGAGCCCGG
>CALCDT010000257.1 GCA_937900425.1 uncultured Alphaproteobacteria bacterium | reverse complement strand
GCCAGAGATCGTCTTCGCCGGCGTTGTCGGTGCCGACATAGACGTAGCCGCCGGAAGCGATGGCAGTTTCGACACCCGCCTCGCCGCGCAGGATGACACCGCCGTTGAGGGCGAGAATGGCCTGCCCCTCCGTCGCCCCGTCCGTCAGCGAGAAATCGATCGGCCGGTTCGGACCTACGATCCCGTAGAGCGGCTGGTTGGCCCAGCTGTGGAACGGCAGGCCCTTCTTCTCGAAGTCACGGCGCGCTGCAAGTCCGAGGATGGAGCCAACGCTGTCGGTGACAGAGCCATCGACGCCGACCTTCACCCACGTCTCCACCGGGATGAGGCGCTGGCTGTTGAGTGTCTCCCGCCAGTCAGTGAAGCCCTGCAGCGTATCGTGCGGCCCGCTGACGACCGCATGGCCGAGGAGGCGGTTGAGTAGCGCCGGGAGCGCGGCGCAGATCGGGTTGGCGAGACCGCCGGCGGTGTCGCGCTGCCATGTATAGCCCGGCACCCCGATGAGACGCGGTACCACGCCGAGCATGGGCCCCGACAGCAAGAGGGAGTGCATCCCGGTCTTCAGTGCCGATGAGCCGAGGAGGTTCTGCATCGTTGCATCATCGTCCTCGCCCTGCTCGACGCGGGTGATGACGGTACGAGCCGCGACCTGAAACTCGCCGAGCTGGGCGTTGATCAGATCGATCTGGCCGGCGAGCGAGCCTGAAGTGCCGAGCGCGGCGGCCGCCTCGGCGTCGTCGGAGAAGACATGGACCGGCGTGTTGAGGGGGAATTTCGCCGGATCAGCATCGGGCGCCGTGCCGACGAGACCGATGACGGCGAGATCCGCGCCGACCGCGGGACGCGGCTCATTGTCGACGCGGTTGATGGTCATACCAAAGGTCGGATTTGCCATTGGGCAGGTCTCCAAAGAAAAACCCGCCAAACGGCGGGTTTCGGTTGGGGTGGATAAGCCAGGACTACGGGTCTTTGCCGATTGACATTGGCTGCGCCGAAGGACAGAGCGTGCAGCACTTGCCACGGGTGGGGATCATTCTTCCCGAGAAGGTCCCAAGCCCCTGCTGTGAGCGTTGGAACAGCCACTTCGGGGCCGGCAACCAGAGCACCAGCTTCACCCGGCCGCCGTTAGCGCCTTGCGTTCGGCCGGCGGTTCGGAACTCCCGGGCCGGTTGGGCCGTTCCCCGGCCGACACCCCGCAGCGCGCGGGTCCCGCTAGGAGGTACTATGCCTGAATGTCCGTCGGATTCGGACCTCAATCTGCTGAAGACCGAAATCTACATGATGCCCATGGGCGGCGGCAGCAGGCTCCTGAATAGTGCCAGGATGCATTTAGAGAACGCGATGTCCCGCGTGCAACCGGACGGCGCGGCTCTCGATCTGAGAGACAACGTCCTCCGCGAGTGCGAGCGGCTGGCCGCGGCGGCCAACAGTCTGAGCACAAAAAAAGGGGATCACGTTGCCGAACTGCGAAAGGTGGCCAGCGATGCAGCGGATGCTCTGCGCCGCCACCTTTCTACGTCGATGCCGCTACCGGGGCAGAACAGTCTCGCCCCGGATTCGGCCGCATCCCGTGCTGACGATCGGGCATGAGATAGCCGCTGTCATGTACTGCCGTTCGCCGTCAGCACGGCCAGCGTGAGCGCCTCGAGTTCGGCCGGTGTCTGCGCTGCCTCGATGCGCGGATCGGCCGGCGCATCGCGCAACGCCTGCTTCTGGGCAGCGATCGTCGCCTGCGCCTCGGTGTCGCCCTGCTCGACGGCCACGAACCACGCCGCGTCGAGTTCCCGCAGGAGCGGCTCACGCTCGGCCCGCAGGCGGTTGCGATGGATGTCGCGGGCGCGGGGCATGTCGATCTCCACCGCGTTGCCGACGAAGGTCCACGCGTCGCGGAAGACGCGCGTGGCGCGGGTCATGTCGAGGCCGGCCGCATTGCGGATGATGCCGCCGATGTTGATGTGGATCGCGGGAGTGCTCATGCTGCGATTGCCCCTTCCAGCTGCTGGGAGACGGCCCAGGCGTTGCGCCAGGTCCTGTCGGCCGGCACCGCTTCAACCGGCACGATGCGCAGGATGACGCGGTTGCCCGTGTAGTCCCGCCACACGCGTGGCGGAACGTCCTTCATGATGAGGTAGAGGATCGCCTCCTCCTCGGTGACCGGCCCGATCGGCTCGGCATAGGGGTGCTCCTTCGGCTCGTTGTCGACCCGCTGAGCATCGCGCAGATAGGTGTCGACCGGTGGCAGAATGCCGCCGGCGAGCGCGGCGGCGAGCCAGTTCGGGTCGGGCACCAGCACCTTGGCGGCCGCGGCGGGTTCAGCCGGGTCCTCGAACACGATGCGATACCGCGACTGCACGGGTGCAAGGCGCTCGCGCGCCTCGGCGAGACGGTCCCACAAGTGCGCCGTCATGCGAGTTCTCCGTGAGTGCAGAGGGTCAGATAGGTCGGGTCGAACAGGTTGCCATGGGCGTAAAGGGAAAGCAGGCCGATCCCTGTCACAGTGACCGCAGGCGAGCTCGACAGCGAGACGAACCCGTTCTGCGAGCCCGGCCAGCCGCAAGCGGCTGTGAAGCTGTAATCCGCGGCGGCGAAAGCGGTTGCGAAGGAGAAGAAATAGATCCCCACGCCGTTGTCGACGACGCTGGAGATGTTGAGGCTGTCGCGCAGGGCGATGGTGCCGCTGCCGTTGAGGTTTGCCCACGACTTTGCGCTGCCGTCCACGACGTAGCCGGCGCTGACCTTCCTGCCCGCCGAGCGATGTTCAAAGAGGTCGACCGCGATCTTGCTCATGCGAGGTCTCCCATGATGTTGACCGTGGCGATCAGCGCGTCCGCGAGCGTGTCGGAACCAGCGGTCGTGCCGCGGTGCGTGACGGCGACTTGCGTCGCGGTGATTGCCTGGACCGTGACGGTCGGAGAAGGCATGGCAAACGCAAAGGTGCCGGCAGTCGCCGAGCCGTTGTCGTTCGCCATGACACTCGCGAGCTGGTACCGATAGGAGCCCGTGCCAGCGTCGACGACACTGGAGATGTTGAGGCTGTCGCGCAGGGCGATGATGCCCGTGCCGTTAAGATTGGCCCATGCGGCAACCGTGCCGCGCACGAGGGCGCGGGCCGTGCCGCCGGCCGACGGGCGGACGTAGTCGGCGCCGATCGTGCTCATGCGAGGCTCCCAAATACTGCAGACCCGACATAGGCGGGATCCGCGAAGGCCGACCCTGTCGCGTCGGCAAATCCCATTCTCACCGACGAGACGGTCGGGGACTTGTGAGGGATGGACCGCCGATATTCGTTGCCGGCCGGCGCGCCGGACACACCGCCGACCGCCTCGCACGTCGACCGGAACTCGGCACTTGCCATGGCCGAGGCGAAGTTGTTCGTGTAGTCGCCCAGCCCGTTGTCGATCACACTCGAAATGTTGAGGCTGTCGCGCAGGGCGACGGTCCCGGTGCCATTCAGGTTGGCCCACGACTTGGCGGCGGCCTGCTTGAAGAGTTCGACCGGCCCGTCACCGGCCGCGTTCCTCACGACGTTGGCGCGCAATTCGCTCATCAGACGATGCTCCACGAGGCGCCGGGCGAGACGGTCACGGTGCGGCCGGCGGCGATGGTGACGGGACCGGCCGTCATGCCGTTGACGCCGGCAGGAATGGCGACGTCCTCGTCGATCGTCGCCGCGTTGGTGCGGATGACGCTGTTGCTGCCGGCGGACGGGCCGCCGATCGGCCGCGCGGCGAGCAGGCCCAGAGCGCCCTGGACATGACTGGCCTCGATCCCGCTGATCGGCGCGATCGACACCTCGGCTGCCGTCGAGATGCCGAGTTTCGCCCAGGCAGCACCATCCCACGTCTCGAAGCGCGACAGTTCGGTGTTGTAGCGCAGGCGCGGCCCGCTCGGGTCCGCCGGCCGCTGTGCCGTGGTGCCCATGGGGATCGAGATCGAGGTGCCGTCCTTGGCGACCTTGCCATCGAGCGCCGTCTGCAGGCCCGAGATGTGCCCGATCAGCAGCGTCGCCGGCCCCCAGGAGGTGCCGACCTTCATCAGCACCTGGTTGTTGGTCGACGTCGACACGTCGACGTCGGTCAGATCGTTGAGGGCGTGGGGATGGTCGTTCGGCGCCTTGCCGGCGAGTGCATCGCTCAGACCGGTGACGTCGCCCATGCCGTGCTGGTGGCTGATCGGCGCCTTGCCGGCGATGCCGACGAATGCCGCCTTCACGTCCTCGTCAATCTGGCCGATAGCCTCCCGCAGCCGATGAACGTCCTCGTTCGAGTTGTTCTCGGGGTGGGGCAGCGGATAGTTGCGGTTGGTCGTTCTGTCGTCGACAGCCATCGTGCGTCCCTCAGATGATGACCGCGCGGAGATCCGCGACGGACGGCCGGGCGGCCGGCGTGCCGGTGAGCGTCAGACGAAGCCGGCCCTGCTGGGCGGTGTGCGGATCGAGGCGGTATTCCCGCTCGATCCATCCGTCCTGCAGCGGCGTGGACGCCTGCAGCGCGACCGTCTGCCAGTTGCCGTCGCCGGCATCGACCTCGACCGTGAGCGCCGAGCCGGCCGGGAGCCGCGTCTTGGCGAAGCTCGACAGGCGGATGGCGGTGCCCATGTCGAAGGCGCGGCTGACATAGGTCCCGCTCGGCCGCATGGTGCCGGCGATCAGCGTGACGCCTGGATAGAGCGTCGGGCTCACGAACGCCGTTCCGGTGAGCACGGCCCGCAGCGCCACCGTCTCGGTCACGAAGCTCGTGAACTCGTAGGGCTGATCGGGCTGCAGGCGGATGATCTCGCCCGAGGGGCGGACCACCTCGAAGCGGAACGAACAGTCGGCCGTCGGCAACTCCACCGTGCCGCGGATGATGAGGTCCGAGCAGTTGACCAGGTCGAACGCGCCGAGCTCGACCACCTTGACGGTCTGCGTGAACCGGGCCGCCACGACGCGCATGGTCAGGTCCGTGTTCTGGTGCGGCGTCCAGGTGCGCGAGTTGGCCGACGAGAGCAGCACGCCCACCGAATAGGGCTGGCCGCCCACCCACTTCTGCGCCACCGGATCGAAGTCGCCGACGCTGGCGACGGCAAGGGAATGGTCCGCATCGTCGGACTTCACGACGTAGGCGAACTCGCGATCGCCGGTAAGGAAGGCGGGCGCCGGGAAGCGCACCGCGCGCCACTGGTCGACCTCGACCGTCGCCATGGGCACGATGCGGTCGGTGATGACCCGGCGCGTCGGCAGGCCGGTGTCGACCTCGACCAGCTCCAGCACGCAATGGTTCGCCGGATCGCCCACGGCGCAGAACTTCACGTCGAGCCCGAGCACGTGCCGGGCCTGCGGCAGCATCACGGTCTGCGCCAGTGGATCGCCCGAGCCGCCTTCGCCCGACGACTGATCCGCGCCTTGCGGGCCGGTATCGATAGGTGGGCTCAGCTCCACCGTCGTCACCCGCTGCATGACGCGGATCTCGATGCGGCCCTGGCCAACGAACAGAGCCTCGGCCGTGGAGCCGCCGGCGCCGGTAGCCACCACGCGCTTCTGTCCGGCCGTGATGTTGGCCGGGATCATGAACTGGCCGACGATCGTCCCCTCGCCATCGGCCGTCACCGGCCCGGCCGGCGTCAGGTCGACGCCGTCGAACGCGAGCCGCTGCAGGATCTCGCCCGGCCCGAAGCCTTCGATGACGAAGGCCACCGGGATCTGGCGCAGGAACTCGGCGAGCTGCTCGCGCTGGTCGACGACGACGTCGGTGACCGTGGTGCGGTTGACGTTGCCGACGCCGAAGACGCTGGTGGCCGGGCTCGTCCACTGCGTTTGCGAGACGGTCCAGAAGTCCACGGCCGGGTTGATGGTCATCTTGGCCGGCAGCGGCAGGAAGTTCTGGTAGGGGTTGATCTTCATGCAGGCCGTCGCCAGCGGCTGCTCGATCACCACCTCCTCGACATAGTCGAGCATGATCGGGCTGGCGAGTTCCACCCGATGGAAGGTCGGGTCGATGGCGATCTGCATGCTGCCGCCGAACACGGCCGCGTCCTGCGCCTCGCCGGCGTCGCGGTAGCGGTCGGAGGTGAACGGATCGACGAACACACCACGCTTCGCGACCGGCTCACGGCTGTCGATGTCGCGGCGCAGGCGCTCCAGGGCAATGAGGTCGAGCGCGTCGAAGAGCCGGCCGAGGTAGCGCCACATCTCCTTGTAGGGGACGGAGCGAACGCCCGAGTTCACGATCTTCGGGGCGCCGCGCCAGTCGTTGTGCACCTCGGCGAGCGCCAGCAGCGTGACGGGCTCGATCGGCGCCACCGGCCGTTCGCGCGCCGGCTGGCCGGTGAGGTACGTGACGGCGCCGGCCTGGTCGAGGCAGATCAGGTCAATGCGGGGCAGCTTCCACGAATAGCCGACCTGCACGGCCGTGCCGGTGACCCCGCCGGAGACGGTCACCGTATCCTCGCCCACCGCATCGGGCACGACGGCGTCGAGATAGCGATAGGTGACCTGATAGGACGAACCCGGCGTCGGCTCGGCGCCCGCCGGCGACCAGTCGACGCGATTGGCGGCGAGGACATAGTCCGAGCCCTGGACGAAGGTGGTGCCGCCCTGCTTGACCTCAAGGATCTGCGTCACGCCTTCGCGGCCGAGCGCATCCGAGGTGTTGTTGGTGCCGCCGCGGACGATGGTCTCGGTGATCTCGCGCGTGATGATCACGCTGTTGACGGCCGCGATCGGGCCGCGGTTGAGGCGGATCACGGCCGTGCCGGTTCCGGCATCGTCGAACGAATGCGGCTCGGCCGGGATGACCTCGGTGTCCCACAGCTCAGGCTCGGCATAGCGGGTCGAGGAGAACCGCGTGCGCTTGAAGCCGAAGATGTTGGCGGTGCCCTCCTCGATCGAGAACACCTGATCCTGCCCGACGCGGCCGAGCGCCGTGACGCGGCAGCCGTTGACGATGTAGGAGCCGTTGGCATCGCGGTCGTAGACGGCGATCGCCTGATTGATACCCGACAGGGAGGGCGGCGGCGTCTGGTCGATGACGGTGCCGTTGCGGACGAGATAGACGGCATAGAAGTCGCCGGGCTCGGCTGCCGTCTCCAGCGACCAGGACACGGTCTCGACGACACGGCCGGCGCCGGGCTCGCCCTCGGCCTCGGTGCCGGGATGCAGGCCGGCGAGCGCCGGGAGATCCTCCTCGGTGATGTACTGGCGGACCAGCCGCACGCCGACGACGACGTCGACGCCCACCAGGGCGACGCCCTCGATCACGCGCGCCGCGACCTCGCGCACATCGCCGCGCACATAGACGCGGCCGGCGGCGAGCGTCAGGCGGCCGTGCTCCACGTCGACGACGATGTCGGCCGCCTCTACGCGATCGCCGTCCTTGGCGATCAGGCTGGCGATGCGCCGGCCGCGCGTGGCGACGATCGACTGCACCTCGTTCAGCTCTGCCGCCTGGGCGAAGCGATCCTCACGGAACACGACGCCCGACCATTCGGGGTGCGCGGCCGTGCGGTCGTAGGCGCCGGGCAGGTTGGACGGGTGCTCGTAGGCCATGATCGATCCTCAGAAGCGCAGGAGCCAGCACACGCGCTCGCGCACGGTGCGGCCGAACTCGACGGTGACGGGGAACTCGGCGACGATCGGCCCGGCCGGGGTGAGCCCATCGGCGGGCAGCCACAGCGCGCCCGGCTTCAGGCCGGCCGCCGGCGCCGCACCGAAGACGAGGCCGACCGACGCGGCCGTGGAGCCATAGCCGTCGCCGAAATCGGTCATAGCCTCGACATAGAGGCGCGTGGCGCCAGTCGGCCGCACCGCCCAGCGGTTGCCACCGACCGAATAGACGCCGTCGAGCGCCGGCTGTACCGGCCAGCGGACGCGCGCGCGGCGATAGCCGATGACATCGCCGGCGGCGTTGCGAAACACCGCAAAGACCGGCCCGGCCGGCATCGCGGCGAGCATGGCGGCCGAGCGGACGGTGGCGGCCGACGACGACCAGGGCAGCGCCGGCCACGGGAACGGCCCCCACTGCCAGCCGCCGTCGCTCTCGTCGACCCGATCGAGCCAGACGCCGAGCGCCTGCAGCTCGGCATCTGTCAGGGCGTGGTCGGCTTCATAGCGCCGGCCGAAGCTCCACTTCACATCGCTCTGCGGGATGCGGGCGCCGGAGAACGAGCCCCATAGCGTCTGCCCCCAACGCGTGCGACCGGCCTCGATCGCCCGCACGTCGTAGCCGTGATAGCCGCGCCAGAAGGTCGATCGCAGCGGCAAAGAGAGCGTCGTGACGCCGTCGATGCGGATGAGGTCGGCTTCGTCATCCCGCACCCGGTCGAGCGCCAGCTGCAGCATGTTCCAATACCGCCGGCGGGGCGGCGCCTCGTCCGTGGCGGCGGCATAGCCGAGCCAG
>CALCDT010000256.1 GCA_937900425.1 uncultured Alphaproteobacteria bacterium | reverse complement strand
GGCTTCAGCACCACCGAGCCGGCGGCGACGCGCGAGCAGTGGCCGACCTCGATGTTGCCGAGCACCTTGGCGCCGGCGCCGATCAGCACGCCCTTGCGGATCTTCGGATGGCGGTCGCCGCTCTCCTTGCCGGTGCCGCCGAGGGTGACGCCCTGCAGGATCGAGACGTCGTCCTCGATCACCGCCGTCTGGCCGATGACGATGCCGGTCGCGTGGTCGAAGAACAGGCCGCGTCCGAGCTTCACCGCCGGATGGATGTCGACCTGGAACACCTCCGACGCCCGCGACTGCAGATAGAGCGCGAGGTCGACCCGGCCGTGGGTCCACAGCCAGTTGGCGAGGCGCTGGGCCTGGATGGCGTGGAAGCCCTTGAAGTAGAGCAGCGGCTCGAGGAAGCGCTCGCAGGCCGGATCGCGGTCGGTGACGGCGACGATGTCGACGCGGAAGGCCGCTCCGATCGACGCTTCGTCGTCGATCGCCTCGCGGAAGGCCTGACGGATCATCGCCGCCGGCACCACCGAATGATCGAGACGATCGGCGACCCGTTCGGCGACGGCGTCCTCGAGCCGGGTCTGGTCGAGGACGGTGCGGTGCAGGAAACCGCCGAGGGCGGGCTCGCGCGCCACCACTTCGGCCGCCTCGGCGCGCAGGCGGTGCCACACCGGGTCGACGGTTTCGATGCGGGCGCCCGCTAGCGGCTTCTGGCCGGTGCTGCTGGATATGCTCGCCATGACGCTCGCGTCCTTTCCGGGAGGGATTTTCCCCCGCATATGGGTCGTTGGCACAGCCTACCACAAGAGGCGCGGGATCGGGGAGCGCCTTCCCCTTCCCGGACGAAGGGCGGAACGATCATCCCGCCTTCTCGGCCCTCTGCAGCGGCCGTGGCAGCCGCGGGGTGAGATCGGAGGAGACGACGGCGCCGGCCGGGTGCATCCGGGCCGGGCGGATCGGCAGGAAATCCATCGCCGCCGCGACGGCGTAGCGGCGCAGCGTCATCGTCAGCATGCCCTCGGCGATTTCGCGCCGCTCGTCCGGCAGCCGGCCTGCGGCGAGGTCGATGTCCGCGACCAGCATTTCGACCGAAATCGGCAGCACGTCCTGGTGGCGCTCGGCGAACAGCCCGTCGCCCCGCGCCGGCAGTTCGACGTCGCCGAGCCAGCGGCGAATCCCGACGAGCGAGCGCAGGAGACCGCCGGGTATCGCAACCCGATGTCGTCCGAGGCACACACCGAGAGCGGCGACGAGATCGCCGCTGAAGGGGCTCGACCGGCGCAGGTACCGGGTCAGCAGCGCGGCGAGCTGCTCGCGCTCCTCGCTCGAGAGCGGTCGACGCTCGCCGTCCCAGCCGAGCAGGAGATGCTCGTCCGCGGCAACCCGGGGATTCAGCAGAACGAAGTGATCATGCGGAAGGGATCGCGCAAGTATTTCATCACGCCAAGACGCGCCAAAGGTCAGACGAGCAAAGAGTACGGCCCAGTCTCTCGAGAGCAAAGCCATCGATGACAGGTCTCCACCACAAAATCGAATGGTTTCTGGATTCACTCCAGAAGGATTCATCTCAGAGGTGCGGGAGGTAGCCCTGCTCCGTTGCGTCGTCCCGACGAAATCGGCAGAGGCTGATATTATGAGCGAGTTTGTTTACGACCCCGCGACGTCCGGCTCAAGCCCCAAATTTCACCCTTTCAGAGCGGATCCGGTCTTGACTTCGAGGATCGTCCGATGCGGCGGCGACTTACTCGCGTCCAGTTCGAATTTCCGCCCGACATGCGGCGAAGTCGTGACCATCGGGAAGAACGCCGTCCCATTCCGAAGGCTCCAGGATCTCGCGCCGGCCAGCGGATCTGCGGCCGTGCGCCTGCGCCCTGACCATCCAACCGCCGTGCCCGCCACCGGTTCCCCGCCGTGGCGCCGCTGCGGCATCCGCCCGCCGTGCGACACTGCCGTCGTCGCCCCTCGCCTGAAAATCTGGTCTATAGCGGGGCTGCGGTGACAGGCACCGGAGGATCGGTTCGATGAACGCAAACGCCAGCGCGGACACGCTCGACATCCGCGTCGAGGTCGACGGGCCGATCGGCTGGCTCGTCGTCGACAATCGCCGCCGGCGCAACGCCCTCACCAAGGCGATGTGGCTCGCCCTGCCCGGGCGAATCGCCGCGCTGTCCGCCACCGAAGGGCTGCGCGCGATCGTGCTGCGCGGCGGCGGCGAGGAGGACTTCGTCTCTGGCGCCGACATTTCCGAGTTCGGCGACGTCCGCCGCGATGCCGCGACCTCGCGCGACTACGAGGCCGCCAACGTCGCAGCCTTCGCGGCGTTGCGCGAGGCGGCGCTGCCGACCGTCGCGATGATTCGCGGCTTCTGTCTCGGTGGGGGCATGGGCCTCGCCGCGGCCTGCGACATCCGCATCGTCGCCCGGGGCGCCCGCTTCGCCGTGCCCGCGGGCCGGCTCGGCCTCGCCTATCCGCCCGAGGCGATCGCCGACTTCGTCCGCCTGATCGGACCGGCGAAAACGAAGGATCTGATCTTCACGTCGCGCCGCATCGACGCCGCGGAAGCCGCGGCGGCCGGCTTCGCCGACCACCTCGTCGAGGCGGACGACCTCGAGGCCTTCACCCGCGCCTACGTCGCCGACATCGCCCGTCTCGCCCCGCTGACCCTGAAGGCGGCCCGGCTCGCCATCGCGGCGGTCGGGGCCGGGCCGGCGAGCGCCGCGCAGGTGCGCGCTCTCGCGGCGGCCGAAGCCTGCTTCGACAGTGCGGACTACACGGAGGGTCGCGCAGCCTTCGCGCAAAAGCGCGAACCGGTGTTCAAAGGCGGATGACGGCGCGGGAGACCGCGCACGCGCGGCCGTGGGACGATCCCGGCGAAACGGGCATTCGACCCGCGCCGCTCACCAGCGCACCAGCACGGCGCCCCAGGTGAAGCCGCCGCCCATCGCCTCGAGCAACACGAGATCGCCTTGCTTGATGCGGCCGTCGCGCACCGCCGTGTCGATGGCGAGCGGGATCGAGGCGGCCGAGGTGTTGCCGTGGCGGTCGACCGTCAGCACGGTCTTCTCCGCGTCGATGCCGAGCTTTTTGGCCGAGGATTCGATGATGCGGCGGTTGGCCTGGTGCGGCACGAACCAGTCGATCGTCTCGGCGCTCTCGCCGCTCTGGGCGAACGCCTCCTCGATGACGTCGGAGATCGCCGAGACCGCGAACTTGTAGACCTCGCGGCCCTCCATGCGCAGGTGGCCGACGGTCTGCGTCGAGGACGGGCCGCCGTCGACGTAGAGTTTGTCGCAATGCCGCCCGTCGGAGCGCAGGCGCGCCGTGATCACGCCGCGCTCGCCCGGCCCGCCGGTGGCCTCGCGGGCCTCGATCACCACGGCGCCGGCGCCGTCGCCGAACAGCACGCAGGTGGTGCGGTCGGTCCAGTCGAGGATGCGCGAGAAGGTCTCGGCCCCGATCACCAGTGCCCGCTTGGCGACGCCCGCCTTCATCAGCGAATCGGCCGTCGTCAGCGCGTAGAGGAAGCCCGAGCAGACGGCGTGGACGTCGAACGCCGCACCATGGGTGATGCCCAGCCGCGCCTGGACCTTGGTCGCGGTCGCCGGGAAGGTGTTGTCCGGCGTCGCGGTGGCGAGGATGACGAGATCGATGTCGCCGGCCTCGATCCCCGCCGCCTCGATCGCCCGGACGGCGGCGTGGTAGGCGAGGTCGCCCGTCGTCTCGCCCTCGGCGGCGATGTGGCGTTCGCGAATGCCGGTCCGCTGGACGATCCACTCGTCCGAGGTGTCGACGATCTTCGTCATGTCGTCGTTGGTCAGCAGGCGCTCCGGCAGATAGCTTCCGGTCCCGATCACGACCGATCTCGTCTGGGTCAAGGCGTCATCTCCTGCGCGGCGTCCTGATCGCCGAGCTTTCCGCGATGGTATCGTTCGAGATCCTGACGGATCTTCGCTTGCAGGTCGTTGCGGACCATGTCGTAGGCAAGGTCGAGGGCACTGGCGAAGCCTTCGGCGTCGGCGCCGCCGTGGCTCTTGATGACGATGCCGTTGAGGCCGAGGAAGACACCGCCGTTGAGCTTGCGCGGGTCCATCTTCTCGCGAAGCCTGTCGAAGGCCGCGCGCGCGAAGAAATAGCCGATCTTCGCCATCAGCGTCCGGCTCATCGCCGCGCGAAGATAGGTGCCGACCTGCTTGGCCGTGCCCTCGGCGGTCTTCAGGGCGATGTTGCCGGCGAAGCCCTCGGTGACGACGACGTCGACGACGCCGCGACCGATGTCGTCACCCTCGACGAAGCCGCCGTAGTCGATCATCGGCAGCCCGGCCTCGCGCAGCATCCCGGCGGCGGTGCGGACCTCTTCGAGACCCTTGACCTCCTCGACGCCGATGTTGAGCAGGCCGACCCGCGGCCGCTCGAGATGGAACAGCGCCCGCGCCATCGCCCCGCCCATCACGGCGAAGTCGACGAGCTGCTGGGCGTCGGCACCGATGGTCGCGCCGACGTCGAGCACGATCGATTCGCCCCTGAGGGTCGGCCAGATCGCCGCGATCGCCGGCCGGTCGATGCTGGCCATGGTCCTGAGGCAGAATTTCGACATCGCCATCAGCGCGCCGGTGTTGCCGGCGGAGACGGCGACCCGGGCCTCGCCGGTCTTCACCGCGTCGATGGCGCGCCACATGCTCGACTTGTTGCGGCCGGCGCGCAGCGCCTGGCTCGGCTTGTCGTCCATGGCGACGGCGACGTCGCAGTGGCGAAGCGTCGCCGCCTCGCGCAGCTTCGGATAGCCGTCGAGGACCGGTTGTACGGCGGTTTCCCGGCCGAACAGAAGAAAACGGATATCGGGCCGGCGGGCGAGGATGAGGTCGCAGCCGGCGAGCACGACGGCGGGGCCGTGGTCGCCTCCCATCGCGTCGACGGCGATCGTGATCGTTTGCGCCATGCCCTGCCGCCCGTCCTCGTGCTCGTTCCGTCCCTGCCGGCGTCGCGGCGTGGCGCCTGCCGACCGTCCTTCGTCCGCGTCGTCCCGGACGTCGCCGCCGCCGGGCGGCGACCTTTGGCGACACGCGGTATCGACCGCCGGGCCTTTGCCGAAGGCGCGGCGAACATACCCGCTTCCGGCGGGGACACAATAGGGGCCCCGCGCCGGTCGCTTCCTCGGCAAACCGGAGGCCGTCCCGCTCAATCCCCTTCGGTCTCTCCCTTGAGAGCCTTCAGCGCCGCGAAGGGCGAAGGACGTTCCGGTTCCGCATCGGGCTCGGGCGCAGCCTCGGCGAAGGCTGCGCCCGGCGCTCGGGGATAGGGGTCGAGGCCGAGGGCGAGATGCTCGCCGACGATCTGGCCGAGATCGAGTTGTCCCTCGGGAAGCGGCTCGGGCGGATCCTCGTCGAGCGCGTCGATCTCGATCTCCTCGCCCGGCTTTTCGATCATCGCCGCCGGCAGGAAACGCAGGTCGATGTCCTCGTCGACGACCTGGTCGACCGGATCGAGCGTGACGACGCAAGTCTGGGTGACCTCGCCGCGCAGCCGGCCGGTGACCCTGAGGCCGGCGGAGCGCCACGGCGCCAGATGCAGCTCGGCGACCAGCGACCGGACCGCGACGATACCGAGATCGGCGGCGAGGGCGCGGCATTCCTCCGGCGAAGCGACGATGCGCAGGTCGCTGCCGCGTCCGGGCAGGGAATCGGCGGCGACCGGGCGGTGCAGCGGATAGTGGACGGGACGGCGGTTCTCCTCGGTCACGGCGTTCTCCCTTCCGCGGGCGAAATCGAGGGCAGACCGATCGCACCGGCCGCGACGTCCGCGGCCGGGCGGGCGGCGAGCGCCGCCTCCATCGCAAGGACGTGGTCGGCGAGCCTGCCCACCGCCGCGTCGGCCCCACCACCGGCGTAGACGTTGCGGCGCAGGGCTGCGGCGAGGCGGTCGCGGTCGCCGGCGTCGAGTGCCTCGCCATAGACGGCGAGACGGCCGAAGAACGCCTCCGACATCGACTTGATCCGTTTGGGCACCGAGAGGTCGCCGACGCCGATCTGCCGCAGGGTGCGATCCATGTCGGCGAAGAAATGCTCCATCAGCGCCCGCGACACCTCGCGCGTCTCCTCGTCGCCGGCGAGGCGGCGGGTGAGCAGACCGACGGTGAGCACGAGCATTTCGAAGCGCCCCTCGAAGCTGTCCGCGACGCCGAGGTCGGCGTAGAGCGCCTCCTCGCGGGCGGCGGCCATCGCCGCGCCATAGAGACGCTCGACGCTCGCCCTGGCGCTCCGGCCGCGGAAGACAGCGAATATCATGGATAACGATCCGTCGATGGGTCAGGCGGCGGTCCGCTCAAGACGATTGCCATGGGACGTAGCGCAGGCTACGCAGAATGCCAAGACGCAACCACGGCGCCCGGCGGTCGAGCCGTCGCGGCGCGGAGGACCGGATCGCCGGGCGGGAAGGCCCCGGCGCCGGTCCGGCCGGGTGTCGGCGAGCGCAGAGGCGAGCGGGAGACAGGAATGACGAGACCTCACGGCAGTTCTACGGCGAAGGCGCCGCGGCGCGTGCTCCTCGGCGCGGCGGCGGCACTGGCGATCACCCTCGCCGCCTGCGGCACCCAGCCCCGGCAGCACGGCTTCGTCATGCCCGAGAACGCCCTCGAACAGGTTCCGGTCGGCTCCAGCGAAGAGCAGGTCCTGCTCGTGCTCGGCACACCCTCGACCTCCTCGACCCTCAGCGGAACCAAGGCCTACTACTACATCTCGCAGGCGATCGAGGAAAACCCGCTCAGGGGCCGCAGGGTGACCGACCAGCGCGTCCTCGTCGTCTATTTCGACGCCGAGAACAACGTCCGCCAGATCGCGGAATATGGCCTCCAGGATGGCAAGGTGTTCGACTTCATCAGCCGCCGCACTCCGGCCAGCGGCCGGGATCTGACGCTGCTCGGCCAGATCCTCGGCTCCTCGATCAATCCCGGCTTCTGATCCGGCCGGTTCCGCTGCACCGGGAAGAACGAAGGGCCGGCGGGACATCCCGCCGGCCCTTTCCGTTTTCGGCTCCAGCGTCCGCTTCGCGAGCGAGGCTGGAAGGCGACGGCGGGAGAAGGCCCCTGCCCGCCCCCGTCGTCCTGCCGTTCAGTGGGCGAGGATCGCCAGCAGCAGCAGCGCGACGATGTTGGTGATCTTGATCGCCGGGTTCACTGCCGGACCGGCGGTGTCCTTGTAGGGGTCGCCGACGGTGTCGCCGGTGACCGAAGCCTTGTGGGCCTCCGAGCCTTTCATGTGGCGCACGCCGTCCTTGTCGAGGAAGCCGTCCTCGAAGCTCTTCTTGGCGTTGTCCCAGGCACCGCCGCCCGAGGTCATCGAGATCGCGACGAAGAGGCCGTTGACGATGACGCCGAGCAGCGAGGCGCCGAGCGCGGCGAAGGCCGAGGCCTTCGACCCGGAGATCGCCAGCACGCCGAAGTAGACGACGACCGGCGCCAGCACCGGCAGCAGCGAGGGGATGATCATCTCCTTGATCGCCGCCCGGGTCAGCATGTCGACGGCGCGGGCGTAGTCCGGCCGCACCGTGCCTTTCATGATGCCCGGATTCTCGCGGAACTGCCGGCGCACCTCCTCGACCACAGCGCCGGCGGCCCGGCCGACCGCGGTCATGGCGATGCCGCCGAAGAGATAGGGGATGAGGCCGCCGAAGATCAGGCCGGCGACGACGTAGGGGTTGGAGAGGTCGAAGGAGACCGTGCCGATGTCCGCGAAATAGGGATAGGTCGCCCCGTTGGCGGAGAAATAGGCGAGGTCGTTGGAATAGGCGGCGAACAGCACCAGGGCGCCGAGACCGGCCGAGCCGATCGCGTAACCCTTGGTGACGGCCTTGGTCGTGTTGCCGACGGCGTCGAGGGCGTCGGTGGTGTGGCGCACCTCCGGTGGCAGGCCGGCCATCTCGGCGATGCCGCCGGCGTTGTCGGTGACCGGGCCGAAGGCGTCGAGCGCGACGATCATGCCGGCGATGCCGAGCATGGTGGTGACCGCGATCGCCGTGCCGAACAGGCCGCCGAGCTGGAAGGTGGCGACGATGCCGCCGACGATGACGAGCGCGGGGAGCGCGGTCGACTCGAGCGACACCGCGAGGCCCTGGATCACGTTGGTGCCGTGGCCGGTGACCGAGGCCTGGGCGATCGAGACCACGGGCCGCTTGCCGGTGCCGGTGTAATACTCGGTGATCCAGACGATGAGGCCGGTGACGACGAGGCCGACGAGCCCGCAGAGGAACAGGCCGAAGCCGGTGACGGCGACGCCGTTCTCGACGCCGACCTCGCCCCAGCCGGTGACGAACTGGGTGGCGACGGCGAGGCCGACGATCGACAGCGCCCCGGTGACGACGAGGCCCTTGTAGAGCGCGCCCATGATCGAGTTGTTGGCGCCGAGCTTCACGAAGAAGGTGCCGGCGATCGAGGTGACGATGCAGGCGCCGCAGATCGCCAGCGGATAGACCATCGCCGCCTCGAGGCCCGGCTGACCGGCGAAGAAGATCGCCGCCAGCACCATGGTCGCGACCACGGTCACCGCGTAGGTCTCGAACAGATCCGCCGCCATGCCGGCGCAGTCGCCGACGTTGTCGCCGACGTTGTCGGCGATCGTCGCCGGGTTGCGCGGGTCGTCCTCGGGAATGCCGGCTTCGACCTTTCCGACGAGGTCGCCGCCGACGTCGGCACCCTTGGTGAAGATGCCGCCGCCGAGGCGGGCGAAGATCGAGATCAGCGAGGCGCCGAACCCGAGGGCGACGAGAGCGTCGACGACGAGGCGGTCATTGGTGGCGTAGCCCATGAACTGGGTCAGAATCAGGTAGTAGGCCGCGACGCCGAGCAGGGCGAGGCCGGCGACCAGCATGCCGGTGATGGCGCCGGCCTTGAAGGCGATGCCGAGCCCGGCCTCGAGGCTGATGCTGGAGGCCTGCGCCGTGCGCACGTTGGCGCGGACCGACACGTTCATGCCGATGAAGCCGGCTGCGGCCGAGAGGATCGCGCCGATGGCGAAGCCGATCGCGACGGGCAGCGAGAGAAGGAAGACGACGAGGACGAAGATGAGCACGCCGACGATGGCGATGGTGGTGTACTGCCGGCTGAGATAGGCCTGTGCGCCCTCCTGGATGGCGCCGGCGATCTCCTGCATCCGCTTGTTGCCGGGATCCGCGGCCATCACCGATTGCGTCGCCCATACCCCGTAGGCGACCGCCAGCAGTCCGGCCAGAATGATCGGATAAAGTGGACTCATGGTCTCTCCCTCTCTCCTGCCGCGCGAAGAGCGCGGGCGAGATGTGTTTCCGTGCGTGATTTTTCTGGTTCGGCACAGGTATTTGGCCGCCGCCGGAGTAAGTCGTACGGTATCCGGTCGCGGATGCACGTCAAGGGACGATCTCCCGTCGCGACGGTGAACGACGGTCGGGCGATGGCCTTGGACGCCGGCGCGGTCTCAAGGCGACCGACAGCGGGAGCCGATGCTCGCGAACGACCGGGTCGCTGTCCCGGGACGGACCGGCATGGTGGACGTCGCCGGTCCCATGGCGGAGCGAGGAGCCGCGGCCGAGCGGCCATCGGCGATCGGGCGGCCCGTTCGCGGCGCACCGGTGGCCAAACACCCACGCGGCAGGGGCCGGCGTGGGTCCCGGGGCGGATCGCGTCGCCGCTTCCGGCCGTTCCGCCCGGCGCGGAGCCGGCGTGGCATGGCCGGCCGCGCGGTCAGGCGCGGGACGATCCGTCCGCGGATCTCATTTGCGGCGTGTCACACCCGGCGCCGGGTCGCGGCGTCGATGCGGCGGGCAATGAGCCAGGCGAAGGGGATGGCGAGCACGAAGCCGGCGGCGGCGGCGAGCGGCAGGATCCGCATCGCCTGCGCCTGCAGCTCCGGCAGGGCGAGGACGGGAATGAGGAAGGACCCGGCGAGCGTGGTGCCGAGAACGATCCAGACCAGGACGGCGAGGCGAAGCATGGTCGCACCTCTTTGCGTTGACGCCGAAGGGTCGCGCCGCTTCGGCCGCGACGACTTGATCTGAATCAAGCGGAGCGTCGTTTACGAGGGAAACACCCCTCCCCGGCCGGCCCGCTCGGCCACCCGGCCACCGGCCTGCGCCCGGATCGTCCGCGTCGCCGACCGCCTCGCCCCGGGCCCGGCCGCTTCCTCCCGGAAGGAGCACGATCATCGCCTCCCGCCTTGCCCCCGCGATCGTCTGGTTCCGCAACGACCTGCGCCTTCACGACAATCCGGCCCTCCACCTTGCCCGCGAAAGCGGACGGCCGCTCGTCGCGCTCTACGTTCTCGACGAGGAGAGCGAAGGGCTGCGCCGGCCGGGCGCCGCGAGCCGGTGGTGGCTGCACGCGAGCCTGTCGGCGCTTGGCGAAGACCTCGCCGCGCTCGGCGTGCCGCTCGTCCTGCGCCGCGGCGCGGCCGGACGCGTCCTGCCGCAGGTCGTGCGGGAGACGAAGGCCGGCGCCGTGCGCTGGAACCGGCGCTACGACGCCGCCGGCGTCGGCATCGACAAGGCGCTCAAGGAAAGGCTCAGGGCGGATGGAGTCGAGGTGGCGAGCGACAATGGCACGCTGCTCGCCGAGCCCTTCGCCGTCACCAAGGGCGACGGCGGCCCCTTCAAGGTGTTCACGCCGTTCTGGAAGGCGGCGCGGGAGGTGCTGGGTACACCGCGCCAGCCCCTGCCTCGCCCCCGCAACCTCGACGGCTGGACCGGCACCTGCCGGAGCGAGCGGCTCGGCGACTGGGCGTTGCAGCCGAAGACGCCCGACTGGGCCGGCGGCATGGCGGCCTGCTGGACGCCGGGCGAGGCCGGCGCCCGCGAGCGCCTGTCGGATTTCCTCGAAGAACGGCTGGCCGGCTACAAGGCGAAGCGCGACGAGCCGGCCGCCGAGGTCACCTCGCGGCTTTCGCCCCACCTCGCCTTCGGCGAGATCTCCCCAGGGGTGATCTGGCACGCCGCCAACGCCCGGCGCGAGGACGCGGGCGACGCCGCGGTCGACAAGTTCCTCTCCGAGGTCGGCTGGCGCGAATTCTCCTACGCCCTGCTCTGGCAGTTCCCGGCACTCCACACGGAGAATTTCAACCCGCGCTTCGACCGATTCCCCTGGCGCTCCGACACGGCCCACCTCGAGGCGTGGCGGCGCGGGCGGACCGGCTATCCGATCGTCGACGCCGGCATGCGCGAACTCTGGCACGAGGGCTGGATGCACAACCGCGTCCGCATGGTCGTCGCCTCCTTCCTCGTCAAGCACCTGCTGATCGACTGGCGCGAGGGCGAAGCCTGGTTCTGGGACACGCTGGTCGACGCCGATCCGGCCAACAACGCCGCGAGCTGGCAGTGGGTCGCGGGCTCGGGCGCGGACGCCGCCCCCTATTTCCGGATCTTCAATCCGGTGCTGCAGGGCGAGAAGTTCGACGGCCGCGGCGGCTACGTCCGCAAGTGGGTGCCGGAACTGGCGAAGCTGCCGGACAAGTATCTGATGAAGCCGTGGGAGGCGCCGCGCGGCGTGCTGAAGGACGCAGGCGTCACCCTCGGCCGCGACTATCCCGACCCGATCGTCGACCACGACGCCGCCCGCGACCGCGCCCTCGCCGCCTTCGCCCGCATCAAGGACGGCTGAGACCGCCGCCGCGCAGCCTCGCGAGCAGCCCGCCCCCGAGCAGCCCCCCGGTAAGGAACCGCACGAGCGCCCGCCGCCGCCCCGCCCGGTCGAGCCGCGGCACCCGCCGCGGGTCGACCTCGCCCTTGAGCCGGCTCACCACGTGCCAGACGTCGCAGGGCAGTCCGAGGTCGGGGTCTCCGTAGCGCGGATAGAGCAGGAAGGCGGCGGCGACGAGGTCGTCGAGGCTCGCCCGCCGGCGCCGGCGCGGCATCACGATCCGGTCGGTGGTGAGGCCCCAGCCGGCGTAGAACGGCGCACCCCAGGCGGTGACGGCGAGGCCGCGGATCAGCGCCTCGAAGCCGACCAGCGACGTCATGGTGTGGACCTCGTCGACGAGTGGAAAGAGGCTGGTCACCGACGTCTCGTCGGCCACCGCGTCGGCGAGGCCGGCGAGATCCTCCGCTGCGACCCGCCCGGGCCGCTTGCCGGCCTCGACGTCCGGATGCGGCTTGTAGACGACGAAGGCGTCCGGCGCCGCCGCCCGCACCGCCGCGAGCAGGCCGCGGTTGGTGTTGACCTGCGGCGCGCCGAGCCGGATCGAGGCGTCGTCCTCGACCTGCCCCGGCACGAGGATGCGCCGCTGCCCCGGCGCCGCGGCGACGACGACCTCCCGCCGCCGGCCGACGTTGTATTTCGTCAGCCGATCCTCGACCAGCACCCGCCGCAGCCGCGCCGCCTCGGCGAGCAGATCGGCCGGAAAGCCGCCGGCCTCGATCAGCCGTTCCAGATCGCTCGGCCGCCCCGGGTCGAAATAGATGCCGGCCGCGTCGACCACCATCGAGGCGGCGGCGACGCCGGTGGCGCCGAGGCCGGCCGAGCGCAGGAAACCGTCCTCGATCCGCACCACCGGCACGCCTTCCGCGGCGGCCGCGGCCGCAAGGTCCGCCGGCTCCTTGCCGGCCCAGACGGCGATCCGGCCGCCGCTCGCCGCCGCGTTCGAAACCGCCTGGCCGGTCGTTTCGGTGAAGTCGAGGCCGGCGAGGCGCGAGGCGAGAAACACCCGGATCGCCCGGTGCTTGTGCTTCTTCGCTCCGACCACCGCCGTCGGCACCGCGTTCTCCAGCATCCGCCGCCGCATCAGAGCCGCCCGCCGCGCGAAGGAGAGCGCGTCGGTCGCCGCACCGGTCAGCGGATCGACGTAGCGGGCACCGTGGAGGTGGAGCGCGGCGACGAGAGCCTCGAGCGAAGGTCCGGCGCCGCCGCGCCGCGGCAGGTCGCGGTCGTCGGTGAGGCCCCAGCCGGCGAAGACGGGCGCACCGAAGGTCGTCACCGGAACACCGTGGACGAGGGCGTCGAGACCGTGGAGGCCGCCGGTGACATGGACCCGGGCGGCACGGCCGAGCAGCGAGGCCCACGACACTCGCCCGGCGTCGACATCGAGCCCCCGCGAGCGCGCCGCCGCCGCGAGCGGGCTCCGCCACGGTCCCTGCCCCGGTCCCTCGGGCACGGCGCAGCGGACCAGCACATCCGCGCCGGGATTCTCGCTGATCGCGGCGTCGAGCATCCGTAATCCGAGCCGTTCGCGCCCCGGCGCGGGCGACGGCCCATCCGCATCCGGCCCCTCCTCGACCACGATCACCAGCGGCCGCTCCCGTCCGAGCGTATCGCCGGGGTCGAGCGGTGGCGCGTCGGCGCGATGGTCGAGGCCCTCGCTGCGCAGGAAGGCGACGAGACGGCGTGCTTGGTCGAGGTCGGCGTCGGAGAGATCGCGCCAGCCGGCGATCCGGGCGGCGAGACCGCCGCCCGCATCCGGTCCGGCCTCGGCATCATCCACCGGAGAAGTGGCTTCGACGAACAGCGACAGCGCCGCCGGATCCATTCCCGGCGGCAGCGGCAGGCCGATCGGCCCCGGGGAAAGCGAGAGGAAGGGAAAGCCCCAGGCCGCGGCCGC
>CALCDT010000255.1 GCA_937900425.1 uncultured Alphaproteobacteria bacterium | reverse complement strand
CTCGACTACAAGGCACCCGCGGAACTCCTCGCCAATCTCACGGGACACAACACGTTCGCGGGAATGACGGATACGGCGGGGGCCAAGGTGGCTTCGGCCCCAATCCCGGACATCGGCCCCGCCAGCGTCATCGCCCCTTCCCGCGAGGGCCGATGAGGAACGATCCCGATCATCTCGATCTCGACGCCACCGTCGCCGGCGGCGAGATCACGATCGACCTTTCCGCCCTCGTCGCCAACTGGCGCGACCTCGGCGGCCGGGCGCCGGGCGCAAGGGCGGCGGCGGTCGTCAAGGCCGACGGCTACGGCCTCGGCATCGAGCCGGTGGTGAAGGCGCTGGCCGCGGCCGGCTGCGGCACCTTCTTCGTCGCCCTGCCCGACGAGGGCCGCAGGGCCCGGCGGGCGGCGCCCGACGCCGAGATCTACGTCCTCAACGGCCTGTTCGAGAGCGGCGGCCCCTTCCTCGCCGCGCACGCCCTGCGCCCGGTGCTCGGCAGCATGCCGGAGATCGAGGAATGGGCCGCCTTCCGCCGCATCGCCGGCGGCGACCACCGCGCCGCGCTCCACGTCGACACCGGCATGAACCGGCTCGGCCTCACCCCGGGCGAGGCCGCGGCGCTCGCGGGCGAGGGCAAGCTCGCCCGCGACGCCGGTTTTTCGCTGGTGATGAGCCACTTCGCCTGCGCCGACACCCCGGCCCACCCGCTCAACGCCCGCCAGATCGCCGCCTTCGCCGAGGCGCGGGCGCTGTTCCCGAAGCTGCCGGGCTCGCTCGCCAACTCCGCCGGCGTTTTCCTCGGCTCCGCCGCCCACCACGACCTGATCCGGCCCGGCATCGCCATCTACGGCGGCGCCGCCGTGGCCGACACCGCCAACCCGATGCGCCCGGTGGTGACGCTCACCGCCCGCATCCTGATGGTGCGCGAGGTCGAGGCCGGCATGAGCGTCGGCTACGGTGCCGCCTGGGTCGCCGAGCGCACCAGCCGCGTCGCGGTGATCTCGGTCGGCTACGCCGACGGCTTCCTGCGCGCGGCCGGCTCGCACAGCGGCAAGGCCGGCGCGACGGCGGCGATCGACGGCCACCTCGCCCCGATCGTCGGCCGCGTCTCGATGGACCTGATCGCCCTCGACGTCACCGACGTGCCCGCCACCCTCGCCCGCCGCGGCACGCGGGTGGAACTCTTCGGCCCCAACATCCCGATCGACCGCGCCGCCGCCCGCGCCGGCACCATCGGCTACGAATTCCTGACGGGGCTGGGGCCGCGCTATCGGCGGGTGTTCGTCTGAGCGAGCGGCCGAGCGGCCCGCGTCTTCGCCCGCCCGCAATTTGTCATTCCTGCACCAGTTCCCGCCCCGCCGCCGCCCTCACCTCCCGCGTCAGTCCCGCGAGCCGGTCCGCCGCCAGCCGGTTGATCTGCCAGTGGAGCGGGGTGTCGAGGACGGCGCCGGGGAGGAGTTCGACGAGGCGGCCGGTCGCGAGGGCGTCGCGGGCGAGGTGCACCGGGTTCATGGCCCAGCCCATGCCGGCGAGGGTGGCGTCGAGGAAGGCGTGCGACGAGGGCAGGTAGTGGGTCGGATGATCGACGTCGGTGCCGAGATGGCGGCGGATCCAGCCGTCCTGCAGGCCGTCCTTGCGGTTGAAGGTCAGCGCCGGGGCGCGGGCGATCGCCTCCGCGGTGACGCCCTGCGGGAAATGGCGGGCGACGAACTCCGGGCTGGCCGTCGCGTGATAACGCAGGGCGCCCAGGGCGTGGCGGCGGCAGCCCGGCACCGCATCCTCCCGGCTCGTCACCGCCGCCAGCACCCGGCCCTCGCGCAGCCAGCCGGCGGTGTGGTCCTGGTCGTCGACGACGATGTCGACGAGGAAGGGCTCGCGCGCGGTGAAGCGGGCGATCGGCTCGAGGAACCAGGTGGCGAGGCTGTCGGCGTTGGTGGCGATCGGCAGCGTCACCGGTCGCCCGCCCTCCTCCGCGCCGGCGAGACCCGGCAGCGCGGCGAGGAGATCGCCCTCCAGCATGGCGACGGTTTCGAGATGGCGGCAGAGGAAGGCGCCGGTCTCGGTCGCCGTGCAGGGGGTGCCGCGGCGGATCAGCGTCGTGCCGAGCCGCTCCTCGAGCTGCTTCACCCGCTGCGACACCGCCGACGGCGTGACGCCGAGCCGGGCCGCGGCGCGCTCGAAGCTGCCGAGATCGGCGACGGCGGCGACGACACGCAGGGCGGCATAGTCGAGCATCGGTTCAGTTTCCCTTAATCAGGAACAGACGATTTAACTACGCTTAAGCGGGCGAGATCGCTAGAGAGGGCGCCGACCCCACATTGCGGACCCGGCGCCCCCACGATGACCGTCTCGACCTTCCTCACCGGCCTCGTCATGGGCCTCGGCCTCATCGTCGCCATCGGCGCGCAGAACGCCTTCGTGCTGCGGCAGGGGCTGAAGGGCGAGCACGTCTTCGCCGTCTGCCTCGCCTGCGCCCTCTCGGACGCCATGCTGATCGCGATCGGCGTCACCAGCTTCCGCGAGATCGCGGCGGCTCTGCCGGCGATCGAGCCGGCGATGCGCTGGGGCGGCGCGGCCTTCCTCGCCTGGTACGGCGCGCGCAGCCTCGCCGCGGCGCTGACGTCTTCGGCGACGCTGGAAGCCGCGGGGGGAGGATCGGCCCGCCTGTGGCCGACCCTCGCCACCTGCCTGCTGCTGACCTTCGCCAACCCGCACGTCTATCTCGACACCGTCGTCCTGCTCGGCACGCTGGCGACGGGCTTTCCAGGGAAGGAGGCGGTGTTCGGCGCCGGGGCGGCGACGGGGTCCTTCCTGTTCTTCTTCGCCCTCGGCTATGGTGCCGCGTGGCTGCGCCCGGTCTTCGCCGTCCCGCGGGCCTGGCGCCTGCTCGAGGCCGGCGTCGCCGTGGTGATGTGGGCGATCGCTGCGAGGCTGGTCGTCGGCGGGTGAGGGACGAAGACGCTTTTCGCAAAGGATGCAACGACGTGGCCGGCGATCTTTCCAATCTGATTCTGGTGTTCGGCGCCTATGTGGTCGCCGCGGCGAGCCCCGGGCCGAGCACGCTCAGGATCATGGGCGTCGCCATGAGCCGCGGCCGGCGGCCGGCGCTGGCGCTCGCCGCCGGCGTCGTCAGCGGCTCGGTGTTCTGGGGCCTGATGGCGGCGACCGGCGTTTCGGCGCTGCTGACGCGCTACGCCGAGGCACTCGTCGCGCTCAAGATCCTCGGGGGCCTCTACCTGCTGTTCCTCGCCGTCAAGGCCGGGCGCGGGGCGCTCGCCACCGACGCCGAGGCGGCACGGGGCGCCGCGGCCGGCGAGGGCCTGTCCGCCGGGGCGCTCTACCGGCGCGGCCTGGCGATGCACCTCACCAACCCGAAGTCGATCCTCGGCTGGATCGCCCTCGTCGCCCTCGGCCTCGGCCCGCAGTCGTCGCCGGCGACGGTCGCGATCATCCTTTTCGGCTGCGCCGTCCTTTCGGTGACGATCTTCGGCGGCTACGCCCTCGTCTTCTCGACGGCACCGATGGTGCGGGCCTACGCCCGGGCGCGGCGCTGGATCGAAGGCCTGCTCGCCCTCGTCTTCGGGGCGGCGGGCCTGCGCCTGCTGCTCTGGCGGGCGTGAGGGGCGGCCGATGACCCTCTTTCGCGGCCTCTCGGCCTTCCCGATCACGCCGACGGAAAATACACTAATATCGATCCATTCATTTCACGCCAGAAGCACGAAATGAGTTAGCTTTCTTCAATAACTCCACTTTTCTCACTGCATTTTTCATTTCTTTTTCTCTCTGTTCGGCGGAGTGGGGCAAATCTAAGAAATCCCAAAACTCCTTTAGCGAATGTAAATTCAGTCGGTTTAATAAGAATCTTTCCATGTAAGGAACCAAGAATCGCGACATCTGAAATAGCAAAACTTCTTCATCATCGGCATTAACCCGATGACCATGTGATATCAAATTTCGGCGTAACGCCAAGTGAACTCCAAGCAATTTATGCTCCTTATGATCTTTAAATACATTCGCAGATCGTCGTATCTTAATCTCTATGGCCTCTTTTCTACTCCCGGAGACATTTTCAAATAAGCGCCATCCGTCAAGAAACGCCTCCTCAAGATTTGGATTTGAGAACGCTTGAAAGTATCTCGAAAGTGCGTTTTTACATTCACCACGCCAAGGTGACTTATTTATTGCTCTTTCCAGATAGCGGAAATTCTTATCCCAGATGGCAATTTTTTCATCCGGAACATGATTCGGCGTTGCACCCGCCACCCAAGGGTGGTACCAAAATCCCTTGGTAGCCAGTTGTCCGCTTTCGGTATGCACAGTTATATGAGGAGGAATCAAGACGTCCGATAATGGAAGCTTGCCGCCTATTCTAAACGACAGCCTCCACCTCTTCGAACTGTCCCTTGAAATGTTCACAATTCCAAGCAACTCGTAAATCGCCGTCGTTACACGCTCATACGCATCTTCCGGATTGTTCGCCTTCACGGAAGACAATGATAGATGTGATCCCTTTAAATCCTCTATCACTTGATCATTGAAATGAATACTATAAATATTATCCCCTTGCTGATCTGCTCTTTCTCTGATGATTTTAATGTATATTTTACTATTTTTACTTGGCGTAATATTTAGATGGACGCCGTTAATTTTCTTTGTTCCGCATAAAAATCTCGGCTTATTCCATATGGGAACTGCAACTCTATACACCCGAAGATCATTAGTTATTTTATTTAGAAGCCTCCACGCTAAACATTTGAAATCTCTCTCCGAGAAATTTTGCGGAAGTTCTTTTGATAGGATAGTGTCTACTATCACTTTATTTCTAATGCTTTGTGATGGAGCCGGAAATGCTGACGCGGACACAATGAGCGATGTCCAATCGGAAAACTGGCCCAACCCCTCAGAAACTGTAACATTCCCGTCAGAGTTCAAAGTTCTGGAACTTTTTATTCTCTCTACTATAAAATTAATATCCTCCTGAGAAAACTCTTCGCGCCAAAAAGTCATCTTCGCCCCCTCCCCCATTCACTTCCTCGTCCCTCGCACTCCCGAGCGAAGAAGCAGCCTCGTATAATAAAGGCCATTGCCTCGCATCTTTGGCTACCTGTACAAACCAAGAACATCGTGACACACTTCCCGCAACCGATCGGGAGAATCATGGCCAAGAGAACGACGCGCTATGTCTGCCAGTCCTGCGGGGCGGTGTCGCCCAAGTGGGTCGGCAAGTGCGAGGCCTGCGGCGAGTGGAACAGCCTCGTCGAGGAGGTCGACGGCGGCGGCATCGGCGGCGGGCCGGGCCGCAAGCCGCGGCGCGGGCGGGTGGTGCCGCTGGTGCCGCTCGCCGGGGCCACCGACAGCGCGCCGCGGGTGAAGTCGGCCATCGCCGAGCTCGACCGCGTCACCGGCGGCGGCTTCGTGCGCGGCTCGGCGCTGCTCGTCGGCGGCGATCCGGGCATCGGCAAGTCGACGCTGCTGATCCAGGCCGCCGCGGCGCTGGCGCGCGAGGGGCGTGACGTCGTCTACATCTCCGGCGAGGAGGCGATCGCGCAGGTGCGGCTGCGCGCCGAGCGGCTCGGCCTCGCCGACGCGCCCGTGCGCCTCGCGGCGGAGACCAGCGTCGAGGACATCCTGACGACGCTCGAGGCCGGCTCGCGGGCCGATCTCGTCATCATCGATTCGATCCAGACCATGTGGACCGAACTCGTCGAATCGGCGCCGGGAACGGTGGCGCAGGTGCGCACGGCGGCGCAGGCGCTGATCCGCCACGCCAAGGAGAGCGGCACCGCCGTCGTCCTCGTCGGCCACGTCACCAAGGAGGGCACCATCGCCGGGCCGCGGGTGGTCGAGCACATGGTCGACGCGGTGCTCTACTTCGAGGGCGACGGCGCCGGCCATTTCCGCATCCTGCGCGCGGTCAAGAACCGCTTCGGCCCGACCGACGAGATCGGCGTCTTCGAGATGACCGGCCTCGGCCTGCGCGAGGTCGCCAACCCGTCCGAGCTCTTTCTCGGCGAGCGCGGGCGCGGCAGCCCGGGGGCGGCGGTGTTCGCCGGCCTCGAAGGCACCCGGCCGATCCTCGTCGAGGTCCAGGCCCTCGTCGCCCCCTCCGCCCTCGGCACCCCGCGCCGCGCCGTCGTCGGCTGGGACGGCAACCGCCTGTCGATGATCCTCGCCGTGCTCGAGGCCCATTGCGGCGTGCGCTTTTCCCAGCACGACGTCTATCTCAACATCGCCGGCGGCCTGCGCATCCAGGAGCCGGCCGCCGACGTCGCCGTCGCCGCCGCCCTCGTCTCCTCGCTCGCCGGCGTCGCGCTGCCCGGCGACTGCGTCTATTTCGGCGAGGTCAGCCTGTCGGGCGCGCTGCGGCCCGTCGCCCAGGCGCAGCTGCGGCTCAAGGAGGCCGAGAAGCTCGGCTTCTCCCGTGCCGTCGGCCCGGCGCCGCGCGGGGGCGAAGACAAGGCGGTGACGCTGAGGCTCGACGACGTCGCCGACCTCTCCGACCTCGTCGCCCGCATCGCCGCCGCCGCGCCGGTCCGGATCGACGAGCGCCGGCGCGAGCGGGGTTGAGGGACGGCTCGGGAAAGACACGAGGATCGTTGCAGAAGACCTTGTGCCGGCGGGGGAAACATGGTTTCTCCCGCCGCGGCTCGCTCGTCGCCCGCTCCGGTTTCGGGCGGACGGGGCGGTGCAGGGTGTGGCGGGGCCGGCATGACGGGACGCGCGGGCGAGGTCGGTCGCCTCGGCCGGGACGGCCGGGTGGACGCGGCTTCTTCGCATCTCCATCGGCCGCGGCTTCGGGTCTGGGCCGGTCCTCGCGGGGCGACGGGTCGGCGGCGCTCGGGTGCACCGGGCGGGGGCCGTCCGGCCGGGTCGTGCGCCGAGGCCCCTGCGACGGCGGGGCGCGTGGCAGGAGGATCACGCCCTGGCAGCCGAACGCGGGTCCGCGCCCGTTGGGCGTGGCGCGGCGGGTGGAACCGGATATGCTGCGCGCCGACACGTCCGCCGGCGAATCGCGGCGGCGGTGCGTGCGATACGGGGATTTTTGCCGGGCGACCTCCGCGAGGCGGATCGTCCGGCGCCGCCGCGTGCCGTGCTTCGAGGCCGGAGACGAGGCGCGGCGTGAAACGGGGATTGGGACGCGAGAGATGCCGATCACACTTCTCGACGGAATATTGCTGGTCATCATGCTGATTTCGGCGGTGCTGGCGATGATCCGCGGCTTCGTGCGCGAGGTGCTCTCGATCGTCGCCTGGATTTCGGCGGCGGCCGCCGCCTTCTTCTTCTACGGCGAGGTACTGCCCTACGTTCAGGAGCACATCGCCAACAAGCAGATCGCCATCGCGGTCGCGGCCGGCGGCATCTTCCTCGTGACGCTGCTGATCGTCAGCTTCATCACCATGCGGATCTCCGACCTCGTGCTCGACAGCCGCATCGGCGCGCTCGACCGCACGCTCGGCTTCGTCTTCGGCGCGCTGCGCGGCCTGCTGCTCGTCGTCGTCGGCATGATGTTCTTCGCCTGGTTCATGCCCGACGAGAGCACCTATCCGCGCTGGATCGCCGAGGCGAAGTCGCGTCCGCTGCTGATGGCGCTGGGCGGCCAGCTTCAGGCCGCGCTGCCGGAGGATCCCGAGCAGGAGGTGCTGGAGCGCTTCCGCAATCCGCAGTTCGAGGACCAGCCGGCGATAGAAGGCGCTCCCGGCGCCCCGGCCCCGGACGGCACCGCCGCGCCCGAGGGCACCGACGGCGCCGGCCAGATCGACGCCGACGGCCTCGACCAGTTGCTCCAGTCCCAGGATCCGCAGTGACGCCACCCGGCGGAGGACGAGGGGTGGCGGCCGGAGTCGGGACGGCGGCGGCACCGACGGGCACGGCCGTGGGCGGGTGGACCCGGTGAAATGAACGGCGTCGCGCTGCGCCTGCCGCGATCACGCCGCCATCCCTCGGCGCCCGGGTGCCGACGGCGTCCGGGAGCGGTCGCCGGCGGTTCCGGCGCACGGCGGCAGGCGCCGTCGGCGTGATCTCTCCGCTCCAAAGCGGCGCGAGCGGCCGCCGCGGGTCGGCGAAACCGGTGGACGCATGCCGGGCATCGGCCCGCCGCATGGCTTTGGCGTTGATTCGAGAGAGCATGAACGCTAGATGACGGCCAACGGCGCCCAGTCTGGAGCGGTTCGTCTTTTCCGCCGGGCCCGATCGGCCGGCGGGCGCGGTGCGCCGCGAACCGGCGGCACCGCGCGAGCGTCCACCGGGTCGCCCCCGGCTCTCGAGCGGCTCGGTGCCGCCACCAGGAGGTCTCGAGGATGACCGACTTTTCCCTGCATCCCTTCGGGACGGGCTCCTCCGACGATGGCGACGACCGCTTTCACGAGGAATGCGGCGTGTTCGGCGTCTACGGCGCTCCCAACGCCGCGGCGCTCGCCGCCCTCGGCCTCCACGCCCTGCAGCACCGCGGCCAGGAGGCGGCGGGCATCTGCACCTTCGACGGCGCCAACTTCCACACCGAGCGCCACATCGGCCTCGTCGGCGACAATTTCACCAAGCCCTCGGTGATCGCCCGTCTGCCCGGCGACCGCGCCATCGGCCACAACCGCTATTCGACCACCGGCGACAGCGGCCTTCGCAACGTCCAGCCGCTGTTCGCCGAGTTCGCCGGCGGCGGCTTCGCCGTCGCCCACAACGGCAATCTCACCAACGCGCTGACCCTGCAGAAGGAGTTGCAGCGCCGCGGCTCGATCTTCCAGTCGACCTCCGACACCGAGACGATCCTCCACCTGATCGCCACCAGTTCCAAGGACGGCCTCGTCGAGCGGATCATCGACGCGCTGCGCCGGATCGAGGGCGCCTATTCGCTGGTCTGCGTCTCGGAGAAGAAGCTGATCGGCTGCCGCGATCCGCTCGGCATCCGCCCGCTGGTGCTCGGCCACCTCGACGGGGCGACGGTGCTCGCCTCCGAGACCTGTGCCCTCGACATCATCGGTGCCCGCTTCCTGCGCGAGGTCGAACCCGGCGAGATGGTGATCATCACCGCCGACGGCGTCGAGAGCCTGAAGCCGTTCGAGAGCCAGAAGTCACGCTTCTGCATCTTCGAATACGTCTATTTCGCGCGGCCCGACTCGGTCCATCGCGGTACCAGCGTCTACAACGTGCGAAAGCGCATCGGCGCCGAACTCGCCCGCGAGATGCCGGCGGCCGCCGACGTCGTGGTGCCGGTGCCCGATTCCGGCACGCCGGCGGCGATCGGCTTCGCCGAGGCCGCGGGTCTGCCCTTCGACCTCGGCATCATCCGCAATCACTACATCGGGCGCACCTTCATCGAGCCGTCCGACCAGATCCGCCACATGGGCGTCAAGCTCAAGCACAACGCCAATCCGGCGGTGATCGCCGGCAAGCGCGTCGTGCTGGTCGACGATTCGATCGTGCGCGGTACCACCTCGCTCAAGATCGTCCAGATGGTGCGCGACGCCGGCGCCTCGGAGGTGCACATGCGCATCGCCAGCCCGCCGACCACCGATTCATGCTTCTACGGCGTCGACACGCCCGAGAAGGGCAAGCTGCTCGCTTCGCGCATGTCGATCGCCGAGATGGCGTCCTACATCAACGTCGACAGCCTCGCCTTCCTGTCGATCGACGGTCTCTACCGGGCCGTCGGCGAGGCGCGGCGCAACGACGAGATGCCGCAGTATTGCGACGCCTGCTTCACCGGCGACTATCCGACGGTGCTGACCGACCGCTCGGGCAAGGGCGTGATCCGCCAGCTCTCGCTGCTGTCGGACGTCTCCTGACGCCGCGCCGGGGCGGGTCCGACGCCAGCGGGCGGCGTGACGAACGTGACGACCAGGAAGGAAAGCAGCGGCATGGCCGACGTGGCTGAGGGAAAGCGCATCGCGCTGGTGACGGGCGCCTCGCGCGGCATCGGCCGGGCGGTGGCGAAGGCGCTTGCGGCGGCGGGTTGCCACGTGATGGCGATCGCCCGCACCCAGGGCGGCCTCGAGGAGCTCGACGACGAGATCCGCGCCGAAGGCGGCACCGCGACGCTGGTGCCGATGGACCTCACCGACTTCCCGGCGATCGACCGGCTCGGCCTCGCCATCTACGAACGCTACGGCCGGCTCGACGTCCTCGTCGGCAACGCCGGCGTGCTCGGCCCGCTGTCGCCGCTCGGCCACGTCGATCCCAAGCGCTGGGACGAGGTGATGCGTGTCAACGTCGACGCCAACTGGCGGCTGATCCGCTCCTTCGACCCGCTGCTGCGGCAGTCGCCGGCCGGCCGCGCCGTCTTCGTCACCTCCGGCGCCGCCCACAAGTGCCGGGCCTACTGGGGGCCTTATGCGGTATCCAAGGCGGCGGTCGAGGTGCTGGTGCGCACTTATGCGGCCGAAAACGTCAACACCAGCGCGGTCAAGGCCAACCTGCTCAACCCCGGCGCCCTGCGCACCCGGATGCGGGCGCAGGCGATGCCGGGCGAGGACCCGATGACGCTGCGCACGCCCGACGACCTCGCCCCCTTCGTGGTCGAGATGGTCGACCCCGGACAGACCCGCACCGGCATGATCTACGATTTCCCGACGGACGAATGGCTGCAGCCGCAGATGCCGATCCCGGATTGACGCCATGCTGGTCGAGGGCTTCCGCACGGTCCGCCTTGAGGCCTTTCCCCTCGCCCCGCCCGACGCGGAACCGCTGCGCCGGCTGACCGATACGCCCTCGATCACCGGCCGGATCGACTTTCTGGCCTCGCCCTTTACGGCGGCCGACGCCGCCGCGCTGATCGCCCGCAACGGCGAGCACGAGACCTTCCTCGGCCTCCACAACGGCTTCACGCTCGTCGGCGTCGTCGGTGCCCATCGCGAGGCCCGCGGCATCGAGGTCGGCTACTGGATCGGCGAGGACGCCCGCGGCAAGGGCTACGCGAGCGAAGCGCTGCGCGGCCTCGTCGCCTGGCTCAGGATACGCTGCGGCGGTGAAGCAATCCTGGCAGAATGTGCGCCGGAGAACGCGGAGAGCCGGAGCGTGCTGCGGGCGGCGGGCTTCGTCGACACCGGAGAGACGGGCAGGCGATCGGGACGGAGCGTGTTCCGTCAACCCGGCTGATCGCCGTCCTCGGCGAGCGTGTGGGCGACGATCGCGTTGGCGTGGCCGTGACCGAGGCCGTGCCGCTCCATCAACATGGCGACGAGCTCCATGTGCTTCGCCGGACATGCCGCACGGACGATGGCCTTCCACTCGGCGATCGGCCGGCCGTATTTCTTCTCGATCGCGGGGAAGTAGGAGGCGGGGCCCTTGATCGTCTCGTCGCTCATCATCGGAGGGTGACAAACCTCCGCTCGACCGTCAATGGCGGACCTCCCGCCGAAGTCCCGGCCTCAGCCGAGCTGCTGCAGCTGCGGGAAGGTCTCCAGCAGCCAGAACGAGATCTGCTGCATTTCGCCGGTGACGAAGAGCAGGCCGGTGACGACCAGAACGACGCCCATCGCCTTTTCGACCATGCCGAGCCGGCCGCGGAAGCGGCGCAGGAAGCCGAGGAAGGCGCCGGCGAACAGGGCCGAGACGACGAAGGGGACGCCGAGGCCCGCGGAATAGACCGCGAGCAGCCCGGCGCCCTCGCCCACCGTCTCGCGAGCGCCGGCGATGGTGAGGATGATGCCGAGGATCGGGCCGATGCACGGCGTCCAGCCGAAGGCGAAGGCGAGGCCCATGACGTAGGCGCCGACCGGGCCGGCCTTGACGCCGGAGGCGGTGAAGCGCGCCTCGCGGTAGAGCAGCGCGATGCGGAACAGGCCGAGGAAATGCAGGCCCATGACGATGATGGCGATGCCGGCGACGAAGGCGAGCGTCTGCGACCAGCGCGCCAGCATCTGCCCGATCACCGAGGCGGTGGCGCCGAGGCCGACGAAGACGGTGGAGAAGCCGAGCACGAAGCAGAGCGCGACGATCACCGCACGGCGCCGGGCGGCGCGGCCGGCGCCGTCGCGGTCCTGAAGCTCCTCCACCGTGGCGCCGGCGAGGAAGCCGAGATAGGGCGGCACCAGCGGCAGCACGCAGGGCGAGACGAAGGACAGGATGCCCGCGAGGAAGGCCGCCCAGATCGTCACGTCGATTTCCATGTCCCGCCTCGCTGCCCGCACGCCGGCCGTCCCTCCCGGCGCCGCGCCTTCTATAGGCCCGCGCCGGCGCGGCGGCAAAGTCACGAATTGTAATGTCCATTCCCGATGGCGGGGCGGGACGAGGCAGGATGCGAGCACGGGACGAGGACGGCCGGCCGCGGCACCTCATCGCGGGGGGCGCCCTGGCGGGGAGATCGCCGGACGGCGCGGATCGGCCCGCGCCTCGCGGTCTCACCGCCCGGTCTCGTCCGTCCAGGGCGCCCGCCGGGGGGCGATGCCGCCGGGCTCCGCCGATTTCGCCGCCCGAACGGTTGCGGAGAGCGCCGCCGCCCTGTATGTCAAAGCCCGATTTGGCGCGCTTCGCGAAGCGTTCGCGGGGGTGCCGGACCTGGAGCGCGTAGCTCAGCCGGTAGAGCACGTGACTTTTAATCATGGGGTCCTGGGTTCGAGTCCCAGCGCGCTCACCAAGTCCGTTCCGTCCGCGACGCGCCGGCCTCACGGCCGAGGCCCGTCGCGGACGTTCTGTTTTCGTGTTCCTCGACGTCGGCCGCGCCGGCGCCCGGCCCGGGCGCCGCGGCCGGGCACGGGGGACGCCTCGCCCGGAAGCCCTCAATGACGTCCCCTGCCCCCTCGTCCGCTCCCTCCGCCGTCGACACCGGTATGGCCGGCGCGCCGAAGATCTCCTTCGTCAGCCTCGGCTGTCCGAAGGCGCTGGTCGATTCGGAGCGGATCATCACGCACCTGCGCTCGGAGGGTTACGAAATCGGCCGCAGGCACGACGGCGCCGACGTCGTCATCGTCAACACCTGCGGCTTCCTCGACAGCGCCAAGGCCGAGAGCCTTTCGGCGATCGGCGAGGCGATGAAGGAGAACGGGCGGGTCATCGTCACCGGCTGCATGGGCGCCGAGCCGGAACAGATCCGCGACGCCTTCCCGGGAGTGCTCGCCATCACCGGGCCGCAGGCCTACGAGAGCGTGATGAGCGCGGTGCACGAGGCGGTGCCGCCCCGGCACGATCCCTTCGTCGATCTCGTGCCGCCGCAGGGCATCAAGCTGACGCCGCGGCACTACGCCTATCTCAAGATTTCCGAGGGCTGCTCGAACCGCTGTAGCTTCTGCATCATCCCGAGCCTGCGCGGCGACCTCGTCTCGCGGCCGATCGGCGACGTGCTGCGCGAGGCGGAGAAGCTGGTGAAGGCCGGCGTCAAGGAGCTGCTGGTCATCAGCCAGGACACCTCGGCCTATGGCGTCGACCTCAAATACGCCCCCGGCGTCTGGCAGGACCGCGAGGTGCGCACCAGGTTCCTCGATCTTTCCCGCGAACTGGGCGACATGGGCGTCTGGGTGCGGCTGCACTACGTCTACCCCTATCCGCACGTCGACGATGTCATCCCGCTGATGGCGGAGGGCAAGGTGCTGCCCTATCTCGACATTCCCTTCCAGC
>CALCDT010000254.1 GCA_937900425.1 uncultured Alphaproteobacteria bacterium | reverse complement strand
GGCGTCGAGCCGGCCGGCCCAGGCGACGAGCTGCCGAAGGCTCTCGGCATAGGTGGCGAACCAGGCGAGGCCGTGGGCGGCGCGCTGCTCCTCCTCAAGGAGGGCGGCATCGATGCGGCCTTCGGGCGCGACGCGGCTCTTGACGACGGCCGCGGCGCGGGCCACCAGCCCGTCGACGGCGGACAGCGCCGCTTCACCGTGCGCGAGAACCTCGCCCGCCTTGACCCCGTGCGTCTCCGTCGCCAGCATCCGCCGCGCTCCCTCGTGTTCTGGTTCTCTCAGGTGATGTTGCACTGCACCACGGCCGCGTGTCGAGTGGGCCACGCCGCCGCAGCCCGGGCCGACCGATGAGCGGGCAGCCGGAAGACGACGCGGCGACCCCGGTGTCGATGCGGCAGCTGTTCATCGACGCCTACTGGCACTTCGTCGCCGACGACAACTGGGCGATCGCCAGCCACGTGGCGCTGTCGACGATCCTGTCGCTGTTCCCCTTCCTGATCGTCGTCGCCGCCGCCGCCGGCGTCATCGGCTCGCAGCCGCTCGCCCAGGAGGTGGTGCGGCTGATCTTCGAGGCGTGGCCGGAGGAGGTGGCGCGGCCGATGGCGCACGAGGCGCTCGCCGTGCTGACGCGGCCGGGCACCGGCACCATCACCATCGGCCTCGCCATCGCGCTGTGGTTCGCCTCGAACGGCGTCGAGGCGCTGCGGCTGGCGCTGAACCGCGCCTACCGGGCGACGGAGACGCGCCACTTCCTGTTCCGCCGGCTGCAGAGCCTCGGCTTCGTCGCGCTCGGCGCCTGCGGCCTGCTGTCGCTCGCCTTCCTGGTGGTGCTCGGGCCGCTCCTGTGGCGCACGGCGATGGCGCGGCTGCCGTGGCTCGAGGCCTTCGACGGGCAGATGTTCATCGCCCGCTATGTCGGCGCCGCGGTGGTGCTGTTCGGCGTCCTCGTCGCCGCCCACATGTGGCTGCCGGCCGGGCGCCGGCGGATCCTCGACATCCTGCCGGGCTGCGCCGCGACCCTCGTCACCTGGCTCATCGCCGGCGTCGGCTTCGGCTACTATCTGCGCGAGTTCGCCGCCTACAGCGCCACCTATGCCGGCCTCGCCCATGCGATGACGGCGATCGGCTTCCTCTACCTCGTCGGCGTGCTCGTGCTGCTCGGCGCCGAGCTCAACGCCGCCCTGGTGCAGCGGCGGGCGATCAAGGCGGCGCGGCGGGCGGCGCGGGAACCCGCCGGCCCGGCGGACCGTTAACCCCGTCGCATTTCGGCCCGCTTGCCGCCGGATGTTCGGCGAACGGCAACCATTGCTGGTGGAGACTGATCTCGGGCCGCCGGGCCCCGGAGGCCGAGAACGAGGAGAGCCGATGCGCCTGAGCCTGCCCGCCACCCTGATCGCGCTCGGCGTCCTCGCCGGCGCGCCCCCCGCCGTCGCCGAGACGCAGCAGTTCTTCGACATGTCGTCGCGCAAGTGGGTGACGATCAAGCCGTCGCGCTTCGAGATGGAGCGGGTGGCCCGGGAGAAGTACGCCCGGCGGATCGTCGACGTGCAGACGAGGCAGCCGCCCGGCACCATCATCATCAACACCGACCAGCGCTTCCTCTACCTGATCCAGCCGGGCGGCAAGGCGATCCGCTACGGCATCGGCGTCGGCCGCGAGGGCTTCACCTGGTCGGGGACGCAGAAGATCACCCGCAAGGCGGAGTGGCCGGGGTGGACGCCGCCGCCGGAGATGATCGCCCGCCAGCCGAACCTGCCGCGCTACATGCCGGGCGGCCCCAATAACCCGCTCGGCGCCCGCGCCCTCTATCTCGGCAACACGCTCTACCGCATCCACGGCACCAACGAGGCCTGGAGCATCGGCCAGGCGGTGTCGTCGGGCTGCATCCGGATGATGAACGACGACGTCATCGACCTCTACAACCGCGTGCCGGTCGGCACCAAGGTGGTGGTGGTCGGGCCGGCGCTGCCGATGCCGGCGGCGTTCATGAACGGCGTCGGCGACAGCGTCTCGAGCGGCGTGCAGTCGGTCGGCGACGGCGTCACCAAGGTCGGCAGCGCCGTCGCCGACGGCATCAGCCGCGGCGTCAGCAGCCTGTCGACGCTGATCCCGAACTGAGCCACCGCGGGCGCCGGGTCCGGCGTCCGCACGGTCACGCCCAGATCGCCATCCTGAGGCCGCGGCCGTCGCGCCGCGGCGGATCGGGGAACGGCCGGGCCTCGCCCTTCAGGATACGCTCGGCGATGACGGCGCAGACGGCGGCGTCGACCGCGTCGTCGGGGCCGACGCCCG
>CALCDT010000253.1 GCA_937900425.1 uncultured Alphaproteobacteria bacterium | reverse complement strand
AGAGCGAGTTCACGAGGCAGTCGCCGAAGGCGTAGGCGTAGACGTAGAAGGGCGAATGGATGAAGTGGGGGATGTAGGTCCAGTAGGTCTCGTAGCCGGCGGAGAGGTCGATCGCCGGGCCGAGGCTGTCGCCCTGCACCTTCATCCAGATCGCGCCGATTTCCTCCGACGTCAGCTCGCCGCCGCGGCGGGCGGTGTGGACCTCGCGCTCGAAGGTGTAGAAGGCGATCTGGCGCACGACCGTGTTGATCATGTCCTCGACCTTGGAGATCAGCAGCGTGCGCTTCTCCGCCGGGCTCTCGGCCTTGTCGAGCAGCGAGCGGAAGGTCAGCATCTCGCCGAAGACCGAGGCGGTCTCGGCGAGGGTCAGCGGGGTCGGGGCCATCAGCGCGCCGTTCGGAGCGGCCAGCACCTGGTGGACGCCGTGGCCGAGCTCGTGGGCGAGGGTCATCACGTCGCGGGTGCGGCCCTGATAGTTGAGCAGCACGTAAGGATGGGCGCTCGGCACGGTCGGATGGGCGAAGGCGCCGGGCGACTTGCCGGGGCGCGTCGGCGCATCGATCCAGTTCTCGTCGAAGAAGCGCTTCGCGATCGCCGCCATCTCGGGCGAGAAGCGGCCGTAGGCGTCGAGCACGGTGTCGCGGGCCTCCGGCCAGCCGATCTTCGGCAGCGGCGTCGTCTCCACCGGCGCGTTGCGGTCCCAGTAGGCGAGGCGGTCCTTGCCCATCCACTTCGCCTTCAGCGCGTAGTAGCGGTGGGAGAGGCGGGGATAGGCGGCGTGGACGGCGGCGACGAGGGCGTCGACCACCTCGCGCTCGACCCGGTTGGAGAGATGGCGGGCGTCGGCGATGTCGGAGAAGCCGCGCCAGCGGTCGGAGATCTCCTTGTCCTTCGCCAGCGTGTTGGTGATCAGCGTGAAGGTGCGCAGGTTGTCGCCGAAGGTCTTCGCCAGCGCGTCGGCCGCGGCCTTGCGCTTGGCGCCGTCCGGTTCCTGCAGCAGATGGAGGGTCGGCTCGATCGGCAGGCTTTCGCCGTCGACGTCGAAACGCAGGCCGGCCATGGTCTCGTCGAACAGCCGGTTCCAGGCGCCGGCGCCGGTGACCGACTTCTCGAGGAACAGCTCCTCGACCCGGTCCTCGAGCTGGTAGGGCTTCTCCTTGGCGATGTCGGCGAGCCACGGCCGGTAGTGGGCGAGGACGGCGTCCTTCTCCATCGCACCCGTCAGATCACCTTCGTCGAGGCGGTTGAGCTCGAGCTCGAAGAACAGCAGTTTCGTCGCCGCCGCCGTCACCTTTTCCGAGGCGTCGCCGTAGAACTTGGTGCGCCTCGGATCGGTGGTGTCGCCGGAATAGACGAGGCCGGCGAAGGACATGATCCGGCCCATCAGCTCCTGGATCGCCTCGTAGGACGCAACCGTGGCACCGAGTCCGCCGGCGGCGAGTTCGTCGGCGAGGCGGCCGCGGTGCTCGGCGACGAAGGCCTCGGCGCGGCTGCCGGCGGCGGCGAGGTCGGCGGAGAAATCCGGGGCGTCCATGCCGGCATAGAGCGCCGAGAGATCCCATTCGGGCAGGGCGTCGGCCCCGGCGTCGGCCGGGGCCCGGGAACCTTCCGCGGCGTGAAGGACGTTGGAGGAAAGGGGGCTCGGCATGGTTCTCTTGTTCCTCGGCTTCTCGCTTCCCGTGTGCGGCCTCGGGCCGCGAGCGGTCTCTCGGCGCACGCGGGCGAAGTCGCGGCCGCCGGGAGGGCATGGCATCAAGGGGCGTCGCCCGTGAAGTTGCATGTGCACATAGGCGCGCACAAGACCGGATCAACCTCGCTGCAGCATCGTCTGCGCGAAAACGACGCCGCCCTGTCGGCGGCCGGCTACGCCTACGTGCCGCTGCCGGACCTGCGCCGCCGCTTCTCGGCGGCCGTGACGAGCCTGCAGGCTGTGCCGATGCCGCTGTCGCGCGGCGCGACGGCGCGGGCGAAGGCGGACCTGCGCACCCTGGTCGCGGAGCAGGGCGGCGCCCATACCCTGATCCTCTCCGACGAGAACCTGATCGGCGGTTTCGGCGCCGTCGTCGCACGCCGCACGCTCTATCCCTAAGCCCGCCGCCAGATCGCCCGCCTTCTCGCGACCGCCGCGCCGCACGAGCCGCATTTTCACCTCTGTGTGCGGTCGACGGCCGAGTTCGCGGTGTCGAGCTATCTGCAGGCGCGCTCGTGGAGCGGGGGCGCCGCCGCCGACCTCCACCGCTACGCGGACGGTCTCGCCACCGGCCGGCGCGGCTGGGGGGAGGTCGCGCGCGACGTCGCCGGCCTCGTCGGGCCGGACCGGCTGACGGTGTGGACCCACGCCCGCTACGCGGCCGATCCGCTCGGTGTGCTCGCCACTCTCGCCCCGGTAGCGAAGCTGGCGCTGCCCCCGCCCGAGCGCGACCGGCGCCGGCTCGTCTCGCTCGGCGCCCGCGGCGCCGCGGTGCTGGAGGCGGTGGAGACGCTGCTGACGCCCGGCGAGCGGACGGCGATGGCGAAACTCCTGCGCCGCTTTCCCTTCGAGACCGGCGCGGGGGCGATCAGCCTGTCCGACCCGGTCCTCGTCGCGGCGCTCCACGCCCGTTACCACGCCGATCTCGCGGCGATCGCGGCGAGCGGCTGCCGCTTCCTCGGCGACGATCCGGCCGCCGACGCCGCCCCGCCGGCGGCGGCGGGCGAGCCGTGTTCGTCCGCTCCTTAAAGACCTGTTTACCCCGAGGGGCGAGACTTGCGCCGAATTGGGACAACGGGCGCCTGCGCCGCGCCGCGGTGGCGCGCCGGCGCGGGCCGCGTCGACGCCGGCCGCCCCGTCCCGCGTATCGAGAGTCACCGCGTCATGCCCTCCCAGATCCTGATCGTCGACGACGACCCGGTCCAGCGCCGCCTCCTCGAGGAGGCCGTCCGCCGGCTCGGCTACGACGCGGTGTCGGTGGAGGGCGGCGAAGCGGCGCTGGCGCTTCTCGCCGAGCCGCGCGGCGCCGACGTAGACCTCGTCGTGCTCGACCTCGTGATGCCCGATCTCGACGGCATGGCGGTGCTGGAGCGGCTGTCGCGCCGGCAGTTCGACCGCCCGGTCATCGTGCAGACCGCCCGCGGCGGCATCGACACCGTGGTCGGCGCCATGCGGGCCGGCGCATTCGACTTCATCGTCAAGCCGGCGAATTTCGAGCGGCTGCAGGTCGCCGTCCAGAACGCGCTCAAGGTCACCGCCCTCGAGGGCGAGATCCAGCGGCTCAAGAAGACGGTGTCGGGCACGCTGACCTTCAAGGACCTCGTCACCCGTTCGCCGGCGATGGAACGGGTGATCCGGCTCGGCCAAAAGGCGGCGGGCTCGATGATCCCGATCCTGATCGAGGGCGAATCGGGTGTCGGCAAGGAGATGGTGGCCCGGGCGATCCAGGGCACCTCGGAGCGGCGCCAGCGCCCCTTCGTCACGGTCAACTGCGGCGCCATCCCGGAAAATCTCGTCGAGAGCACGCTGTTCGGCCACGAGAAGGGCGCCTTCACCGGCGCGGTCGACAGGCACGTCGGCAAGTTCCAGGAGGCCCACACCGGCACGCTGTTCCTCGACGAGGTCGGCGAACTGCCGCTCGACATCCAGGTCAAGCTGCTCAGGGCGATCCAGGAGGGCGAGATCGACCCGGTCGGCGCCCGCCGGCCTTCGCGGGTCGACATCCGCATCATCTCGGCGACCAACCGCGACATGATCGACCTGGTGCGCCGGGGCCTGTTCCGCGAGGACCTCTACTACCGGCTCAACGTCTTCCCGATCCACGTGCCGCCGCTGCGCGAGCGGCGTGAGGACGTGCCAGACCTCGCCCGCCACTTCATCGCCCGCTTCGCGGCCGAGGAGGGCAAGCGCCGGGTGAGCGGCCTGTCGCCCGACGCGCTCGACCTGCTGACCGGCTATTCCTGGCCCGGCAACATCCGCCAGCTCGAGAACGCGATCTTCCGCGCCGTGGTGCTGGCCGACGACGCGGTGCTCGGCGTGGAGGAGTTCCCGCAGATCGCCGCCCAGGTCGGCCACATCTCGGCGGTGCGCCGGGTCGAGCCGGCCGAGGCGGCCTCCGACGCCGCCATGGCCGCGCCGCCGCCC
>CALCDT010000252.1 GCA_937900425.1 uncultured Alphaproteobacteria bacterium | reverse complement strand
CCGACTGGCGCATCTCCTCCATGCGGATGAGATAGCGGTCGTAGCAGTCGCCGTTCTTGCCGATCGGGATGTCGAAGTCCATCTCGGCGTAGCACTCGTAGGGCTGCGACTTGCGCAGGTCCCACGCAGCGCCGGAGCCGCGCACCATCACGCCGGAGAAGCCCCAGGCCCAGGCTTCCTCGATGCTGACGACACCGATGTCGACGTTGCGCTGCTTGAAGATGCGGTTCTCGGTGAGGAGGCCGTCGATGTCGTCGAGGGTCTTGAGGAACGGGTCGCAGAACGCCCAGATGTCCTCGACGAGGGCGTCGGGCAGGTCCTGGTGGACGCCGCCCGGGCGGAAATAGGCGGCGTGCATGCGGCTGCCCGAGGCGCGCTCGTAGAACACCATCAGTTCCTCGCGCGGCTCGAAGCCCCAGAGCGGCGGGGTCAGCGCGCCGACGTCCATCGCCTGGGTCGTGACGTTGAGGAGGTGGGAGAGCAGGCGGCCGATTTCGGAATAGAGGACGCGTATCAGCTGGGCCCGGCGCGGCACCTCGATGCCGGCAAGCTTCTCGACCGCGAGGCAGAAGGCGTGTTCCTGGTTCATCGGCGCGACGTAGTCGAGCCGGTCGAAATAGGGCACCGCCTGAAGATAGGTCTTCGCTTCGATCAGCTTTTCCGTGCCGCGGTGCAGCAGGCCGATGTGCGGATCGACACGGTCCACGACCTCGCCGTCGAGCTCGAGAACGAGACGAAGCACGCCGTGGGCCGCCGGATGCTGCGGCCCGAAATTGATGTTGAAATTGCGGACTTCGCTTTCAGCCATCTCACGCTTCCTGCTCGGCGACGACGGCGACGGTCGTCGCGGCGCCCGAATTCATGCGGTTCAACACGGCCCGACGCCCGACCGCCGGCGCCCGATTGCCCAATCCCTACTGTCGCGCCTTCTCGTCGCCCGGCAGCACGTAGTCGGTGCCTTCCCAAGGGGAGAGGAAGTCGAAATTGCGGAATTCCTGGGTGAGCCTGACCGGCTGATAGACGACGCGCTTGGCCTCGTCGTCGTAGCGGACCTCGACGAAGCCGGTGGTCGGAAAATCCTTGCGCAGTGGGTGGCCCTCGAAACCGTAGTCGGTGAGGATGCGGCGCAGCTCGGGATGCCCGGTGAAGAGGATGCCGTAGAGATCGTAGGCCTCGCGCTCGAACCAGTCGGCGCCCGGGAAGACCGGGGTCAGCGAGGGCACCGGCGTCGTCTCGTCGGTGGCGACCTTGACCCTGAGGCGCAGGTTCAGCGTCGGCGAAAGCAGGTGGATGACGACGTCGAACCGCTTCTCGCGCGCCGGGTAGTCGACGCCGCACAGGTCGATGAAGCTGAAGAAGCGGCACTGCGAATCGTCACGCAGAAAACGCATCGTCGCCAGCAGGCCCGCCGGCGGCACCGTCAGGTTCAACTCACCGTGCGCGATCTCGACCGCAACGCCCTCGTCCCCGAGCCTCTGCTCGAGATAGCCGGCCAGTTCGTTCAGGCTCTCGTCCATGAGATCTTCCGTTTCAAGGCGAACCGCGCGGCGGGGCGGCGGATGCGCTCAGCGTTCGATCGTGCCGGTGCGGCGGATCTTCTTCTGGAGAAGAAGCACGCCGTAGAGCAGGGCCTCGGCCGTGGGCGGGCAGCCGGGGACGTAGATGTCCACCGGGACGATGCGGTCGCAGCCACGCACCACGGAGTAGGAATAGTGGTAGTAGCCGCCGCCGTTGGCACAGGAGCCCATCGAGATGACGTAGCGCGGCTCGGGCATCTGGTCGTAGACCTTGCGCAGCGCGGGAGCCATCTTGTTGGTCAGCGTGCCGGCGACGATCATGACGTCGGACTGGCGCGGGCTGGCGCGCGGGGCGAAGCCGAAGCGTTCCGCGTCGTAGCGCGGCATCGACATCTGCATCATCTCGACGGCGCAGCAGGCGAGGCCGAAGGTCATCCACATCAGCGAGCCGGTACGGGCCCAGTTGATGAGGTCGTCGGTGGCGGTGACGAGGAAGCCCTTGTCGGCCAGCTCGTCGTTGATTTCCATGAAGAAGGGATCGTTGGCCCCGACTGGCTTGCCGGTCGCGGGATCGATCACGCCCTTCGGAGCCGGGGCGACGAGCGGCTTTTCACCGATCAGTCCCATTCCAACGCTCCCTTTTTCCATTCGTAGATGAAGCCGATCGTCAGAACGGCGAGGAAGACGATCATCGACCAGAAGCCGAACAGGCCGACGTCGCCGAAAGCCACCGCCCATGGGAACAGGAAGGCGACCTCGAGATCGAAGATGATGAAGAGGATCGACACCAGGTAGAAGCGGACGTCGAACTTCATGCGGGCGTCGTCGAAGGCGTTGAATCCGCATTCGTAGGCCGACAGCTTTTCCGGGTCCGGGTTCTTGTAGGCGAGGAGGAAGGGAGAGACGAGGAGCGCGAGGCCGATCAGCAACGCGACGCCCATGAAGACCACGATGGGGAGATATTCCCTGAGAAGCTCGTCCATGCCCTATGCCTGCCCTGGCTCGTCGTGCCGCGTGCCCGCGAAGGCCGCTCCGCCCCGCCCGGCCGAATGCTCGTCGGCGAGAGTTCGGGCGACCCGGGTCGCGCGCGCGGCACCCCTATCGGGAGACGGGACGACGTGTCGCATTCCGCCGTGTCGAAACCGACTATTCATCGGCGACTGCCGGGGGTCAACGCCCGTCGTCCGTTCGCGCGTCGAGCCTTTCGGCCCGATGCACGGCGCGTGGGCGAGCACTATCCCAGCCCCTTTCCTTTCGCAAGTGCGCACGCGGCCCGCAACCCGGCCAAGACCCGATCTCATCGGTTGAAAATCGCTTGCGTTCGTCCACCCGCCTCGCGCATGGAAGGAGACCGTCGCCCCGCCCGCCGAGGTGCACCGCGGCCCGGTGAATCGGGCCAACGGCGCTCGCGGCCCACCGTCGCTGCGAGTCCGCAGGCGGGGCGGTCATCGGCGGACGAGCCGCCTGCCGTCCCGCCCCGTCCTCGTCACATCCGGAATATCCCCATGTCCCACCTGCCCACCCTCGACGACGTCAGGTCCGCGGCGCGACTCATCGAAGGCCAGGTGATGCGCACGCCCTTCCTGCCGGCGCCGCGGCTCGGGGAGATCACCGGGGCGGAGATCTTCGTCAAATACGAAAACATGCAGGTCACCAACGCCTTCAAGGAGCGCGGGGCGCTCGTGAAGCTGAGCGGCCTCACCGAGGCGGAGCGCCGGCGCGGCGTGATCGCGATGTCCGCCGGCAACCACGCCCAGGCGGTCGCCCACCATGCGACGAGGCTCGGCATATCGGCCACCATCGTGATGCCGGTGACGACGCCGCACGTGAAGGTGCACGCGACGCGGGCCTTCGGTGCCCGGGTGATCCTCGAAGGCGAACTCGTCTCCGACGCCCAGGAGGCCGCGGCGCGGATCGCGATCGAGGAGGACCGCGTCTTCGTCCATCCCTACGACGACTTCGACGTCATCCGCGGCCAGGGCACGATCGCCCTCGAAATGTTGGAGGACCGGCCCGATCTCGACGCGCTGGTGGTTCCGGTCGGCGGCGGGGGGATGATCGCCGGCATGGCGATCGCGGCCAAGGCGATCCGGCCGGACGTCGCCGTGATCGGCGCGGAGACCAAGCTCTATCCGGCGATGTGGGCGAAGCTCCACGGCCTCGACCAGCCCTGCGGCGGCAACACGCTCGCCGAAGGCATCGCGGTGCGCAACGTCGGCGCGTTGACGCTGGAGGCGACGAGGGCCTTCGTCGACGACATCGTCCTTGTCGGCGAACCGGCGATCGAACGCGCCGTCAGTCTCTATCTTACGGCGCAGAAGACCATCGCCGAGGGCGCGGGCGCCGCCGGCCTCGCCGCCGTGCTGACCGAACCGGACCGGTTCCGCGGCAAGCGCCTCGGCCTCGTGCTCTGCGGCGGCAACATCGATCCACGCCTGCTCGCCTCGGTGCTGATGCGCGAACTCGCCCGCGAGGAGCGCATCGTGGCGGTGCGGATGTATCTGCCGGACCGGCCGGGCGTGCTCGGCCAGATCTCGACGCTGATCGGCGGGCGCGGCGGCAACATCCTCGAGGTCTCGCACAAGCGCACGGTGCTCGACATCCCGGCCAAGGGCGCGGCGCTCGACGTCACCTTCGAGGCCCGCGACGGCGGCCACGCCGCCGAGATCTGTGCCGCGCTGCGCGAGGCCGGCTACGAGGTGGTGCGGCTCGACAGCTATTGACGGCGGCGACACAGGAGATTCATCGCCGCGAGCGGTAGTGCGCCACCGCCGGGGGACGCGGCGGCCTCCCGCGGGGTGCTGGCGTTGCAGCAGCGCCGGCGAACCCCATATCAGTTCCGTCGCCCCGCTTCGAGGCCGGCCCCCGGCGCCGGCGCCGCGGCGACCACGTGAGGGACCTCCCATGAGCCATTCCGCCGACGACTTCGATTACCAGCCCGACCCGCTGACGAGCTACCGGCTCTACGAGGGCGTGCGGACGCGGCGCGTCATGGCCTTCTTCGTCGACGTCGTGATCCTCGCGATCCTGACGTTCCTCGCGTCGGTGGTGATCTTCTTCCTCGGCGTCATCACCCTCGGCCTCGGCTGGCTGCTCTACGCCATCCTCTGGCCGGTGCTCGCCCTCGTCTACTGTGCCTTCACCCTCGGCGGACCCAATTCGGCCACCGTCGGCATGCGAACCATGGGGCTGGAGATGCGTCAGGTCGACGGGGCTCCGATGACGCCGGCGCTGGCGGCGATCCACTCCATCCTGTTCTGGGCCTCGGTGTCGCTGCTGACGCCCTTCGTCGTGCTCGTCGCGCTGTTCACCGATCGCAAACGGCTGCTCCAGGACCTGCTGCTGGGCACGGTCGTCATCAACCGGCGCTGAGGCGGGATGTATCGGCGGCGGGGTCTGCAACCCTTTCGCGAGAAATCCGTCGCAGTGCCGAAAATTGCTGTCGCGTCGCCGCCGGCGGCGTGCGACCATTCCGGTGGCGGCACATTTCTGTTCGCCGCGGGTTCTTCCCCGTGCGCCTCGCCCTGCGGCGGTTCGCCGGAGGATGGGCCGAGGCGACGGAGAGGCAGCACGGCGACGGCGGACGGCGCATGACCCAGCATCCGACAGATGCCCCGCAATTCTACCTGACGGCGCCCTCGCCCTGCCCCTATCTGCCGGGCCGGTTCGAGCGCAAGGTGTTCACGCATCTCGTCGGCGACCGCGCCGGAACCCTCAACGACGTCCTGACCCAGGGCGGCTTCCGCCGCAGCCAGAACATCGCCTACCGCCCGGCCTGCGAGACCTGCCGGGCCTGCGTCTCGGTCCGCATCCTCGCCGATGCCTTCATTCCATCGAAACGCTTCCGCCGGACGACGAGGACCAACGCCGACCTCGTCGGCTGCGAGATGCCTGCGACGCCGACCTCCGAGCAGTATTCCCTGTTTCGCCGCTATCTCGACGCCCGCCACGCCGATGGCGGCATGGTCGACATGAGCATGCTCGACTACGCGATGATGGTGGAGGACACCCACGTCGAGACCCGGGTGGTGGAATACCGCCGGCGCGGCCCGGACAGCGCGATCACCGGCCAGGGCGTGGGCGAGCTGGTCGCCGTCAGCCTGTCGGACGTGCTTTCCGACGGCCTGTCGATGGTCTACAGCTTCTTCGATCCCGAGGAAGAGCACCGCAGCCTCGGCACCTTCATGATTCTCGACCACATCCGCCGCGCCCGCGGCCGCGGCCTGCCCTATGTCTATCTCGGCTACTGGGTCGATGGGTCGACGAAGATGGACTACAAGATCGCCTTCCGCCCGCAGGAGCACCTGATGCCGCGCGGCTGGGAGCGGGTGGACTGACGAGGACGCTCAGCCCTTTTCCTTCAGCAGCCGTGACTTCTCGCGGTTCCAGTCGCGCTGCTTCTCGGTCTCGCGCTTGTCGTGCAGCTTCTTGCCCTTGCCGAGGGCGATCTCGCATTTGGCGCGGCCGCGGTCGTTGAAGTAGATCTTCAACGGCACGATGGTCATGCCGTCGCGGTCGACCGCGCCGATCAGGCGGTTGATCTGGCGCTTGTGGAGCAGAAGCTTGCGCGGCCGCTTGGTCTCGTGGTTGAAGCGGTTGGCCTGCCGGTATTCCGGGATGAAGGCGTTGTAGAGATAGATCTCGCCCCGGTATTCGGCGGCGTAGGCGTCGGACAGGTTCGAGCGGCCGTCGCGGAGGGATTTGACCTCCGTGCCGGTGAGTGCGATCCCCGCCTCGATGGCGTCGCCGAGTTCGTAGTTGTACCGGGCCCGGCGGTTGTCCGCCACGATGCGGTTGGCAGGCCCGGCGTTCTTCGCGGCCATCGTCCGTCCGTCAGTTCAAGAGGCCCGCGTGGACCATGGCCTCGCGGAGGATCGCCTCGGTGGGCGCCGTCACCGGAACGAGCGGCAGGCGCAGCTCGTTGCGGACCTTGCCGAGCAGCGACAGCGCGAACTTCGGCCCCTGGGGGTTCGGCTCGACGAACAGCGCCTGGTGCAGCGGGAACAGCTGGTCCTGGATCGCCAGCGCGCCGGCGTAGTCGCCGGCCATGCAGGCTTCCTGGAAGCGGGCGCAGAGCCGCGGCGCGACGTTGCTCGTCACCGAGATGCAGCCGTGGCCGCCGTGGGCCATGAAGGCCAGCGCGGTGGCGTCCTCGCCCGAAAGCTGGATGAAATCCCGTCCCATCGCGCCCCGCTGGGCGCTGACGCGGTCGAGCTTGGCCGTCGCGTCCTTGACACCCACGATGTTCTTCAACTCGTAGAGCCGCGCCATCGTCTCCACGCTCATGTCGACGATCGAGCGCGGCGGGATGTTGTAGATCACGATCGGAATGCCGACGGCGTCGTTGATCGCCTTGAAATGGCGATAGAGACCTTCCTGGTTCGGCTTGTTGTAATAGGGCGTGACGACGAGCAGGCCGTCGGCCCCGGCCTTCTCGGCGAAGACCGCCAGATCGATCGCCTCGGCGGTGTTGTTGGAGCCGGCACCGGCGATCACCGGCACCCGGCCGGCCGCCGTCTTGATGCAGACCTCGACGACGCGCTTGTGCTCGTCGTGACTCAGCGTCGGGCTTTCGCCCGTGGTACCGACCGGAACCAGGCCGTGGGTGCCCTCGCCGATCTGCCAGTCGACGAAAGCCTCGAAACCGACCTCGTCGAACGCCCCGTCCCTGAACGGCGTCACCAGCGCCGTGATCGAACCCTTGAACATCGCGTCTTTTCTTCTTTCCGCTGCGACGGCGCCATACCCGACGCCGCCCGATCTGCGGCGGACAATAATCGGATGGGGGGGTTAGAACAAGCGGCGCCGGCGTCGCGAGCACGTGCGCGGGACCGGCCGCGCGCCTCCACGAGCGATCGGCGGCGCGGACCATTGTCAGACGGGGTGCGGATCGCCACAATAAGGCGATGCGAGCACGAAACGCCGCGACGCCGCCGACACGCGATCCCGCTTCGCGCGACCGCGCCCTCGATTTCGCCCGTTTCGTCCCGGACGGCGATCCGTCGGGGGAGCGCGCAGGCACGCGGTACCGACACCGCCGACCTTCGGCGATCCGGCGCGGCCGCCTTCTCGCCAGCCTCCTCGCCATGCTGCTGGCCTCGTCCGCCGCAGGACTCGCCGCGCCGCCGTCCCCTCCTCTGCCGCCGTCGCCGCCACCGGTCGCCGCCCGCGTCACCCCGGCGATCGCTCTCGCGCTCGCCGCCGTCGACCGCGCCGACTACGCGGAGGTGGAGCGGCTGCGGCCTGACCTTTCCGACCTCGAGCGGCGGCTGGTCGACTGGACGATGATGCGCCGCAACGCCCGGGTGCTGACGACCGCCGATCTCGAAAGGATCGAGAAGGATCTCGCCGGCTGGCCGTCGCTGACGCTGCTTCCGACGCGTCTGGAGCAGGCGGTGCTGCGCGAGCAGCCGGCGCCCGCCCGCCTGTTCGCCTTCTTCACCGACCGCACTCCGCTGACGATCGACGGACTTCTCGCCCTCGCCCGCGCCTATCGCGCCGCCGGAGACGACGTGCGCGCCGCCGCGCTCGTGACGAGGATCTGGCGCAAGGAGATGATGGAACCGGTCGCCGAGGCCCGCTTTCGCGAAGAGTTCGGCGGAATGCTCGGCCGGGACGACGACGTCGCCCGGCTGCATCTGCTGCTCTACGCCGACCGGGCGGCGCAGGCCGCCGTCATCGCGCGCCGGCTCGGTGAGGACTATCTGGCGCTGATGCGGGCCCGCGCCGCGGTGAGCGCGCGGCGCGCCAACGCCCCGGCGATGCTCGAGGCGGTGCCGAAGGCGCTCGCCGACGATCCGATCTATCGCCTGGCGCGCGCCGAACACTTCCGCCACACCGGCCAGCCCCGCCTCGCGGGCGAGGAACTGGTGCGCGCCGCCCCGCTGCTCGGGCCGCAAGACGACGCCGAGATCTGGTGGATCGAACGGCGCATCACCTCGCGCGACCTGATGGAGCGCGGCGAGGCCGCCCTCGCCTACGAGGTCGCGGCCGGCCAGCACGGCGGCGATCCGACCATCCGTGTCGAGGCCGCCTTTCACGCCGGATGGTATGCGCTGCGCTTCCTCGACGATCCGAAGAAGGCACTGCCGCATTTCGAGGAGCTGGAGCGAATCGCGACCCGGCCGATCAGCCGCTCGCGGGCGAAATACTGGATCGCCCGCGCCCACGAGGCTGCCGGCAACGAACTCGGCGCCGAACTCGCCTATCGGGCCGCAGCCCGCGACCAGACCACCTATTACGGCCAGCTCGCCCTTCTGAAGCGCGGCGAGGAACGCCTCTCCCTGCCGCCTCTGCCGGTGCCGGACGAGACCGACCGCGCCGCCTTCGACGCCGACGAGCGCGTCCGGGCACTGCGGCGGCTGACCGAGATCGGCCGCGACCGGGATGCGGCGCTGTTCTACCGGCCCTTGGCGGAAACGCTTTCCATCGCCGGATGCGTGCTGCTGGCGCGATTCGCCGAAAACAACGGCGACCATTCGATCGCGCTCCAGGTCGGCAAGGATGCGCTCGACCGTGATCCTTCGGCGGTGCGACTCGCCTACCCGCTGGAGGCGATTCCCGAGGCGTCGCGCGAGGGCACCCACGTCGAAGCGGGGATGGTCTACGCCATCGCCCGCCAGGAGAGCGGTTTCAACCCGGCCGCCGTCTCGCGCGCCGGCGCGCTCGGCCTGCTGCAGATGCTGCCTGGCACGGCCCGCCGCACCGCGAGCGGCCTTGGCCTGCCGTTCTTTCACGAGCGGCTGACCAGCGACGCCGCCTACAATGCCCTGCTCGGCTCCGCCCACCTCGGCGAACTGGTCGACCGCTTCCGCGGCTCCTACGTCCTCACCTTCGCCGCCTACAACGCCGGCCCGGGCAAGGCCGCCGAATGGGTCCGCCGCTTCGGCGACCCGCAGGCCGAAGGCGTCGATGTCGTCGACTGGGTCGAGAAGATCTCCTACGGAGAGACCCGCAGCTATGTTCAGCGGGTGATGGAGAACCTGCAGGTCTACCGGACCCTGCTCGGCGAGGAGAAGCTGAGGATCGCGGAGGACCTGCGACGCTGACGGGCGCGGGGTTTCGGGAGATAGCGGCCGAGGGCACTCGCCGCACGCCGGCGCGACGAGTGAACCGCAGCAGGTTCGTCCAGCCTTCACGCCGTCGCATCGGCCGTCTCCACCTGTCGGGCCTTTGCGCGCCAAGACAAGCTGAAAGGGGCACGGGCTGTCGAGGCCGGGCCGTGACGTGCGCATGCAATCGAGCTTCACGGGGCGGATACGACGCCCGGTTCTCCGAGGCGCTTCGACGTCCCGCCCCGCGGCAGCGAAGCCGTGCCGCGCTCCCCTTCCCGATCCTAACAAACCGTCGAAATCGAGACGCGGCGAGATTCCCGGCTGTCGTGTCGTTTGCGTTCGCCGCCACCCTCACGATGCGCCGACTCTCGTGACCGATCACAGGCGCGCCCGCAGACCATCATGAGCGTCACGAATCTCCCCGGCCGCCAATCCACGCCGATCAACCGGAGGGTAGCACCCTGAAAACGCAAAAAGGCCCGGCAGAGCCGGGCCTTTCGCATCACACTCCGAAGAGCGGGATTATTACCACTCGCGAACGAGACGGGTGCCGACCCACAGGTCGCCGTCGTCGTCGCCGCCGTCGTCGAAGTAAGCGACTTCGGCGTCGAGGGTCAGGCCGGTACCGATGCCGTAGCTAAGGCCGGCGTTGGCGCCGAAGGCGTCGTCGCCGTCGACGAACAGGTAGAGACCCGACGTGTAGACGGTGATGGCGTCGGTCGCAGCGAAGCTCAGACCACCGCCGACGCCGACAGCGTCGTCACCGTCGAAGTCGAGGTAACCGACGGTCGCGCGGGCCGACAGCTGCTCGGTGATGGTGAAGTTGCCGGTCGCCTTGACGGTGAAGGCCTGCACATCGGCACCGTCGTTAGAGTCGCCCCAAGCGGCGCTCAGGTTGGCGTCGCCCCAAGCCTGATCCGCGATACCGACGATACCCTGGATGGCGTAAGCATCTTCGGAGGTCGGACGGAGCAGACGGTCTTCGCCATCGCCCACAACGGCCTGGATGCCGGCGAACATGCCACCACCGAGGTCGTCGGCGCGAACCTGGGCGAACACGCCAGCGGCGAGCGGACCGAAGCCGACGTCGTTGATGCCCATCATGGCGTCGTCGTCGTACAGGAAGTCACCGTCCGCGGTGTAACCGACGGTCAGGTAGCCGACCTGGATGTAAGCCTGGGTGATCGCCACGAGGTCATCGCGAGCCTGCAGGCTGCCGCGGCGACCGTAGGTGTCGTTGCCGCCGGACTCGAGCCGGAGGAACGACCGAACTTCGCCGAGGTCCGACATCGAGTAGGTCTCGAAGTCGACGCGGGCGTCGACGCGGAAGCCGGCGTCGTCGTCATCGGCGTCTTCGTCGTAGAACGCCCAGGCGCGGATACGGCCACCGATCTTCAGGCAGGTCTCGCCGCCCGGGATGGTGAAGAAGCCGGCGCCGGCGGCGTCGCAGACCTTGACGTAGTCGACGGCGACGGGAACGACGGTCTCGCCCATGGCGTCGGCGGCGAAGGCGCCCGACGTCATCACGAGGCTGGCGGCGGTGCCGAGCAGCATGCTCTTGAGTTTCATTTCCTGACCTCCAAAGTCAATTCTGTTGGACCTGACCGACCGCGTCTCTCGAAGGATCGGCGGTCCAGAAGAAGCTGTCGGTTCGCCTTGGATGACTGCCACCCCTGACAGCCGGCGCCTCGACACCTGAGCTCGGTCCCCCGAACTCGTGTCTTCACCATACCCATCGCCCCTTCCCGTTCAACGGCGAAGATCGGGGCTGGCAGGCTCGAAAGGCCTTTTGAAATCGGCTGTTGCAGATATGTCACGAGGTCGGCGAGGTCGATTCCACGACCTGTGAAGATTACGTAAACGAAGCGGCGATCCACTCGAATTTATTTCCGCGTTTCAATGATTTGTTAAGAGATATGAACGGCTTCTCCCGCCTCGGGCGCCGAGGGCGCGCCTCAGCGCGCGGGAACGGCCTTGAGATAGGCCGCGATCGCCTCGCGGTCCTCGGCCGGAAGCAGGGCGAGGTGCTCCTGGACCGCGACCATCGACCCGCCGAAGGAATCGAACTCGGGGGTGAAACCGGTCTCCAGCGAGTAGGCGATGTCCTCCACGCTCCAGTCGCCGATTCCCTCCGGTCCCGGGGTAATGTCGGGAATGCGCCCCTCCCCGTCCGGATTGGGCGCGCCGGCGAGCCAGCGGTCGAGCCGCATGCCCCCGGTCGCATCGCGCGGTGTGTGGCATTCCCCGCAGTGGCCCGGCCCTTCGACCAGATAGCGCCCGCGCAGGAGGACCGGGTCGTCCTCGGCGACGGCGACCACGGGCGCGGGATCGAGGTGCAGGCGTTTCCAAAGACCGAGGCCGCGGCGAATCGAGAACGGGAACGGCAGGTCGTGCCCGGCCGCCGCCCCTTCCACCGCCGGCAGGGTCTTCATGTAGGCGTGAAGGTCGAGAACGTCGGCGAGGGGCATCCGCGCATAGGAGGTGTAGGGAAAGGCCGGATAGAGATGCTCGCCGGAGGGGCCGAGGCCGCGCACCATCGCGTTGGCGAAGTCGAGATCCGACCACCCGCCGATACCCGAGGCCGGATCGGGCGAGATGTTGGGCACCCGGAACGTGCCGAAGTCGGTGACGAGTTCCCGCCCGCCGCCGAGCCTCAGCTGATCGTCGCCTTTCGCACCGGGCGCCGCGTGACAGGACGAGCAGCCGCCGGCGTTGAACAGACGCTCGCCGTTGGCGACGTCCGCCACGTGCTGCGGCAGGTCGGCGGCCGCCAGCGGGTCGGGAGCGGTCAGAAGGAAGAACGCGGTCGCTCCCACCGCGCCCGCCGCCAGCAGCATCCCGGCAAGACGTCGAATCATCGCACGCTCCCCCTTGATCCGCGCCCGCCCCCTTCGCTGAAACGGGACGTGCCGTCCGACCATGACGAGGACGGCACGTCATGAGAAGTCGCAGGTTCGTGATCGCCCCCGGGCCGACGCGGCACCGGGATACGGCGGGCCGAACGACGAAAAAGCCCCGACCGCGTCTGCGGCCGGGGCTTCGTCGAGGCGGACGATGCCGCCACCGGGACATGTGCGCAGGAGCGCGGATCCGTCAGCTCACCGGGCGCCAGGTGCCATCCGGGTTGCGGCAGGCGGTGCCGCGCGAGACCTGCGGCTGGCCGTCGATGTAGATCGTGTTGGTGTATTCGCGGCAGATCGAGTTGTTGATCTGCTGGGTCGGCCCGACCGCGACGCTGCCGTAACGGCCCGACTGCGGATTCTGCCAGTTGGACGCCTGGCCGCTCTCCAGCGACTGGTACTGGGCGTTCTGGTAGTAGGCCCGGTCGTTGGCGTCGAGCTGGGCGCCGATGTGGTTGCCGAGGAAGCCGCCGAGCAGCGCGCCACCGGCGATCGCCGCGACCTTGCCGCTGCCCTGGCCGAACCGGCTGCCGACCGCGCCACCGGCCACCGCGCCCGCGAGCGTGCCGAGCGTCGCCTTGTTGCCGCCGCCAGCGTACGGATCGGAGGCGCAACCCGCAAGGGTGCCGCCGATCAGGGCCACGGCGATGAGCTTCTTGAACACCATAACATCTCCCGTCTGTCGAAATCGCCGGCGCGCCGCTGAAATCCGCTCCGCCCCCGTCGAAAACCCCGTCCGGACCGCGCCGCTTTCCGCTCGTCTCTCCGCCGCGGCCTCGCGGACGGATCGGCACCGGCGGAAGCGATGACGCGAACCCGGTACACCTCGGCATCGAACCGCGAGAACATGGCCGAAATGCGGAGTTTTCCGCCCCGCCCCGCCCCGAAGGCTCAACTCGCCGGCAAGCGGACCAACACGGCGAGGCCGCCAAGCGGCGAATCGCCGAAATCATGCGTGCCGCCGTAGGCTTCCACCAGTTCGTCGACGATCGCAAGCCCGAGACCGGAGCCCGGGACGCTCTCGTCCAGCCGGAAGCCGCGGCGGACGACGAGTCCGCGGTCCTTCTGCGACAACCCCGGCCCGTCGTCGTCGATCCGGATCTCGGCCATGCCGCGACCACCGACGGTGTCGACGCGCCGCGCCGTCACGTCGACCCGGCCGCGACCGTATTTGCAGGCGTTGTCGAGAAGATTGCCGAAAACCTCCTCGACGTCGCGCCGCTCCATGCGGATCTTGAGATCGGCCGGGCAATCGACGGTGATGAGAAGTTCACGATCGGCGTAGGCCCGGCGAAGCACGCGGGCGAGGCCGTCGAGCGAGGGGCGCAGGTCGCTCGACGCACCGACGACCTTGCGCTCGGCCGCGATCCGGGCCCGGTCGAGATCGACCTCGATGCGCCCGCGCATCAGGTCGGCCTGTTCGAGCACCTTGGCGGCGAGCGTGCCGCCGTCGGCGCGGGTTTCGTTGATGATCACGCTCAGCGGCGTCTTGAGGGCGTGGGCGAGATTGCCGGTGTTGGCGCGCGCGCGCTCCACCACCCTGGCGTTGGCCTCGATCAGGGCGTTGAGTTCGGCCGCGAGCGGGGCGAGTTCGGTTGGAAAGTCGCCGGCGAGTCGGTCGGCGGTGCCGTCGCGGATACGACCGAGCGCCGCACGCATGTGGCGCAGCGGCCTGAGGCCGATCCGGATCTGCACCACCGTCGCCAGCACGAGGCCGGCCGCGAACACGGCGAGCGTGACGAAGACGCTGCGGGCGAAGCTCGCAACCTCGGTCTTGAGTTCGTCGGCGTTGCCGGCGACCACGATCTCGAGTCGGCGGCCGCCGTCGAGGACGACGATCTGGCCTTGAACCCGAAGCTCCTCCCCCGCTGGCCCCGCCAGGTAGAAGGCCCGCGGCGCCACGCTCTCGGCGGCGGGCCCGAGATCGAGGACGTCGCCGAACAGCGACCGCGACATCGCGACGACCTCGCCGCTGCCGGCGTCGCGGACCAGCCAGTACCAGCCGGACAGCGGCAGCAGGAACTGCGGCTCGCCCATGGCGCCGTCGTCGGGAACCTCACCACCCTGCGCCGCGGCCAGCGCCCCCGCGAGCGCCTTCTGGTAGACGCCGAGCCGGGCGTCGAAGCCGCGCTCGACGCTCGCGCGATAGAGCGTCGTCAGCACCACCGCCGAAACGACGAGCGCGACGACGCTCCACCCCGCGGCGGCGATCGTCATCCGGGCGGCGAGCGAGCGCGGCCGCAACCGGGCGAACCGGGAAGCGAACGGGGGAGCGGCCGGGCGGGTCATCCCTCCGGCGCCGAGATCCGGTAGCCGAGGCCCCGCACCGTCTCGATCAGGTCCACCGCGAGCTTCTTGCGCAACCGCCCGACGAAGACCTCGATCGTATTGGAATCGCGGTCGAAGTCCTGATCGTAGAGATGTTCGATCAGCTCGGTGCGCGAAACCACCTGGCCGCGATGATGCATCAGATACTGCAACAGGCGGAACTCGTGGGACGTCAGCTTGACGGGAGCGCCATCGACCGTGACCCGGCCGCCCTTGACGTCGAGCCGCAGCGGCCCGACCTCGATCTCGTTCGAGGCGTGGCCGGCGTAACGGCGCACCAGCGCCCGCACCCGCGCCAGCACCTCTTCCATGTGAAAGGGCTTGGCCACGTAGTCGTCGGCGCCGGCGTCGATGCCGGCGACCTTGTCGCTCCATCGGTCGCGGGCGGTGAGCAGCAGCACCGGCATGATGCGCCCGTCCCGGCGCCAGCTTTCGAGCACGCTGATGCCGTCCATCTTGGGCAGGCCGATGTCGAGGATCACGGTGTCGTAGGGTTCGGTGTCGCCGAGGAAATGGCCCTCCTCGCCGTCGGCGGCCTGGTCGACGACGTAACCGGCGTCCCGGCAGGCCGCGACGAGCTGGCGGCGCAGGTCCGGATCGTCCTCGACGATCAGCAGTCTCATGGTTCCTCCCCGGACCGGGCGATGCGCGGCGGCCGTCAGCGGCCGATCACCGCGCCGCTTCTGGCATCGACGACGATGTTGGCGACGCGCCCGTTCGGCATCATCACCGCGAGCTGGTAGACGAGGCGGTTGCCCGCTTCGCAGAGCTGGGCGTTGACGACCTCGCCGCCGAGACCGCGCACGACCGCGCTCAACCGCAGCGCCTCGCCGTTCGAAACGGCCTGCCGGGCCTCGCGCGCCGAAAGGCACGCCGCCACCGCCTGTTCGGAGCAGACGGCGCCGAGCAGAGCGGCGAGCAGCAGGGTCGCGAGGCGCAAGCGGAACGGCATCGAGGGTCTTCGTCCTTCTCTCGTCTGCCGTTGTAGCGGCTCACGGCTGAACTTGCCATGAACACCCGGCCCGGCCGGCGAGGCGGAGCCGAAGTCTAGCGCAGCCGCTTCGTCGCGGCGAGGCGGCCCCACAGCGCGAGCAGGCCGCCGGCGACGGCCGCCGCCCCCTCGGCGAGGCGCAGCGCCTCCTCCTGCGACGCCGCGTCGACGACGTAGCCGAACAGCGATGCGACGCCCGCCGCGATGGCGATGGCGGCGCCCCAGACGCCGCGGGAAGCGAGCAGGGACTTGAATTCGGTCATGGTGTGGAACTCCGGGAACGGCGAAGGGAGACGAAAGTGCCCGGCACCGGGAGGCGCCCGGCGAGCGAGCGACCGGGAAGGCGGACCGGAGGAGGCGTCCGCGGGAAGCCCCGGCCGGGGGATCACCCGCCGAACTTGGCGAGTCGGGCGCGCAGACAGGCGACCTCGAAGACGAGGCACTGGTCGTAGCGCAGGCCGAGCCGGGTGCCGGTCACGACCGTGTCGACGACCTCGACGCTTTCCTCCACCTCCTCGGTCACGGCGAGCGTGACCATCGCCGGCGTGCCGTCGTCGCGCAGCACGGGAGCGCCCGATTCGTCGAAGAGAGGCCGGGTCTCGACCACCGCCTCCTCGACCTCCTCCTCGCCGCGGACGAGAACGGCCGCCCCTTCCCGCATCTCGATCCGCTCGATCGGCCTGCGCACCGTCCGCGTCTTCGGCCGACACACCGTCCGCGTCTGCGAGCGCCGCACCGGCTCGAGCAGCTCGTCCTCGCAGAAGAGCGCGTAGCGGCGCGGGTCGAGACCTTCCTCGGCGAAAGCGGCCGCGACCTGCTGGGCGAGGTATCCGGCATGGAGACGCGCCGCCTCGCCCTTGTCGGCGACCGCGTCGTGCCAGCGGAAGACGACCGGCCGCACCCGCTCCCAGGCTCGCAGTTCCGCCTCGCCGAGGCCGCCGCGAACGTCCTTCATCCTCGCGTCGGAAGTGTTGATCGTGCCGGTCGCCGCATGGACCACGGACGCCCGACGCGACGCCGTGCCGAAGCTGGTGGCGTTGTCGGCGGCATGGATGACGTTGCCCGCGACCTCGAGGCGCTCCGCCGCATTGGCGACGCCGATACCGACGTTCTGGGTCGACCGCGTGACGGTGAGGGCGTTGATCGCCGTCGCCGAACCGGTGTCGTCGTAGGCGGTGATCCGGAAGTTCGACCCGGTGCCGCCCCCCGTTTCCACGGTGGTATCGGTCCCGAATCGCCAGCGCAGCGATCCGGCGGTGGCGAGAAGCAACGTGCGATACTGCCCCGCGGCACCGTCCAGGGTGAGAACGGCGGACGTCGATCTGGAAATCGACAGGTTGCCGGTCATCGTCCCGCCGGCGAGGGGCAGCTTTTCGGCGTCGAGTTCGGCCAGGGCGGCCTGGACCGTCGTCGCGGCGATCGCGCCCGTGGCGGTACTTGGAACGTTGGCGGCGGTGATGCCGAGGGCGGTCCGCGCCGCCGAGGCGGAGGATGCGCCGGTGCCGCCCGAGGCGAGGGCGAGCGGCGTGCCGAGCGCGAGCGCCCCGCTCGCCGGATCGATCGACAGCGCCTGCTGCCAGATCGCCCCGTCGGCCGAGACCTTGACGCCGAAGCCGTCGCCGCCGAGCAGCCCGACCTCGGCACGGCCGGAGTAGCCGGCCTGGAAGAGATGCGAGAGCGTGTTGGTCGCCGACTGCTTGTTGAACACCACGCGGAGATCGCCGCTGCCGCCCTCGTCGGTGCCGCGCGCCGTGAACAGGGCCGCCGCAGCCTTCACCGCCAGCGAATTGGCTTCGTCCGCCGCCGTTCCGACACCGAGCCGGTCGAGGTCGTGGAGCGCGGAGATCTCTCCGGTGTCCCGCCAGGTCCCGTCGTGGCGCACGATCAGCCGCTCCTCGTCGGCGACCCATGCGAAAAGCCCGTCGGCCGGCTCGAGGAACGTCCAGACGCCGTCGGTCCTGAGCGCGATCCGGCCCGCCGCGCCGGCCCAGTCGCCGGACGCGCCGGCGGCGACGAGGTAGGCGTCGCCGTCAGAGGGGGCCGAGGGCGGCTCGGCGAGATCGCGGTCGCGCAGGTAGAGGCCCGTGAGGGCGTCGAGCAGAACGAGCGCGGCGTTGTGGGTCACGTGCTTCTGGGCCTGGCTCGCCGCGATCAGCGGCAGGCCGAGCCGGGTCGTCTGCGTCATGGACATGTCCTCAGAAGGTGAAGGTCGCCACCGCCGCGACGCCGCGGCCGACCGACTGCGAAATCTGGTGGACGGCGATGGTGAGTTCCGCCGGCGGCGCCCCCCAGTCGGCGACCTGCTGCTCCACCGGGTAGAGGGCGCTCGGCTCCGTCACCGCGAGCCGGCGCCGCACCGCCGACCCGGCGCGGACGTCGACCTCGTAGGCTTCCGCCCATTCGCCGAGCGGCACCTCGAGCCGGTCCCAGCCGTCGCCGCCGACCCGGGTCCGGCGGATCCAGCCGAAGCGGACGGCACCGTCCGCCAGCCGCCGTGCCGTCAGGTGCACCGGCGCGAGCGGTTTCAGCCCGCGCCCGCCGACGACGACGTCGACCTCGGCCATCGCCGCATCCGCGACGTCGCGGCCCTCCGGGCCGATGCGGCAGGAGAAGCTGCGGCCGAGCGCGGCGAGGCCGGCGTCGAACCGCTGCGGCGCCCCGTCGAGCAGGACGAAGGTCGCGCCCGCCTCGTGACCAGCGTCCATGCGGTCCTCGGTGCCGAGTTGACCGCGCAGCAGGCCGGAAAGCCGGTAGGTGCGGCTGCCGACCAGCGCGGCGTCGCGGAACTGCAGGACCTCGAAGCTGCCGTCGGGGCATTCGACCGCCGCGACGTTTGCGCCGTCGAGCAGTTGGGCGGCCGTGACGCTCGCGAGCGTTCCGGCGAGCAGGCTCACCTCGAAGGCGCCGGTCTCGTCGAGGCGCCAGAGCCGGCCCGGTCCGAGCGGCGCGACGAGCCGGCCCATGGTCGCCGGCAGCGTAAGGCTCTGCTGGAAGACGAAGCCGGTGCCGCTGCGGCGGTGGACGGCGAGCGGCCCGGGCCAGGGCCGCGCCGCCGCCGCCAGCAGCGGTGCGTGGTCCCTGTCCCCCTCCCCCTCGCCGGGCACGTCGAGCACCGCGATCCGGGGTGCACCGAAGACGGTCGCACCGCCGGCGGACGTCCGGCGCACCGCCGACACCGCCGCACGGGCGACGATGTCGGGATCGAAGGCCCGCGCCTCGATCTTCGGCATCTCGGCCAGCTCGATCCGGGTGACGACCACGTCGGACGGCAACCCCGGCAGCGACAGCGCCAGCCGGTCGCCGGGCTCGATGCCGACGAGGGCAGGGTCGAGCGAAAGGCGCACGGTCTCGCGGCCGGCGTCGAGATCCTTCAGCAGCGCCTCGGCGAGCCCGGCCATCACCACGGGCGGCGCGGAGATGGGGGCCGAGACGTCGAGCGCCGTCGCCACCGCCTCACCCGCCCGCCGCGCCTCGGCGCTCGCCTGCATGTAGTCCGCCGAGCCGTCGAGAAAGGTCACGGCCACCGCCTTCGGCACGTCGGCGTCCTGGGCCCGGCGCAGGTCGACCAGCGGCTCGCCCCCCGCAGCGGCGAGATCCTCCTCACCGATCGTCGCCACCGTCCGGCCGCCGCGGTCGCGGAAGGCGAGACGGTCCTCGCGCTCGACGAGGTCGAAGCGGAACAGGCGCGCGAGCGGTTCCAGCACCGATCGCGCGTCGCCGCGCGCGGGCACCGCGAGGCCGTCGACGACGCCAGTGAGGCCATCGACGTCGACCTCGGCGATGCCGTGATCGGCGAGGACCGCCGCGACGAGGTCGTCGAGCGGCGCGGTGCCGAGCCGTCCGTTGAGCCAGTGGCCGGTCGCCCAGTTGGCGCCGTCCGCCCAGACGTCCTCGTAGAGCGGAAACTGCGGAAACGGCCGGGCGTCGAAGGTCCAGACGTGGCAGCGAGCGGTCTCCACCATCCGCCGACCGTCGAGCGGCGAGAGCGGATTGCGGGCGGCGACGAAATCCGGCGCGGCCGGGTCGAAGTGGCCGAGCACGGCCTCGAGGTAGCGCCGCTGCATCAGGTCGTCGCGCCGGCCGGAGGAGAAGCGCGGCGAGCGTCCCTCCGACGAGACCGCGTCGGGAAAGACGTTGGGCTCGTTGGCGCCGAGGTCCACCGCCGGGCAGCCGACCTCGGTGAAGCGGATCGGCTTGGCACCCGGCACCCAGGCCGTCGGAGCGCCGGTCTCCGCCCCGCCCGGCCGGTTGACGTGCGAATTGCCCCACCATCCGGCGAGATCCTTCACCCGGAACACCCACGGCTTGCCCGCCGCCCCGTCGGTGATCGGGCTGCGGATCTGGGCGCGGCGGTCGGCCTCGCTCGCGTAATACCAGTCGAAGTCCTCGCCGCCGGCGACGTTGCCGGCGAGATAGGCCCGATCGGTCGGCGCCGCCGCAGCGGTCCGGTCGATATGGTCGCCGTCCCGCCAGTCGGACAGCGGGAAATAGGCGTCGATGCCGACGAAATCGACATCCGGGCTCGCCCATAGCGGATCGAGATGGAAGGTGACGTCGCCGCTGCCGTCGTCCGCGCGGTGGTTGGCCCACTCGGTCCAGTCGGCGGCGTAGCTCACCTTCGTCCCCGGCCCGAGCATCGCCTTGACGTCGCCGGCGAGGACGACGAGGGCGTCGACGAAGGGATGGGCCGCGAAGCCGGTGCGCAGCGCCGTCAGGCCGCGCATCTCGGAGCCGACGAGGAAGCTGTCGACGCCGCCGGCGATCGCGCAGAGCCGGGCGTAGTGCAGGATCATCCGGCGGTAGGACCATTCCGCCGGCCCGGAATAGACGACGGCACCGCCCGACGCCGAGAAATCCGCCGCCGCCGCCGTGCCGACGAACTGCGCCACCTGCCCGGCGACCGCGGCACCGCCGTCCGGCGAGCCGTCCCGGCCGGGTGCCGGATGGCAGGTGATGCGCCCGCGCCAGGGATAGGCCGGCTGGCCGAGGCCGGAGCCGTAGGGATCGGGCAGGCCGTTGCCCTCCGGAACGTCCATCATCACGAAAGGATAGAAGGTGACGGCGAGACCGCGGTCGCGCAGTTCGCGGATCAGCGCCACCACCGTCTCGTCGGAGGGTGTGCCGCCGAAAGCCGGCGTCCCCGCGACGCTCGACACCACCGCCGCCGCCCCTCGGCCGATCCCGGCCACCGACCACGCCCGCCCCGCGGTGCGCTTGCCGGCGTTCTCGACCCTCGGCCGGATCGCGCAGGCGCCGCAGCGCAGGTCCTCACCGAACCAGGTCACCACCACCGCGACGCTTTCCAGATTGGGACAGACCGCCTCGAGTTCGTCGAGGGCGGCGACGACGTCGCTGCGCGCCACCGGCGTGTGGGCGTTCTCGGTCTCGGTGACGCCCTCCTCCGGCCGCCTCGTCACCGGCGCCGGCTCGTAGCCGAACTCGGTGGCGCCGGGGATCAGCGTCACCGCCCGGATCATCCGCTCCAGCCGGCCGACCGGCCGCATCACCTCGAAGGTCAGCTGCGGCAGCGCGTTGCCGAAGTCGCCGAGCGGCAACCCCTCGAAGACGACGTAGGCGAGGCCGCGATAGGCGGGCACCGCGTCGGTGCCCTGCCGGGCCTCGATCAGGCTGTCGGGTTCCTGGCTCTCCCCGCCGGTGTGGACCCGCATCGTCACCCTGGTGAGGTCGAGCGGCGCACCGTTGGCCCATACCCGCCCGACCCGGGCGATCGGTCCCTCGCAGAGGCCGACGGCGAAGTCGGCCGTGTAGCTGTAGGTCTTCGTCCTGACCGACGAGCCGCCACCCTTGCCGCCCTGCTTCTCGGAGGTCACGGTCTCGGTGAAGCGCGTCGCCCAGATCACCTGCCCGGCGACCCGCATCCGCCCGTAGATCCGCGGGACCGAGGCGCCCTCCTGCGAGGCCTGCACCGAGAGGTCAGCGAGGCGGCCCCGCTCGACCGTCCGCGACGTTCCAAACAGCGCCTGGTCGAGCGCCGCCCCGGCGAGCGCCCCGATCGCGCGGCCCGCGACGGTGCCGAAGACGCCGAAACCGGTGCCGAGGGCGGCACCGACCGCCGAGAGAAGCAGCGTTGCCATGAGGACGGGTTCCCGGGACGGAGGTTGATCGCAAGACGTGCGGCGCCGGCCGGTCGCCGGGTGGCGGCGGCCCGTCCGCTCGCCCGTTCAGTCGGCCGGAAAGGCGAAGACGCCGCAGAGCCGCCGGCGCCACCACGGCGACAGCGCCGCCCCCGCGACGGCCGCCCCGGCCTGGGCGTGGACGAAGCGGACGGGCGCGACGAGGATCGCCGCGTGCCGCGCGGGAAGCTCCGGCCGCCAGCGGAACAGCAGCACGTCGCCCGGTGCCATTTCACCGGGCACGACCGGGCGCAGGTGACGGAGCGCGGCTTGCGCGAGGCTGTCGGCCCCGGCCTCGGCCCAGTCCGGCGAATAGGCTGGCGCGACCTCGGGCTCCGGCCCGATCACCGCCCGCCAGACCCCGCGCACCAGGCCGAGGCAGTCGCAGCCGACGCCCTTCAGCGAGGCCTGGTGGCGGTAGGGCGTGCCGACCCAGGCCAGCGCCTCCGCGACGATGCGATCGCGCCGGCTCATTCGAACAGCACCCCGCCGTCGTTGGCGCCGCCGGTGCGGGCGTAGGAGAAGGCGAAGTCGTTGCCGGGAATGTGCGGGAAGCCGCGGAAGTTGACGGTGTTGGCGAATTTCTCCCGGCAGGTCGCCAGCCGCTTGTCGCAGCCGGCGACGACGACGACCCCGGTGCCCGCCGCGACCTCCAGCGGCAACCGCCGCCACAGCCGCAGCCGCGCGGCGCCGGCCCCCGCTCCCGCCTCCACCGCCGCCTCGTGGGCGTCGATGCCGATGGTGTGGCCGGCGAGAGCGCCGTCGCTGATCGTCAGCCGGCCGCCGGTGAACCAGCCGTCCGCGAAGGTCGCGATTCCGTCGACGAGGAGGCTCGAACGCCCGTCGCCACCGGTCACCGTCGCTTCGGCGCGGTGGATCGGCGAGGTGGCGTCGACACCGCAGCGCCCGTCGCCGAACTCGGCGTCGCAGAGCCGGCCGTAGATCCGCCCCGACACCCGTTCGAGGCGGTGGGCCGGGCCGCGCAGTTCGGCGCGGAAGCCGCCGTCGGCACGGATCACCTCGCCGATGGTCGCGACCTTGAGCACCAGCCGGTCGTCCGGCACCTGCCAGTCGACGAGGATCACCTCCACCCGCGCCCCGTCCCAGCGCCCGGCGAGAAGATCCTCCTCGGTCAGGGCGGCCGCATCGATGACGCCGGCGATCTCCTCCTCACCGACGGCTAGGCCAGAGGCCGCGCTCGCCGCCGACCGGGTGAGGCCGGTGGCCGCGGCGAACACCGTCCCGCCGATCACGATATCGTCATCGTGGTCGGTGAAGCCCATCTCCACGCCGTCGGTCCGCGTCAGCCGCCAGCAGGTGGCGAGCGTCGTCACCCCCGCCGCGAGACGCGCGGCGAGGCCGGTGGGAATTTCTCGCATCGCGGATCGTCCTCAGATCAGGAGTTCGACGACGGGAACGGACGGAATCTCGCCGGCGTCGAAGGCGGCGAGATTGACGGTCAGCTGGTCGCTGTCGAAGCGGGCGGGAATGTCGAACTGAAATCCCGCCGTCACGAGAGCGTCGCCCGGCGGGGCTATGGACAGCCGCACCAGTCCGGTGAGGCCGTCGACGGAGTAAGCCCCCGCCGGCAGTTCCTCACCGGCGACGGCGACAAGAAGGCTGCCGGCGAGCGGCAGGCGGATCGTCCGCCGATAAGGCGCCAGCGTGCCGTAGGCCTTCACCAGCTGGAAGTCGGTCGCGACGCCGTCGCCGCGGCCAAGCAGTTGATCGAAAGCGGATGGAACCCTTCCCGGCTTGCAGGATTTGCAGTCGGTGCGGTCGCGAAAGCGAAAGCCGTGAAGCCGGCCGCGCCGCTCCTCGAAAAAGGCGACGACCTCGTCGAGGTCGTCGAAGCCGCGGATGCCCTGGCCGACGTCGAAGCGGCGCCGGGCGTGGGCCCAGCGGCCGTTGCGAGCTTCCCGGCCGGAGCCGAGCGTCACGATCTCCGTGCGCCGCTCGGGGCCGCCACTGGCTCCGAAGGCGATGCGCATCGGAAAGGCGATGTCATGAAACGAACCCGATGACGACATTTTTCCCTGCCAGTTTGATCCACCTCAAAGCCGCCCCGTGCGGGCGGCTCCATCCTTCGAGCCGTGAGGGAGGACAATGAACCGGTTCGCCAGAGACATCCTCGTCGAGGGGTCGACCGGCACGACCGTCGCCGATCATGCCCTCGAACGCCTCGTCCGGTGCTTCGACGCGGATCTCGCCGATCGTTTCGGAACGATCATCCACGAGATCCAGCGCCTCGAGCACGAGGCCGAGCGCAATTCGGGTCACCTGCTCGAAGAGCTGAAGACACAGCGCCTGATGTTCCGGGAGGAGATCCTGGATTTCGTCGAGGCCCAGAGACGCGCCGTCGCCTGACCCCCTCCTCGTCGGGCCGTGCGCTATAGCCCGCGCCGTGCCCGTCCCTCGGCGCGGGCTAGCCTTTTCTCCCCGCCCTTTTTCCGAACAGCCTCATCCGATCCGGCCCCGATCCCGCCACCGCGGGATCGGCTCACAGTCCGCGCCGGCCCCGGCCGACGGCGCGCGCCAGCATCGCGGTCAGCTGGGTCTCGGAGCGGCGGAAGCCTTCGACGTCCGGGGTCGTCACGTTGAACGTGACGGCGACCCCGCCCCCGGCCGAGCGCACGCCGAGCCGGCCATCGGCGCCGCGGGCGAGCGGCAGGATCGCTTCCGCCCCCGCCTCCCCCATCAGGGCCGTCCGCCCGTCCGGCAGCGGAAAGTAGCTCGGGCTCGCGACGACGCCGCCGCTGGCGAAGGGCACCGCCGCGCCGCCGCCGACCGCGCCGACAAGTCCGGCGGCGAGGCTGCCGGCGAGCGAGGCGAGTTCCCCGGTGATCGGCGTCAACGCCCCGGTCAGCACCCGCGACGACAGGCCGAGGGCGACGCTCCTCAGCACGTCGTCGAGCGCCCGGCCCTGGACCACCGCCGCGGCGAGGCCGCGGGCGAGCGTCCCGGCAAAGCGGTCGGCCATGCCGTCGAGGTCGGCGAGCCGCGATTCGAGATCCGCCAGCGCCCGGCCGAGATCGCCGCCGCCGTCGTCGTCGTTGTCCGCCATGTCCTTGCTCCTTCGTCGCGTGCGAGCCGCCTGCGGCGGTGCATCAGGTCCGGCCGCGCCGCCGACCGCCGAGACCGGCGCCCCCCGCCCCGCGCCCGATCCCGTGGCCTTCGTCGGGCTCGGCTCCGGCCGCGTCGGGATGCGCCCGTGCCAGGGCCTCGAAGGCGGCCCGGCCGATCGCGTCGCCGCCCGCCGGTGCGGCGAGGGCGGCGAGTTCGCGCGGCGTCAGCGCCCAAAAGGCCTCCGGCGCGAGCTTCAGGGCGCCGAGACCGAAGCGGATCGCGGCGCTCCAGGGAAAGGGCGGGCACCGCCCCGCCCGGCCGTCGCGGCCGCATCAGGCGACACCGCTCCGGCAGCGTCCTCGCCGGTCGTCCTTTCACCATCCGCCCCGTCGGCGCCGAAGGTCGCCGCCAGCAGGTCGACGACGATGCGGGCGTATCCCGCCGCGCCGCCCTCCACCGCCATCGCCGCGACCTCGGCGTCCGACACCGTCGCCCCGCCGCCGCGCAGTCCGGCGCCGATGACGCGGATGGCGTCGGCGGCACGCAGCCGGCCGCCGGCGAAGCTCGCGGCGAAGGCGGCCATGTCCTCGGCGCCGAAGGCGTCCTCGAGGTCGGCGAGCGCGCCGAGCGTCAGCCGCAGGCATCGCCGCTCGCCACCGATCACCGCCGAAATCTCGCCCCTGTGCCTGTTGGCCATGATCCCCTCCCCTTCAGATCGCGGCGAAGCCGAGCGCGCCGGCCGATTCGAGGCCGAGCTCGAAGGTCACCTCGCCGTCGTGATTGCCGGCGTATTCGAGGGCGGTGATCTGGAAGGGTCCCTCGATCACGCCGAAGTCCGGCACCACCACCTGCCAGGCGCGGATCGCCCCGTCGAAGAACAGGGTCCGCAACAGGGCATCCGAGGCGGCATCCTTGAAGAGGCCGCTGCCGGAAAGGCTGGCCCGGCGCACGCCCGCCCCGGCGAGCAGTTCCCGCCAGCGGCCGGCCGACTCGGTGTCGGTGACGTCGACCGCCGCCGCGTTGAAGGCGAGTCGTCGGGCCCTGAGCCCGGCGACCGTGGAAAAGCTGCCGGTGTCCGCCGCGTCGACCTTCAGCAACAGGTCGCGGCCACGCTGCGCCGCCATGGCGATCTCCTCGTCATCGATGTGGAAGTCCGGCGACGACGCCGTCGCCGGTTTTGTTCAGCCCTCGACGAGGGCGCGCAGCGTCAGCCGGCCGCGCCAGCCGCGCCCGTCGCGCAGCCGCTCGACCTCGAGCCGCTCGCTCCGCAGCAGCACCAGCGTCCGGCTGGCGAGCGCGAGCGGCGCCGCGGCAATCGCCGCCGAGGCGGCCGACAGCACGGCGAGGCATTCGGCCCGGCCGCCCTGGCGCGACACCGCCTCGAGGGTCAGCTCGATCCGCGCTCCCTCGCCCTCGTCCGTGCTCCAGTCCTCGGCACGAAGCCCGGCGAAGGCGAGATGCGGCGTCGCCGCCGCCCGCCCCGGACCGCCATCGACGACCCTGTCGCCGACGAGGGCGACGAGGGCGTCGTCCCCGGACAATCGCGCCCGCAGCGCCGCCTGCAGCTCCGCCGCGGCTCCGCTGAAATCCGCGTCCATCAGCTCTCCTCCTCGGCGAGGCAGCGAAGGAAGGCGCCGCGCCCGTCCGGATCGCTCACCGCGAGCACGCGGTAGCGCCGGCCACCGCCCGACAGCCGCCAGCCGGGTGCGACCGTCAGATCGGCGCGCAGCACGATCCTGTGGGTGACGACCGCTCCCGACCGGCCGGCGGCATCCACCGCCTCGGCCATCCGCACCGGCTCCACCGCCGCCCAGGTGTCGCCGGTGACGACGTGGACGACGCTCGCGCCGCCGAGGGCGTCGATCGTCTCGACCGGCTCCTCGACCGTCAGCCGCCGGCGCAGCGACCCGATGTCGGCATGCGCGCTCACGCCGCGATCCTCAGGCTGCGATAGGGGCGCACCAGCGCCAGCACCATCTCGGGAATTCCCGCGCCGGCGACGTCGCCGCGGTTCTCGAACCAGTGGGCGAGCAGCAGGCGCACCGCCTGGCGCAGCGGCTCGGGCACGTCTGTGGCCGTCTCGCCGTAGCCCGCCCGGAAGGTCACCTCGATGCCGCCGAGCCGGGTGCCCGGCCGCAACGGGACGGCGAAGGCGATCCGCGGCACCGCGCCCCCGCGATCGACCTCGTAGTCGCCCGCCGGAACGGTGACGGCGCCACCCTCGCCATCGGCCACCGTCACCGCCTCGACCTCGATCAGCGGCGCGACCGGCAGCACCAGAAGGCCCGACTTCGGAAGCGCATCGAACCGCGCCCGCCAGGTCTGGGCGATCAGCATCCGCCGCGACAATTGCTCGACGGCGAGCCTCGCCCCGAGGATCAGCGCGGCGACGATCTCGTCTTCGGCCTCGCCCGACAGCCGCAGGAACAGCTTCGCCTCGGCCAGCGACACCGGCTCCACCGCCGGCTGCCCGATCAGTTCCGCGCTCATCACCACCTCGCTCGATAGGAATATTTTCTGGGATTGCAGCGGCCCCGCCGCGGGAGGAGACGGCGGGGCCGCACCGTGGCCCGGCGCGCATCGTCACGTTTAGGTTGCAGATCCGGCACCGGCGCCGCGGGGTCCGTCAGCTGCCGGAGAAGGCCAGCAGCTTGATCGCGTCGAAGTCCTGGACGCCGCCGCCGACGCGCTTGGTCGTGTAGAACAGCACGTAGGGCTTGGCCGAATAGGGATCGCGCAGCACCCGCACCCCGGCCCGGTCGACCACGAGATAGCCGCGGCGGAAGTCGCCGAAGGCGATCGCCTTCGCGTCCTCGTCGATGTCCGGCATGTCCTCGACCTCGACCAGCGGGAAGCTCATCAGGCTGGCCCGGCCGTCGGCCGCCGCCGGCGGCTGCCAGAGATAGTTGCCGTCGCCGTCCTTGAGCTTGCGCACCGCCGCCTGGGTGCGGCGGTTCATCACGAAGGCGGCGTTCTGCCGATAACCGGCCTTCAGCGCGTAGACGAGATCGACCAGCGCGTCGCCCGGGTTCGAGGCCGCGAAGGCGCCGTCGGCCCCCGTCGCCACCGTGCCGAGCTTGCCCCACGTCCAGCTCGCTTCCGGCTCGGTCGGCACCGAGAGGAAGCCGGTCGGCTTGGCCGAGCCGTCCCCGGTGACGAAGGCGGCGCCCTCCTGGGCGGCGAAGGCCGTCTCGACCTCGTCGGCGAGCCAGGCGTCGACGTCGACCGCCGCGTCGTCGAGCAGGGTCTGGGTCGCCGCCGGCATGGCATAGAGTTCCATGGTCGGATAGGCGAGTTCGGCCAGCGTCGGGCTCGCCGTCTGGGGCCGCGAGGCCGTCTCGCCGACCCAGCCGACCGCCGGGCCGGACACCGAGAAAGGCTTCTTGTAGGTGGCCGAGGACACGGTCCGCACCGTCGACAGCGCTCGGATCGGCGACAGCGCCGCGAGGCGCCGGCCGATTTCGGTCTCTGTCTCCTCCGGCACCAGATAGCCGCCGTCCGGCCCGGAGCCGACCCGGAGCGCCTTCGCCTCCAGCGCCCTGAGGCCGGTCTCGGCGCCGCCGCGGACATAGGCGTCGAAAGCCTCGCGATGCTCGAGTCGCGGCCCCTCGGCGCGGCGCTCGCCGCCGATCGGCGGACGCATCGCCTTGGTCGTCAGCCTGTCGATCTCGTCGCGGCGGGCGTCGAGATGGCGGTCGATCCGCTCCAGCGTCTCGACGGTCAGCGGGTCGACGGCGCGCCGCTCGATCTCGTCGAGGCGGCGGTCGTTGCTCTCCTTGAAGGCCTCGAAGGCCTGCATGAAGTCGGTGAAGGCGGCGCCGATATCGCCGCTCGCCTTGATTTCGGGGGCGCGCGAGAGCGCCGCGGCGCCGGTGACCGGCGTCGTGTCGGTTTCGATCACGTCTGATGTCCTCTGTTGCGATGGAAAGATCCGCCGCCACGGCGGGGGGAGTCCGCAGCCGGCGGGTCGCGGATGCCGGTGCCACGGGTCGGCCCCTGGCAGCCGCGCTCCGCCGGTCGGAAGAGATCCGGCGCGAGCACCGCGGGTTCGCCACCCGGCACGGAAGGGTTCAGGTTCGGCTGCGCTGGTCCTCGAAGTAGCGGCGGGCGAGCGAACCGGTCCGGCAGGGTCCGGAGCGGACGCGCCCGGATCGAGGGCACTCCGTCCGTGGCATCACCGCCCCGCCCGGTGACGCCGCATCGCTTGGCATCACCGCCGCCCGCATCCGCTCGCAGCCGCCGCGCAGCAGCAGGGCGAGGTCGGCCCCCTGGCCGCCACGCCGCTCCAGCCGGGCGCCCGGCTGCATCGGGAAGGTGACCAGCGAGATCTCCCAGAGGTCGACCTCGCGGAGGCGGCGCTTCAGGCCGCCGCCGTCCCACCCGATGCCGTCGCGACCGTGGCCCTCCCGACCGCCTCCGCCCCGCTCCGCCCGCACCGCCCGGAAGCCGATCGAAAGGCCGTCGAGAATGCCGGCCGAAATGAGGCTCGCCACCTCCCGGCCCCGTACAACCTCCGTGTGCAGAAGCCCCTCGACGAAGAGGCCCGCCGCATCTTCGCGGATCGTGGTCCAGCGCCCGATCGGCTCGCGGGCGTCGTGCTGCCAGAGCATCTTCACCTCGGCCGCCGGACGGCGGGCGAGGCTGCGCGCGAAGGCGCCGGGCAGCACCAGGTCGCCGGTCATGTCGACGACGCCGAACAGGCTGGCGTAGCCGGCGACGGGATGGACGCCCGGTGTCGTCGAAGCGCCCGCGCCCCGTTCGGGCCGGACCGCGAACGGTCCCGTCCGGCCGCCACCACCTGCGGCGAGCGCCGTCACCGGCGCGATCCCGTGGCGAGACGACGGTCACTGCCGGCGCCGGCGCCCCGTCCGTCGAGCCGTCTCAGAAGGCACGCGGCGAAGGTCGCGAACACCGCGACGGGCCGTTCGACGGCCGATCGGCTCGCAAATCGATTCAGGTTTCTCACACTCCGAATCACGCGGTTGACATATCGAATCGGCAGAGTCACTTTGCCCTCCGTTCTCAAGCGCCATCGCGATTCAACGGCGCGGCTCAGTTCAAAAATCGTCCTATGAATCAGAGGGCTACCGAGGAAATTTGACTCGGCGTCCCCGTAATTTCACTTACCTGTTTTAGGGCTGGTTCCTCAGCCTGAATCTGAAGTTGAATCGCCCGTCGATCCTTCAACTTAAACAATCTGTTAACCACGTTTCTTCATTCGTCGTCCCAGTCGTTCAGAACCTGGTTGAGCTTGGCGATCTCGGCGACGAAGTCGTCGAAGCGGCGGTGGGCCGCGGCGAGTTCCCTCAGCGCGACCAGCAGCATGGCGCTGGCGCTCGACGCCCACAGGAACAGGGCGATATGGGCGAGGTCGCCCCGCTCGGCGAACAGCCGTCCGAACTCACCCATGGCCGTTTCCGCCCGTCGCCGGCCCGGCGTCCACCAGCCGGTCGCCGCCTTCGATCGGGGGATAGCCGAGGGCGGCGCGCTTCTCGTTGATCGTGAGGAAGCCGGCCGCCTCGATCCGGTCCCACATCTCGCCGCGCTCGCCGGCGAGCGCCGAGACCTGGTCGGGGTCCGGAACCAGCGCCAGCCCCCCGCCCCAGGCCGGCGCAAGGAAGTCGCAGAGCCGGCCGGCGAGGTGGCCGACGAGCGGCATCACGGTCTGGCGCCAGAAGGCCCGGCTCGCCTCGCGATAGTTCGCATAGGTTGCATCGCCCGGAATGCCGAGCAGCATCGGCGGCACCCCGAAGGCGAGAGCGACGTCGCGCGCCGCCCCGTTCTTCGCCTCGAGGAAATCCATGTCGCGCGGCGTCAGGCTCATCGATTTCCAGTCGAGCCCGCCTTCCAGCAGCAGCGGCCGGCCGGCGTTGGCCGCGCCTTCGTAGCCGTCGGCGAGTTCGCGCCGCAGCCGCTCGAACTGCTCCTCGCTGAGCCCGCTCTCGCCCTTGTAGACGAGGGCACCGGAGGGCCGCGCCGCATTGTCGAGAAGCGCCTTGTTCCAGGCGCTCGCCGCATTGTGGATGTCGAGACCGACCTGCGCCGCCTCCAACGGGCCGAGGCCGTAGTGGTCGTCGAGCGGATGGAACAGCTTCAGATGCAGGATCGGCGCCGGCGCCGTCCCGCTCTCCTCGAAGCGCACGCTGCGCCCGTCGACGGCGTAGAGATAGCCGGACGGCCAGCCGTCGCGCCCGGTGGTCACGGTCATCCGGTCGGGCCGCAGCACGTGCAGCTCGCGCGGCCGCCCGCCGGGTCCGACCTGCTCGACATAGGCGTTGCCCGAGATCAGCAGATGCGCCGCGATCCGCTCGAGGAAGGCGGCCCGCCCCTCCGCCGCGTTCGGCCGCGCCAGCAGGTCGAGCAGCGGATGGCGACCGAGTTCGCGCCCGTCCTCGTAGAGCAGCAGCGGCACGCTCGCCGCCGCCTCGGCCACCATCCGCACCGCCCGGTGGACCACCGGATTGCGCTGGTAGCCCTCACGGGCGAGCGCCCGGTAGTCGCGCGGCGTCCACGCCGCCCGCCCGGTCGAGGCGAGGGCGAAGAGGGCGGCGGTTCGCGACGCCTTCTGCTCGATCGCCGGTGTCGCGTCGCCAGCTTCGCAAGCCGGCGAGGCCGCGGGCGCGCGCCGGAAGGCCGCGACGAGGCGGTGTGGCAGCATCACTGTCGTCTCCTCGGGAAGGGGTCGGTCACACCAGCCGGCGCACCCGCGGCTC
>CALCDT010000251.1 GCA_937900425.1 uncultured Alphaproteobacteria bacterium | reverse complement strand
GAGCCGGTGGCGCTCTCGGCCGAGCACGGCGAGGGCCTCGCCGACCTCTACGACGGCCTCGTCTCCGTCTGGAACTTCGACGCCGCCGACGCGGACGCGCCGGTGGTCGACGTCGACGCCGACGACGAGAGCGGCGACGACCTGCTGTCGCGACCGCTGAAGCTCACCGTCGTCGGCCGGCCGAACGCCGGCAAGTCGACGCTGATCAACCGGCTGATCGGCGAGGAGCGGCTCCTGACCGGGCCGGAGGCCGGCATCACCCGCGACGCCATCACCGTGCCGTGGTCGTGGCGCGGCCGCGCCGTCGAACTCGTCGACACCGCTGGGCTCAGGCGCAAGTCGCGGGTCCAGGGCAAGCTCGAGAAGCTGTCGGTCGGCGAGACGCTGCGCTCGATCCGTTTCGCCGAGGTGGTGGTGGTCACGCTCGACGCCACCATCCCGTTCGAGAAGCAGGATCTGCACATCGCCGACCTCGTCGTCCGCGAGGGACGTGCGGTGGTCGTCGCCCTCGACAAGTGGGACCTGATCGAGGAGCGCGCGGCGACGCTGAAGCGGCTGCGCGAGGAGTGCGACCGGCTGCTGCCGCAGTGCCGCGGCGTGGCGCTGGTGCCGGTCTCCGGGCTCACCGGAGAGGGCCTCGACAAGCTGATGCAGGCGGCCTTCAAGGCCCGCGAGGTGTGGTCGAGCCGCATCTCCACCGGCCGCCTCAACCGCTGGCTGTCGGCGATCGTCGAGCACCACCCGCCGCCGGCGGTGTCCGGGCGCCGGCTGAAGCTGCGCTACATCACCCAGCAGAAGTCGCGGCCGCCGTTCTTCGTGCTGTTCTGCTCGCGGCCGGACGCGCTGCCGGACGCCTACCAGCGCTACCTGCTGAACGGCCTGCGCGAGACCTTCGATCTGCCCGGAACGCCGCTCAGGCTGTCGCTGCGCGGCGGCGAGAATCCCTACGCCGAGGACTGATCGCCGCGGCCCGCGGCCGCCCGTCGTCTGGACAGGGCGGGGCGCGGGTGGCATGGTCCGGCGCAATTCGATCACCCCCGAGAGGCGCCGATGCGCGACTTCCTTCTCCACGTCTTCACCTGGTGGAACGGCTGGACCTACGGCACCAAGCTGTGGACCTGGCGGTTCGGCGAGAAGGTGGGCGAGGACGAGTTCGGCAACGTCTACTACCGGACCCGCGGCGGCAAGGTCGACCCGACCCTCGGCCTGCAGCGGCGCTGGGTGATCTACAACGGCCCGGCCGAGCCGAGCACGATCCCGCCCGGCTGGCACGGCTGGATCCATCACCGCACCGACGTCCCGCCGAGCGAGGAGCGCTACCAGCCGCGGCCGTGGCAGCTGCCGCCGCAGCCGAACATGACCGGCACGCCCTACGCGCATCGGCCGCGCGGCTCGATCCTCAACGAGACGCCGCAGCGGCCGCCGGCGACCGGCGACTACCAGCCCTGGACGCCGGGCGCCTGAGCTTTCGCCCGCGCCGGCGAGTCCCGCCGGCGGGCGTCTCGCCACCCGTACCGCTAGTTCGCCGCCGAAGCTCGCCCGTCGGGTGACGTCGTGGGCTGACCTTGCCCGCGGCGGAATCGCGGCCCCCGCCAAGGATATGCGTCGCGACATTGATGCGCCTTATGAGGCGCCGGCGTGAGTCGCGGTGGCGTCTGCGCTTGCCCTGCCGCGCGGCCGGGTGTAGCTCCGCCCCGGCCCGCCGCCCGGCTGTGAGGATCTGCCCGTGAATCCCGTCTTCGCCGACCTGCCGACCACCATCTTCGAGGAGATGTCGGCGCTGGCGCGCCAGCACGGCGCCATCAATCTCGGCCAGGGCTTTCCCGACGATGCGGGGCCGGAGGACGTGCGCCGCGCCGCCGCGGAGGCGGTCCTCGACGGCTACAACCAGTATCCGTCGATGATGGGCACGCCGGAGCTGCGCACGGCGATCGCCGAGCACTACCGCCGCCATCAGGGCGTCAGTCTCGACGCGGCGACCGAGACCCTCGTCACTTCCGGCGCCACCGAGGCTCTCGCCGCCTCGATCCTCGGGCTGACGGCGCCGGGCGACGAGGTGGTGATCTTCGAGCCGGCCTACGATTCGTACCTGCCGATCATCCGGCAGGCCCGCGGCGTCGCGAAGCGGGTGAAGCTGAAGCCGCCGCACTGGCGGTTTTCGGCCGACGACCTCGCGGCTGTGATCGGGCCGCGGACGAAGCTCGTCGTCATCAACAACCCGCTCAATCCGGCCGGCGTCGTCTGGCCGCGCGAGGATCTCGAACTCCTCGCCGCGGCCCTCGCCGGCACCGACGCCCGCGTCGTCGCCGACGAGGTCTGGGAGCACGTCGTCTTCGACGGCCGCGAGCACGCCTCGGTGCTGTCGGTGCCGGGCCTGCGCGACCGTTCGGTCAAGATCGGCTCGGCCGGCAAGATGTTCTCGCTCACCGGCTGGAAGGTCGGCCTCGTCGCCGCCGCGCCGGAGCTGCTGCGGGTCGTCGCCAAGACCCACCAGTTCCTCGCCTTCACCACGGCGCCGAACCTGCAGGCCGCCGTGGCCTACGGCCTCGGCAAGGACCCGGCCTATTTCGCCGCCCAGCGCGCCTGCCTCGCGGCGAGCCGCGACCACTTCACGGCGGGACTGCAGGCGGCCGGCTTCACCGTGCTGCCGAGCGCCGGAACCTATTTCGTC
>CALCDT010000250.1 GCA_937900425.1 uncultured Alphaproteobacteria bacterium | reverse complement strand
AGGTAGACCCGCCGCGCCGCGCCGACGAGCAGCGCGCCCGCCGGCGTGGCGAGGGCCGCCGCGAGCCGGGCGCCGCGGATCTGCAGCACCATGACGAGCACCGCGAACAGCAGGAACAGGCCGAACACCGCCCAGCGCCCCCGCGCGGCGCCCTCGCTGCGGGTGACCATGACGGCGACGGTGACGAGCCCGGCGAGCGGGGCGAGCACCGCACCGGCGGTGTAGGCGGGAAGGTCGGCGAGGCTGGTCCAGATCGGCTTCGCCTCGATCACCCGGTCGAGCCAGACCCGCACCAGCCACGGGTCGAGCGCCGTATAGGGGCCGGTCCGGCATTCGGGAAAGGCGGCGAGGAGGACGCCGACCAGCGCGGCGCCGGCGAGCGCCCCCGCCCCCAGCCGGACGAGCGGCGAGGTTGCGGCGAGCGGCAGCGCCGTCAGGCCGGCGAGCACGAGGCCGCAGCCGGCGGCGCTCGCCGCGAAGACGATCGACAGCCCGTCGCAGGCCGGAACCAGCCAACCCTGCGGCGGCAGGGCGAGGGCGAGATGACCGAGGGTACCGCCGCCGAAAGCGAGGGCGAAGGCCCGCGTCGCCGCGCCCCGGGCCGGAGAGACCGCCCACATCGCGCCGAAGGCCGCCACCGCGGCGGCGGCGACGGGCAGGCTCTCGGTGCCGACGGCGAGGGCGGTCGCAGCGCAAAGGCCGGCGAGCCAGCCGAAGCGGGGCCGGTCGATCGCCTCGACGGCGCAGAGCGCGATTGCCAGTGCGAGCAGGATCTGGACGCCGTGGTGGTCGACGCGGCCCGGCGTGAACTCGGCCATGACGGCGACCGAGAAGGCCGGGATCACCAGCGCCGGCAGCACCGCACCCGGCCCGGCGAGACGGAGGGAGAGCCGGGCCGAAAGGTAGAGCAGGGCGAGCAGTTGCAGCAGCGGCCAGACGACGGCGGCGACCGCCTCGGCCCGCTCCGGCGTCACCGTCCGGGCGGCGAGGACGAGGCCGGCGATCGGCAGATCGACGAGGCGCGACCAGTGGATCGGCGCGCCGTGAGGCGCGTTCAGCCGGTGCTGGACATGGTCGAACCAGCTTTGGCCGGCGAGCAGGTCGCGCACCACCACCATCCGCATCGCGTCGTCGGCGTCGGCGTAGAGCGGCCGGGCGCCGGTGAACAGCTGCACCGACAGGATCGCGGAGAGCAGCAGCCAGACGCCCACGAGCAGGCGGGGATCGACGCGGGACGGGGAGGCGGGTGGCATGGCGACCTGACGGCGGGAGCGAGTGCCGGCGATCCTGCCACGGCGGCGTTAAGATCGGCTTGCGGGGCTGGGTGCCATGGCGCAGCCCCGCTCGCGCCGGCCGGCGGCCCGATCCGACGCTTCGCCTTCTCCCGCGGTTGCGCTGCGGCAGGGCCGGCGTAGACTGGTTTCCCGAAACCGATCCGGAGAGTGATGAATGGCGCCGTTTCCGTCCTGGGCCGAGGTCACGCCCCACCTCGTCGACGTCGCCACCGGCCGCTCTCCGGCCGACGTGCTGGTCCGCGGCGGGCGCTGGGTCAACGTCCACTCCGGCGAAATCCTGCCCGGCTACGACGTCGCCATCGCGAAAGGCCGCTTCGCCGCGGTCGCCCCGGACCTCTCCTACGTCGTCGCCCCCGACACCGAGGTGATCGAGGCCGAGGGGCGCTACATGGTTCCCGGCCTCTGCGACGCCCACATGCACGTCGAAAGCGGCATGGTGACGGTGACGGAATTCGCCCGGGCGGTGATCCCCCACGGCACCACGTCGATGTTCATCGACCCGCACGAGATCGCCAACGTGCTCGGCCTGCCGGGCGTGCGGCTGATGCACGACGAGGCGATGACCCTGCCGGTCAACGTCTTCGTGCAGATGCCGAGCTGCGTGCCCTCCGCCCCGGGGCTGGAGAACGCCGGCGCCTCGATCGGCCCGGCCGAGGTCGCCGAGGCGATGGGCTGGCCGGGCATCGTCGGTCTCGGGGAGGTCATGAACTTCCCCGGCGTCGCCGCCGCCGACGCGCGCATGCTCGGCGAGATCGCCGAGACCATGAAGGCGGCGAAGACGGTCGGCGGCCACTACGCCTCGCTCGACCTCGGCCGCTCCTTCCTCGGATACGTCGCCGGCGGCCCGGCCGACGACCACGAGGGCACGCGGCTGATCGACGCCGTCACCCGCGTGCGCCTCGGCATGCGGGCGATGCTGCGGCTCGGTTCGGCCTGGTACGACGTCGCCAGCCAGATCAAGGCGATCACCGAGCTGGGTCTCGATTCGCGCAGCTTCATCCTCTGCACCGACGACAGCCACTCCGGCACCCTTGTCCACGACGGGCACATGAACCGGGTGGTCCGCCACGCCATCGCCCAGGGCCTCAGGCCGGTGACCGCGATCCAGATGGCGAGCCTCAACACCGCCGCGCACTTCGGCCTCGAGCGCGAGCTCGGCTCGATCACCCCCGGCCGGCGCGCCGACATGGTGCTGACCTCCGACCTCGCCGCGCTGCCGGTCGAGCTGGTGATCGGCCGCGGCGTCGTGCTCGCCCGGGACGGCCGGCTCGTCGCCGACATCCCGGCCTACGACTATCCGGCCACCGCCAAGGCGACCGTCCACATGGGCCGCCGGCTGGAGGCGGTCGACTTCGACGTCGCGGCGCCGGACGGGGCGAACGAGGTCCATGCCCGCGTCATCGGCGTCGTCGAGAATCAGGCCCCGACCAGGGCTTTGACCGCGCGGCTCGCCGTCGAGAACGGTGTCGTCGCCATGGACGGGGCCGCGGACGTCTGCCAGATCGCCCTCGTCGAGCGGCACAAGGGCACCGGCGGTGTCGTCAACGGCTTCGTCTCGGGCTTCGGCTACGACGTGCCCTGCGCCGTCGCCTCCACCGTCGCCCACGACAGCCATCACATGATCGTCGTCGGCACCTCCAAGGCCGACATGGCCCGCGCCGCCAACCGCCTCGGCGAGGTCGGCGGCGGCGTCGTCGTCTATCGCGACGGCGAGGAATTGGCGCTCGTCGAACTGCCGATCGCCGGGCTGATGTCGGACGAGCGGGCCGAGGTCGTGGCGGACAAGGCGGGGCGGATGGCCGAGGCGATGGTCGCCTGCGGCTGCCGGCTGAACAACGCCTACATGCAACACTCCCTGCTGGCGCTGGTCGTCATCCCCGAGTTGCGGATCTCCGACATCGGCATCGTCGACGTGCGGTCCTTCGAGAAAGTCCCGCTTCTCGTCGACGATTGACTCCGCTGAGGGAACAATAGGACCGTAGACCCCGTTAATGCGGCATCGAAAACAATGGATCCCCGGCGGCGACCCCTACCGGGCGGACAGGCGGACAAGGAGACGGCAGATGAAGAAACTCGTTCTCGTTCTGGCGGCGAGCGCGGCCCTCGCGGCCTGCCAGCAGACCCCGACCCAGCAGCGGGTGACCACCGGTGCGCTGGTGGGCGGCGGCGCCGGCGCCATCGTCGGCGGCGTCACCGGCGGCGGCAAGGGTGCCGCGATCGGCGCGGCTGCGGGTGCGATCGGCGGCGGTGTCATCGCCGGCGCGACCGCTCCCAAGAATTGCACCAGCTACGACCGTTACGGCCGCCCCTATGCGGTGGTCTGCCCGTAAGACGCGTCGTCGCGCCTCAGTTCCGACCAGCCACGGCCCGCCGGCATCCCCGGCGGGCTTTTTCGTGTGCGTCAGCGTACGAGGAAACCGCGGGTGGCGGCCCGAAACGATCAGATCTTCGTGATGGGAAGGGAGTGGTACGGCCTACGGGAATCGAACCCGTCTCTCCAGCGTGAAAGGCTAGTGTCCTAACCGATAGACGAAGGCCGCACGTGGAGGCGGTATATAGAGGGGTTCACCGGGAAGGGCAAGCGGACGGGTGCAGGAATTTTCATGGCCCCGTGGCGGCCGGAATCGAGCGCTGCGGAACGGGACTTTCCTGCGCTCGGGCGCCGATTTCGGCGGTTTGCAAAAGCCGGTGCCGTCGCTATAGTCCGCCCGCTTTCGGCCGGCGGTCTCACCGGACGGAACGGACGGTTTCGTGTGTGACGCCGCGGCCGGGCCGACCGAGGGTCGGGCGGCGGCGGCGGCACCCTTTCAGGAGTCTCGTATGTTCATTACGCCCGCCTATGCCCAGGCCACGGCCGCCGCGCCGTCCGCCCTGGAGCAGGTCGCCCAGCTGGCGCCGTTCCTGCTGATCTTCGTGATCATGTACTTCCTGATCATCCGTCCGCAGCGCAAGAAGCAGAAGGATCATCAGGAGATGATCCGCAACATCCGGCGCGGCGACACGGTCGTCACCGCCGGCGGCGTGATCGGCAAGGTCTCCAAGGTCGTCGACGACGGCGAAATCCAGCTCGACGTCGGCGAGGGCGCCAAGCTGCGCATCGCCCGGGCCTATATTTCCGAGCTCCGCTCCAAGGGCGAGCCGGTCAAGGACTGAACAGGCGCAGGGGCCGGCCCGCCGCCGGCCCCGCCCATCCGGCCCGCCGCGGCGGCGGCCGGTGAAACGAGGTCGACATGCTGTATTTCGCCCGCTGGAAGGTGACGCTGATCTCGCTCGTCATCCTGCTCGGCGCCTTCTTCACGCTCCCCAATTTCTTCACGCCCGCCCAGCTCCAGGCCTGGTGGCCGAGCTGGATGCCGGCGCGACAGCTGGTGCTCGGCCTCGACCTTCAGGGCGGCGTCTACCTGCTCTACGAGGTGGACACCGAGGATTATGTCGCCAAGCGACTGAAATCGCTCGAGAACGATGTCCGCCTGACGTTGCGCCAGGAACCGCGCATCGGCTACACCGGGCTTGCGGTCTCCAACCGCGGCGTCCAGGTCCGCATCCGTGACACGGCGCAGGTCGAGGAGGCGCGCACCCGGCTCGCCGAACTCGAGAGCCCGCTGAGCCAGTCGATGCTCGGCGGCACCGGTGTCACCGAGTTCACGCTCTCCTCCGGCGCCGACGGCCTGCTGCGCTTCGACCTCTCCGACGCCGGGCTGACGCAGAAGCTCGCCGGCATCGTCGAGCAGTCGATCGAGGTCATCCGCCGGCGTGTCGACGAACTCGGCACCACCGAGCCGTCGATCCAGCAGAACGGCGACGCCCGCATCCTCGTCGAGGCCCCGGGCGAGAAGGATCCCGATCGCCTCAAGGGCCTCATCGGCCAGACCGCCCAGCTCACCTTCCACCTCGTCGACACCTCGGTGTCGCCGCAGGAGGCGATGTCGAACCGGCCGCCGCCCGGCACCGAGGTGCTGCAGTCCGCCGAAGCCGGCGGCGCGCCCTACGTCGTCGAGCAGGTGCCGCTGATCACCGGCGAGGACCTCGCCGACGCCCGCGCCGCCTTCGACCAGCGCAGCAACGAGCCGCTGGTCTCGTTCCGGCTGTCGACCTCCGGAGCCCGCCGCTTTGCCGAGGTGACCACGGCCAACGTCGGCAAGCCCTTTGCGATCGTGCTCGACAACCAGGTGATCTCGGCCCCGGTGATCCGCGAGCCGATCACCGGCGGCTCCGGCCAGATCTCGGGCAGCTTCTCGGTGCAGAGCGCCAACGATCTCGCGGTGCTGCTGCGCGCCGGCGCCCTGCCGGCCCGGCTCGACGTCGTCGAGGAGCGCACGGTCGGCCCCGGCCTCGGCGCCGATTCGATCGAGGCCGGCAAGCGCGCCTCGCTGATCGGCGCGGGCCTCGTCGCCGTGTTCATGGTGGCGGCCTACGGCCTGCTCGGCGTCTTCGCCAACCTCGCCCTCGCCGCCAACGTGATGCTGATCTTCGCGGTGCTGACCGTGCTCGGCGCCACGCTGACGCTGCCCGGCATCGCCGGCATCGTGCTGACGATGGGCATGGCGGTCGACGCCAACGTGCTGATCTACGAGCGCATCCGCGAGGAGCAACGGGGAGGGCGGTCGGCGATCACGGCGATCGACGCCGGATTCTCGCGCGCGCTCGGCACCATCATGGATTCCAACATCACGACCCTGATCGCGGCGGCCATCCTGTTCACGCTCGGCTCCGGCCCGGTCAAGGGCTTCGCGGTGACGCTCGCGGTCGGCATCTTCACCACGATCTTCACGGCCTTCACCCTGACGCGCCTGATCGTGGCGATCTGGGTGCGCCGGCGCCGTCCCTCCGTCGTGCCGATCTGACCGGGACATCGCGCCGCCCCCGAAGCGGCGCGGACACCGCCCGCTCGAAAAGAGATCTCGATGCTTTTGAAACTCGTCCCGGACAACACGTCCATCCCCTTCATGCGGGTCCGCAAGCTGGTCTTCGCGCTGGCGTTGATCGCCAGCATCGCCGCGCTCGCCCTGTTCGCGGCGCGTGGCATGAACTACGGCATCGACTTCGAGGGCGGCACGCTGCTCGAGATCCAGACGCTGGACGGCCCGGCCGACATCGGCGCCATCCGCGCCCGTCTCGGCGAGCTCGGCCTCGGCGAAGTCCAGGTCCAGGAGTTCGGCCAGGCCGACGACGTGCTGATCCGCGTCGTGCGCCAGGAAGGCGGCGATGCCGAGCAGCAGCAGGCGGTCCAGAAGATCAGGGACGCCTTCGGCGACGAGGTCGCCTATCGCCGTGTCGAGGTGGTGGGGCCGCGCGTCTCCGGCGAACTGGCCCAGGCCGGCACCATGGCGGTCGGCGGATCGCTGCTGCTGATCCTGATCTACATCTGGTTTCGCTTCGAATGGCAGTACGGCGTCGGCGCGATCATCGCGACGCTGCACGACGTCGTCATGACCATCGGGCTGTTCGCGCTGCTGCAGATCGAGTTCAACCTGTCCTCGATCGCGGCTGTGCTGACCATCGTCGGCTACTCGCTCAACGACACCGTCGTCGTCTACGACCGCGTCCGCGAGATGCGACGAAAATACAAGAAGCTGCCGATGGACGAGCTCATCGACATCGCGATCAACGCCACCTTGAGCCGCACGATCATGACCGCGCTGACGACGCTGGTCGCCCTGATCGCGCTGTTCATCTTCGGCGGCGAGGTGATTCGCTCCTTCACCACGGCGATGATCTTCGGCGTCGTCATCGGCACCTATTCCTCGATCTTCATCGCAGCGCCGGTGCTGATTCTCTTCAATCTCCGCGGCAGCGGCGGCGAGGCCGCCAGCGAGGAGAAGCCCGCGGGGGCGTGACCGCGGACGGAACGCCGTCCGCGCCTCCCGGTTCGGCTTTCGAGAGGGGCCCGCCCCCGGCGACGACCGGCGCGGGTCACCGTTCCGGATCGCCCGAAACCGGCCGGAAGAGAGGAATGCCGATCATGAGCGATGGATACGCCGGCCGCGGCACGCCGCAGGCGCCGGTCCGCCGGGCGGCGCATTTTCCAGCTGCCGCGCCGGTCGACGCCTATGGCGACGGCGGCTTCCGCTTCGCCGGCATGTCGCACCGCGGCTCGCTGCTCTGCCTGCCGAGCGGCATCTACGGCTGGGAGGTGGCGAATGCCACGACGATCGACGCCGAGGCGCTCGCCCGGGTCGTCGCCGAGGCCGGCGCCATAGACCTTCTTCTGCTCGGCGGCGGGCGCGACCTCGTTCCGCCGCCGCCGTCGGTGCGGCTCGCCCTCGCAGATCACGGCATCCGCATCGATCCGATGTCGACCGGTGCGGCGGTCCGCACCTACAACATCCTGCTCGGCGAAGGCCGCCGCGTCGCCGCCGCCCTCGTCGCGGTCGACTGACCGGCGGCGCCGGGCGGATCGACTGTCGCCGCCTGCCCGGGCCGGAAGAGCGGGGCATGCGCGCCGCCGCCATCGGCGACAGATCGATCCGGATACGGTCTTTTCCCAACTCCGGTTTGCCGTTCTCGCCGCATCGCACTATCGTCAGATCTTCGGACGCGAGGTCGTGATCTGCCCGACGTCCCGCTCGAGGCGGCGGGGACGGGCGCTCGAAGGGACGGGCTCGGGAAGGGGGACGGATTGAGCGTGGCGCGGCGAGCGGCGATGCTGGGGGCGGCTTATCGGCATGCGGAGAAGCTGGTTCGGGACGGCGATCGCGATCGCTGGCTCGCTTCACTTTTCGTGGACGCCGGCGCGCGGCCCCATGTCCACGCCGTCTACGCCTTCAACATCGAGATCGCCCGGATCCGTGAAGTGGTGCGCGAGCCACTCCCGGGCGAGATCCGCCAGCAGTGGTGGCGCGACGTGCTGGTCGGTGGCGGGGCCGGCGAAGTCGCCAGCCACCCGGTGGCACGCTGCCTGCTCGACACCATCGACATCTACCGTCTGCCGGTCCAGCCCTTCCTCGACCTGATCGACGCCCGCACCTTCGACCTCTACGACGACCCGATGCCGACGCTGACCGACCTCGAGGGCTATGCCGGCGAGACCGCGTCGACCCTGATCCAGCTCGGCGCGATCATCGCCAACGACGGTGCGCTGTCCGAAACCGCCGATGCCGCCGGCCACGCCGGCGTCGCCTACGCCATCGCCGGCCTGATGCGGGCGCTGCCACACCATGCCCGGCGCGGTCAGGTCTACCTTCCCGTCGACCTTTTGGAGGCGCGCGGCATCACCGCCGACGACGTGCGCAGCGGCCTCGTCTCGGACGGGCTGAAGCTGTGCCTCGCCGACCTGCGCGAGCGGGTGTCGATGCATCTCGACGCCGCCCGCCGGGCGATGGCGGGTGTGCCGGAGCGGGTGAAGCCGGTGTTCCTCCCCGTGGCGCTGGTGCCGGAATGGCTCGACATCCTGGCGCGGGGCGATCCCTTCACCCGTTCGGAAATCGCGATCTGGCGCAGCCAGTGGCTGCTCTGGCGCGCCGCCCGCCGCGGCCGGCGCGGCCGGGCGATGTTCTGAGCGATTGCGCTCGCTCAAGGCGCGAAGGGCGGAAACGAGCGAGGTTGCGGCAGCCGCCGTGCGGGATGTGCCTCGCGCGGCCTTCCTTTCCTCCTGGGCCGGAGGCCGCCATGTCCACCGCCGATCGTTCCCCGCCCGCGGTTTCCGCCGCCACCGGGGCAGTGCCCGCCCTTCGCCCCGCTGCCGCGCCGGCGTCGGTTCCGCCGATCGATCCACCGACATCGGCGGCGTCTTTCGCCGGCGCCGACGACGGGCGTGGCGACATCGAGGAGAGCTTCCGCGCCCTCGACCGGATCGCCAGCGCCCGGATCGCCGGGGCGACCATGGGTCTTTCGCCGGCCGCGTTGATGCTCGCCTGTGCCGACTGGGCGATCCACCTCGCCGCCGCGCCCGGCAAGCAGGCCGAACTCGTCGTCAAGGCGACGCGCAAGGTGACGCGCTTGGCCGCCCACTGCGCCGAGGCCGCCATCGATCCGGGCGCGCCGGCCTGCATCGAGCCGCTGCCGGGCGACCGGCGCTTCTCGAGCGAGGCGTGGCAGGCGCCGCCGTGGCGCCAGCTGTCGCAGGCGTTCCTGCTCACCCAGCAGTGGTGGTACAACGCGACGACCGGCGTGCCGGGCGTCGCGCCCCATCATGCGGACGTCGTCGCCTTCACCGCCCGCCAGTGGCTCGACATGCTGGCGCCGACGAACCTGCCCTGGCTCAACCCCGACATCCGCCGCAAGGTCGCCGAAACCGGCGGCCGCAACCTCGTCGACGGCGCCCGCAATTTCGTCGACGACGCCAGCAGGCTGCTGCTGAAGCGCCCGCCGGTCGGTGCCGAGGAGTTCGTCCCCGGCGACAGCGTGGCGGTGACGCCGGGCGAGGTCGTCTTCCGCAATCACCTGATCGAGCTGATCCAATACGCTCCCGCGACGCCCGCCGTGCGCCGCGAGCCGGTGCTGATCGTGCCGGCGTGGATCATGAAATACTACATCCTCGATCTCTCGCCCGGGAACTCGCTGGTCCGCTTCCTGGTGGAGCGCGGCCACACGGTCTTCTGCATTTCCTGGCGCAACGTCGGACCGCGTGATCGCGACCTCGGCCTCGAGGACTACCGCCGCCTCGGACTGATGGCGGCGATCGACGCCGTCTCGGCGATCCGGCCGGACACGAAGATTCACGCCGCCGGCTATTGCCTCGGCGGCACGCTGCTCTCGATCGGCGCCGCGGCGATGGCGCGGGCAGGGGACGACCGCCTCGCCTCGCTGACGCTGTTCGCCGCCCAGACCGATTTCACCGAAGCCGGGGAATTGCAGCTCTTCGTCGACGACAGTCAGGTCGCCTTCCTCGAGAGCATGATGTGGGAACACGGCACGCTCGATTCGGCGCAGATGGCCGGCGCTTTCCAGCTGCTGCGCTCCAACGACCTCGTCTGGTCCCGTCTCGTCCACGACTACATGATGGGCGAGCGCACGGCGATGACCGACCTGATGGCCTGGAACGCCGACACCACGCGCATGCCCTACCGCATGCATTCGGAATACCTGCGCAAGCTCTTCCTCGGCAACGACCTCGCCTCCGGCCGCTACGAAGTCGACGGCCGGCGCATCGCCCTGCAGGACATTCGGGTGCCGATCTTCGCGGTCGGCACCGAGCGCGATCACGTCGCGCCCTGGCCGTCGGTCTTCAAGATCCACCTCCTGACCGAGACCGCCGTCACCTTCGTGCTGACGAGCGGCGGCCACAACGCCGGCATCGTCTCCGAGCCCGGTCACCCGGGCCGCCGCTACCGCATCCTGACCATCGGCGACGGCGGCCTCCATCTCGGCGCCGAGGAGTGGCTGACCCATGCCCCGGCCCGGGACGGTTCGTGGTGGCCGGCGTGGTCGGACTGGCTCATGGAGCGATCGACGCCTGGGACGGAGCCGCCGCCGCCCTGCGGCGCGCCGGACCGGGGCCTGCCGCCGCTCGGCCCGGCGCCCGGAACCTACGTCTTCCAGCGCTGACGGCCGGCGGGGGCGGGCAACCGCCGCTCGCCTCGAAGCCGGTGACGGGAGGCGGCCACCTCGGCGCGCCGCCGGCCGAAGGAACAGGAATCGGCCGGCGCCCGTTCGGACCCTGAAGTTCTTCCAATCAAGGGTCCCTGTCGATGTCCGAGCCTCATGCCCGCCCGCCGGCGCACGCCTCCTTCAACAGACGCGGCTTCCTCGGGGCCGCGGCGGCCGGGGCGGGGGTGGGCGTCGTCGGCACCGCGGTCGCCGCGACGGCCGAGGCCCCGACGCCGGCGAAGTCCGCCGACCCCCGTGCTCCGCGCGTCGTCTCCTTCACCGTCAACGGCCAGCGGCGCGAGATCGCCGTCGATCCGCGGGCGAGCCTGCTCGACACCCTGCGCGATCGCCTCGGCCTCACCGGCACCAAGAAGGGCTGCGACCACGGCCAGTGCGGCGCCTGCACGGTGCTCGTCGACGGTCGCCGCGTGCTCTCCTGCCTCACCTTCGCGGTTATGGCCGAGGGCGCCGAGATCACCACCGTCGAGGGACTGGCGGCCGCCGACGGCGACCTCCATCCGATGCAGCAGGCCTTCATCGACCACGACGCCTTCCAGTGCGGCTATTGCACGCCGGGCCAGATCCTCTCGGCGATCGCCTGCGTCGAGGAGGGTCACGCCGGCACCGACGGCGAGATCCGCGAATACATGAGCGGCAACCTCTGCCGCTGCGCCGCCTATCCGAACATCGTCGCCGCCGTCCGTCAGGGCCGCGACAAGATGGGAGAGGCCTGAGCCATGCTGCCTTTCGCCTACGAACGCGCCGAAAGCGCCGACGGCGCCGTGCGCCTCGCCTCCGGAGTTGCCGCCGATGCGCCCGCTTCCGCCGACGCACATGTCCGCTTCATCGCCGGCGGCACCAACGTCACCGACTACATGCGCCTCGGCGTGATGCGGCCGGAGCGGCTGGTCGATGTCAATCCGCTGACGGAGCGCCTCGGCGCGATCCGCCTCGACGAGGCCGGCCTCCACCTCGGCGCGCTCGTCCGCATGGCCGAGGCCGAGGATCACGAGGGAATCGCTCGCGATTATCCGGTGATCGCCGACACGCTCCGCCTCGCCGCCACCCGCCAGATCCGCAACATGGCGAGCCTCGGCGGCAACGTGCTCCAGCGCACCCGCTGCGACTATTTCCGCAAGACCTCCTTCCCCTGCAACAAGCGCGAACCCGGCTCCGGCTGTGCCGCGCTCGAGGGCGTCAACCGCCGCCACGCCCTGCTCGGCACCAGCGAGCGCTGCATCGCCGCCTACGCCGGCGATTTCGCCCAGGCGCTGATCGCCCTCGACGCCGAGGTGACGGTGACCGGGCCAAGCGGCGAGCGACGCCTTCCCTTCGCCGACCTCCACCGCGAGCCGGGCGAGCGTCCCGAGGTCGAGACCGTGCTGGGGCCGGCCGATCTCATCGTCGGCTTCCGCATCCCCGCCGGGCCGTGGACCCGCCGCTCGCGCTACGTGAAGGTGCGCGACCGGGAATCCTACCAGTTCGCCGTCACCGCCGCCGCCGTCGCCCTCGACCTCGACGGCGAGAGCGTCCGCGACGTGCGCATCGCGCTCGGCGGTGTCGCCACGGTGCCGTGGCGGGCACGCGCGGCCGAAGACCTCTTGAAGGGACGCCGGCTCGACGAGGCCGCGGCGCGCGAGGCGGCCGAAGCCGCCTTCGAGGGCGCGGTCCCCCGCGGGCAGAACGGTTTCAAGGTGCCGCTCGGCAAGGAGACCGTGGTGCGCGCCCTGCTCGAAACCATGGCCATGAAGGTGTGACGATGACCGCAGCCGCTCCCGCTCCCAAGGACAACCAGGGCCGCCCGCTGCCGCGGATCGACGCCCGCCTCAAGGTCACCGGCGAAGCGATGTTCGCCGCCGACGAGCCGGTCGCCGATCTCGCCCACGCCGTCCTCGTCACCAGCGACATCGCCCGCGGCCGGGTCGAGGCGTTCCACCTCGACGACGCCCGCGCCGTGCCGGGCGTCATCGGCATCCTGACGCAGGGCGACATGGACGGCGTCGGCCGACCGAGTTTCGGTCTCGGCAGCTACACCTCGCTCGGCCCGCTGCACGAGACGACCGTCCACCACGACGGCCAGATCGTCGCTCTCGTCGTCGCCGAGACGCTGGAGGCCGCACGCGAGGCGGCGTTCAGGGTCCGCATCGACTACGCCGAGGAGCCGGCGAGCGCGTCGATCGGCTCGGACGGCGCCGAGACCGTGGAGGCGAAGGGCAACGCGCCGATGGTCAAGGACTATCCGAAGGCCGGCGACTTCGCCTCCGCCTTCGCCGGCGCGGCCGTCACCTTCGAGGCCGAGTACTCGACGCCGACCCAGCATCACAACCCGATGGAGCTGTTCTCGACCACCGCGGCCTGGCACGGTGACCAGCTCACGGTGTGGGAGCCGTCTCAGAACGTCTTCGGCTTTCGCGGGGCGATTGCCGCGCAGCTGCAGATGGATCCCGGCAAGGTTCGCGTCATCAGCCGCTACGTCGGCGGCGGCTTCGGCTCCAAAGGGCCGGGCACGCCGCGCTCGGCGATCGTCGCCCACGCCGCCCGCAAATTCGGCCGGCCGGTGCGCTGCGTCGTCAGTCGCGAGCAGGGCTTCACGACGATGCCCTACCGCGCCCCGACCCGGCACCGCATCCGCCTCGGCGCCGACCACGACGGCACCATCGTCGCCTTCGGCCACGAGGGCTGGGAGCTGACGTCGCGCCTCGACGGCTATGCCGTCGCCGGTGTCGACGCCACCGCCAAGCTCTACGGCTTCGAGACGATCGAGACCAGGGTCAACCTCGTCCGCGCCGACCGCCAGACCCCCGGCTTCATGCGCTCGCCGCCGGAAGTGCCCTACGTCTTCGCCCTCGAGACCGCCCTCGACGAACTCGCCGAGAAACTCGACATCGATCCGGTCGAACTGCGCCGGATCAACGACACCATGACCGACCCGGTCTCCGGCAAGCCCTTCTCCTCGCGTTCGCTGATGGCCTGCTACGACGCCGCGGCCGAAGCCTTCGGTTGGGCGCGGCGCGACAAGGCGCCGAAATCGATGCGCGAGGGCGACTGGCTGATCGGCTACGGCTGCGCCACCGCCGTCTACCCGACCAACATCGCCGCCGCCGCCGCCCGGGTGACGCTCTACGCCGACGGCCGGGCTCGGGTGCAGAGCGCGTCGCACGAGATCGGCACCGGCATCCGCACCGTCGCCGGCCAGATGGCAGCCGAGGAACTCGGCCTCGACCTCGACCGCGTCGAGGTCGAGATGGGCGACACCGAACTGCCGCCGGCCCCGGTCGCCGGCGGGTCCAACAGCACGGCGAGCATCTGCTCGGCGGTGCTGGAAGCCTGCCGCCGCATCCGCGGCCGCCTCGCCGAGGCTGCCGTCGCGGCAAAGGAGGGGCCGCTCGCCGGCAAGCGGGCCGATCAGCTCTCCCTGCGCGGCGGCGCGCTCGTCGCCCGCGACGGCACGGTTCAGGCGCTCGGCGACGTCTTCGACACCCTCGGCCGCGCCGTGGTCGAGGAGTATGTCGAATTCGTTCCGGAGGGCGCGCCCGAAAACGGCGTGCGCATGCTGCACGAGGGTGGTACGCCCTTCGCCAGCAGCGCCAAACGGCCGTTCCTGACCCACGCCTATGGCGCGGAGTTCGTCGAGGTTCGGATCAACGCCCGCACCCGTGAGATCCGTGTTCCGCGCATGGTCGGTGCCTTCGCCGCCGGGCGGATCATGAACACCCGCACCGCCCACAGCCAGCTGATGGGCGGCCTGATCTGGGGCATGAGCGCGGGGCTGTTCGAGGAGACCGAGGTCGACGAGCGCAGCGCCCGCTATGTCAACCGCGAGATCGCCGAATATCTGATGCCGGTCAACGCCGACGTCGGCGAGGTCGAGGTGATCATGCTGCCGGAGGTCGACGACAAGGCCAATCCGGCCGGCGTCAAGGGCCTCGGCGAACTCGGCAACGTCGGCACCAACGCCGCCATCGTCAACGCGGTCTATCACGCCACCGGCGTGCGCATCCGCGACCTGCCGGTGCGGATCGAGAAGCTGCTCGGCTGAGCTTTCGGCGCGGCCCGTCGCCCGGCAGGCTACGCGGTCGCTTCGGGCACGAGCGCGCCGCGGGCGCCGATGCAGCGCCCAGCCACCCTCGCCCCGGCCGCGACCGCGGCGGCGAGATCGCCGCCGCCGAGCCGGGCGGCGAGAAAGCCGGCGTTGAAGCTGTCGCCGGCCGCGGTGGTGTCGACGACCCGCTCGGCCGGTGGTACGGCGAAGTGGACGGGCGCCGTGTCGCCGTCGAGCACGACGACGTCGGCCGCACCATTCTTGACGACGACGGTCTTCACCCCCGCGGCGTGATAACGCCGGGCGGTCGCTTCCGGGTCGGCGTCGGAGAACCAGCGGGCCTCGTCGTCGAAGGAGGGCAGGGCGATGTCGGCGACGCCGGCCGCCGCCGTCACCGCCTCGCACATCGCCGCGCTCGACGCCCAGAGCTTCGGGCGAAGGTTGGGGTCGAACACAACGGTGCCGCCGGCGCTGCGAAACCGCGCCAGCGCGGCGACGAGCCGGGTGCGATCCTCGGGCGAGAGGATCGCCAGCGTGATTCCCGAGAAATAGGCAACTTCGGCGCCGTCGAGCCCGGCGTCGAGGGCGGCCGCGTCGGCTGCGAGCAGGCGCGCGGCACTCTCGCCGCGCCAGTAGGAGAAGCTGCGCTCGCCGTCCCGCAATTCGATCATGTAGAGGCCGACGGTACGATCGTCGATCCGCCGGATCGAAGCGGCGCCGATGCCGGCGTCGCCGAGGAAATCGACCATCCGCTGCGACAGCGCGTCGGTGCCGACGGCGGTGAAATAGTCGACGGCCCAGTCCTGCGGCAGCAGCCGGGCGAGATACCAGGCCGTGTTCATGGTGTCGCCGGCGAAGCCCATGGCGAAAGTGCCCGGCTCGTCGCGCGGGGCGAGTTCCACCATGCATTCGCCGATGGCGACGATCCTGCGGCTCATGCGTCTTCCTCGGCGAACAGGTCACGGTTGTCGGCGTGGATGCGGGCGATCTGGCCGAGGATGCGCGAGAGGTGGTCGCGTACCGCGGTGATGGCCCGCGCCTCGTCGCGCTCGGTCAGCGCCGCAAGCATTTCGAGGTGGTCCTGATAGGCGACGTGGAGCGCGAAGGACAGCGACAGCATCCGCACCCGGTCCATGTGCGCCTTGTTCTCGAGAATGAGATCCCAGGCGAAGCCGTGGCCGGAGCGGGTACAGATCTCCTTGTGGAAGCGGTCGTCGAGTTCGTGGAACAGGCCCTTGTCGGCCCGCGCGACCGCGACCTCCTGATCCTCGAGGATGCGCGCCAGCGCGTCGATGTCGCGCGCCGTCAGGCTGGCGCAGGCGGCCCGGGCGGTTTCGATCTCGATCGCGGTGCGGATGAAGCGGGCCTGGAACACCGCCTTCGGCGAGATCAGGCTCACCGTCGTCGCCCGCTGCGGACGGATCAGCAGGAAGCCGAGCTTGGACAGCCGGTAGAAGGCGTCGCGCACCGGCTGGCGCGAGACCCCCATCTGCCGTGCGACCTCGACCTCGGAGAGGCGTGTGCCGGGCGGAAGCTCCAGCGACAGGATCTGGCGGCGCAGTTCGGCGAACACCTGATCGGCCACAGTCGGGCGCCCGACGGCGGGAAGAAGCGGCAGTTCGATGATGTCCGCCATGGTGAGCCCCCGGGCCGGTTGCGGTTTGACAGCCTTTGAATACTAGCATATTAGTTTATCAGACGGGCGCAAGACCCGCGGCGAAAGCCGATAAGATTCCGGATTTCCGGGGAAAACCAAGGAAACGCGGGGCCTCGCCGGGCGCCGCACGGGAGGGAAGGGCGCATGGCGATCCTGAGGGAAGACCGTCTGTTTCCGGAAGGCGGCCGCGCCCGGCCGATCGCCGAAGCGCTCTACGCCACCGTCCGCGATCTTCCCATCATCAGCCCCCACGGCCACACCGATCCGCGCTGGTTCGCCGAGAACGAGCCGTTCCCGGACCCGGCCCGCCTCTTCGTGACGCCGGACCACTACGTCTTCCGCATGCTGCATTCGCAGGGCGTGCCCCTCGACGATCTCGGCGTTCCGCGCGTCGACGGCGGACCGACCGAGAGCGATGCCCGCACGATCTGGCGCCGATTCGCCGCGAACTACCACCTCTTCCGCGGCACGCCCTCGCGGCTCTGGCTCGACCACGCCTTCCAGGACGTCTTCGGCTTCACCGAGCGCCTCGGCCCGGCGAACGCCGATGCTTACTACGACCACATCGCCGACTGCCTTGCCCGCCCCGAATTCCGCCCGCGCGCCCTGTTCGAGCGCTTCCGCATCGAGGCGATCAGCACCACCGAGGGCGCGCTCGACGACCTGAAGTGGCATGCGATGATCCATGACAGCGGCTGGCAGGGCAGGGTGATCACCGCCTACCGGCCCGACGCCGTGGTCGATCCCGACTTCGAGGGCTTCGCCGCCAACGTCGAGCAGCTCGGCGCGGTGACCGGCACCGACGCCACGACCTGGACGGGCTATCTCGAAGCCCACCGCCTGCGCCGCGCCTTCTTCAAGACCTTCGGCGCCACCTCCACCGACCACGGCCATCCGACCGCGCGCACCGAAAATCTTTCGGCGAGCGAGGCGGCGGCGCTGTTCGACAAGGCGCTCCGCGGGGCGTGCTCGGCGGAGGAGGCCGACGCCTTCCGCGGCCAGATGCTGACCGAGATGGCGAAGATGAGCCTCGACGACGGGCTCGTCATGCAGATCCATCCGGGCGCCATGCGCAACCACTCCGCCCCGGTCTTCGCCGCCTTCGGCCGCGACAAGGGCTACGACGTTCCGAGCCGCACCGACTACGTCCGCGCGCTGAAGCCGCTGCTCGACGCGGTGGGAGAACGGGCCGACCTCACCGTCATCGTCTTCACCCTCGACGAGACCGCCTACGCCCGCGAACTCGCCCCGCTCGCCGGCGTCTATCCGGCACTGAAGATCGGCCCGGCCTGGTGGTTCTACGACAGCGTCGAGGGCATGCGCCGCTACCGCGAGGCGATCACCGAGACCGCCGGCTTCTACAACACCGTCGGCTTCAACGACGACACCCGCGCCTTCTGCTCGATCCCGGCCCGCCACGACGTCGCCCGCCGAATCGACTGCTCCTATCTCGCCACGCTCACCGCCGACGGGCGGCTCGACGAGGACGAAGCCTTCGAGGTCGCCCGCGACCTCGCATACGGCCTTGCCAAGAAGGCCTACCGGCTCTGAACGCCGGATCAAAAGGGAGGAACTGAAACAATGAAGATCATCGGCACCACGATCGGCGCTCTTCTGGCGAGCGTCGCGCTGACCGCGGCGGCTGCGGCCTGCGAGACCACCTTCCGCTCGTCCGACACCCATCCGGACGGCTATCCGACGGTCGAGGCCGTCAAGGAGATGGGCAAGCTGCTCGAAGAGCGCACCGGCGGCCGCCTCTGCGTCGAAGTCTTCCACTCCGCCCAGCTCGGCGAGGAGAAGGACACGATTCAGCAGACCCAGTTCGGCGTCATCGACATGAACCGCGTCAGCCTCGGACCGTTCAACAACCTCGTTCCCGAGACCCAGGTCCCCTCGCTGCCCTATATCTTCCGCTCCGTCGACCACATGCACAAGGTGATGGACGGCCCGATCGGCGAGGAGATCCTCGCGGCCTTCTCGGCCCATGATCTCGTCGGCCTCGCCTTCTACGACGGCGGCTCGCGCAGCTTCTACAACAGCCAGAAGCCGATCACCTCGGTCGAAGACCTCAAGGGCATGAAGTTCCGCGTCATGCAGTCCGACGTCTTCGTCGACATGGTCGGCGCCCTCGGCGCCAACGCCACGCCGATGCCCTACGGCGAGGTCTACTCCTCGATCCAGACCGGCGTCATCGACGGCGCCGAGAACAACTGGCCGTCCTACGACAGCTCCGGCCACTTCGAGGTCGCCAAGTACTACACCCTCGACCAGCACCTGATCGTGCCGGAAGTGCTGGTGATGTCGAAGAAGGTCTGGGACGGCCTCTCCGCCGAGGACCAGGCGACCGTTCGCCAGGCCGCCAAGGACAGCGTGCCGGTGATGCGCGAACTCTGGGTCGCCCAGGAGAAGAAGTCGGAGGAGAAGATCCGCGCCGCCGGCGCCGAGGTCGTCACCGACATCGACAAGGGGCCGTTCATCGAAGCGATGAAGCCGGTCTACGAGAAGTATGTCACCGACGAGAAGCTCAAGGATCTCGTCGCCCGCATCCAGGCGACCGAGTGATCGCAGCCTGACCGGCCGGCCGCGGGGGAGGGCGAGGGCCCGCCGCCGCGGCCGGTCCACCTCCTCGCCCGGAACGAAGCGCCGCCGCGATCGGCCGCGCCGCGCCGGGTCCTGACGGAACGCCTGTCGGAGGGCGCGCGTCCATGACCTCTCGATCGATCGACCGGCCACCCGCGCCCGCCCCACTCGCCGGTTCCGCCGCGGCACCCGTGGCGGTCCGCACGCCCGGCCAGCGCCGGATGCTCAGGGTCGCCCGCGTCACCGGCGCCCTGGCCCGGCTGGCGCTCTGGGCCGCCGGCACCGGCGTCGTGCTGATGACGGTCTTCATCTTCGCCCAGGTGTTCTGGCGCTACGTGCTCAACGACAGCCTGCGCTGGTCGGAGCCGGCGTCGGTGATGATCATGGGCTGGTTCATCTTCCTCGGCGCCGCCGTCGGCATCCGCGAGGGCTACCACCTGTCCTTCGACGTGCTGCTGTTCTTCCTGCCCGAGCGTGGCAAGGCGGCGCTGCAGAGCGTGTCCGACCTCGTCGTCGTCGCCTTCGGCGGCGGCATGGTCTGGTACGGCGGCGAACTCGCCTGGAACTCGGCTGGCAACAAGATGCCAGGCATCGGCATCTCGGGGGCCTTCGACTTCATGCCGCTGGTCTTCGGCGGCGTCCTGGTCGTGCTGTTCTCGCTCGAACGCCTCGCCCGCCGCGCCGCCGGCCTGCCGACCGCCCGCTTCGGCGACGATCCCATCGAGGAGTGAGACGATGGAACTCTGGGTCCTGTTCGGAACCTTCGTGTTCCTGCTGCTGATCGGCACGCCCGTCGCCTTCTGCCTCGGCGTCTCCAGCTTCGCCACCGTGCTCTATCTCGGCCTGCCGCCGGTCATCGTGTTCCAGCGCCTCAACTCGGGTGTCTCGGTCTACGCGCTGATGGCGATCCCCTTCTTCATCTACGCCGGCGACCTGATGGTCCGCGGCGACATCGCCCGCCGCCTCGTCGCGCTGGCCGGTGCCATGGTCGGCCACCTGCGCGGCGGCCTCGGCCAGGTCAACATCCTGGCGAGCGTGATGTTCGGCGGCGTCTCCGGCTCGGCCGCGGCCGACGCCTCGGCGGTCGGCGGCCTGATGGTGCCGCAGATGAAGGAGCGCGGCTACGACGTCGACTACGCCGTCAACATCACCGTCGTCGGCTCGATCATCGCCCTGATGATCCCGCCGTCCCACAACATGATCATCTATTCGATCTCGGCCGGCGGGCGGATCTCGATCGCCGACCTCTTCACCGCCGGCATCGTGCCCGGCCTGCTGCTGGCGCTGTCGCTGATGGTCGCGGCCTGGTTCGTGGCGAAAAGCCGGGGCTATCCGACCGAGCCCTTCCCCGGCGCAGCCCGGCTCGGCATGCTGCTGCTCAACGCCGTGCCGGGCCTCGTCCTCATCGGCATCATCTTCGGCGGCGTGCGCTCGGGCATCTTCACCGCGTCCGAATCCTCCAACATCGCCGTGGTCTACGCCCTGCTGGTGACGCTGCTGATCTACCGCACCCTGAGCTGGCCCGACTTCGTCGAGGCGACCAAGGGCGCCGTGCGCACCACCGCCATGGTGCTGATGGTGATCGGCTGCGCCGCCGCCTTCGGCTGGCTGCTCGCCTTCCTCAAGGTGCCGGCAGCGATGGTGGCGGCGCTGCAGACCGTCTCCGACAATCCGATCGTCATCCTGCTGCTGCTCAACGTCGTGCTGCTGATCCTCGGCACCTTCATGGACATGTCGCCGCTGATCGTGATCACGACGCCGATCTTCCTGCCCGTCGCCCAGGCCTTCGGGGTCGATCCGGTCCACTTCGGCGTGATCCTGATCCTCAACCTCGGCATCGGCCTCTGCACCCCGCCGGTGGGAGCGGTGCTGTTCGTCGGCTGCGCGGTCGGCCGGATTCCGATCTGGCAGGCGATGCGGACGATCTGGCCATTCTACTTCGCCGCCTTCATCACGCTGATGCTCGTCACCTACCTGCCGTCGCTGTCGCTCTGGCTGCCGGCGCAGTTCCGCTGAGGCTTCCGATGCTCGTCAAATCCTTCCCCGCCGTCGCCACCGATCCCGGTGTCACCCGCAAGGTGCTGTCGGACAGCCCGGAACTGATGGTGGTCGCCTTCGCCTTCGCCCAAGGTGCCGAGGGCAAGGCGCACAGCCATCCGCACGTCCAGTCGACCTATGTCGAGAGCGGCCGCTTCCGCTTCCACGTCGCCGGGGAGGAGGTCGAGATCGGCCCCGGCGACAGCCTCGTGGTTCCCTCGAACGCCGTCCACGGCTGCCTCTGCCTCGAAGCCGGCCGGCTGATCGACACCTTTACGCCGCGCCGCGACGATTTCCTCTGAACGCCAGACCGTCAGGATCCGCCATGCTCACCGTCGAAACCCGCCACGCCGTCGATCCGCAGGCCGCAAGAGCCATGGACACCGAGGCCCTCCGCCGCCACTTCCACGCCGGCGGTCTGTTCGCGGACGGCGAGATCCGCCTCGTCTATTCGCACTACGACCGCATGATCGTCGGCGGCGCCGTGCCGGCCGGAGCGGCGCTGACCCTCGACCACGTCGCCGAATGCGGCACGAAGACGATGCTGGAACGCCGCGAACTCGGCGTCGTCAACATCGGCGGCGCCGGCACGGTCGCCGCCGCGGGGGCGACCTACGACCTCGACAAGGGCGACGTGCTCTATCTGCCGATGGGGTCCGGTCCCGTCACCTTCTCCGGCGCCGGCCGGTTCTATCTCGTCTCCTGCCCGGCCCACCACGCCCACGCCCCGCGCCTGCTGAAGCTCGCCGACGCCAACCAGCTGAAGCTCGGCTCGGCGGAGACTTCCAACGAGCGCACGATCTACCAGTTCATCCTGCCGGACGTGATGCCCTCCTGCCAGCTGGTGCTCGGATACACCCAGTTCGCCCCGGGCTCGGTCTGGAACACCATGCCGGCCCACGTCCACGACCGGCGGATGGAGGCCTACCTCTATTTCGACCTCGCCGAGACCGCCCGCGTCTTCCACTTCATGGGCGAGCCGAGCGAGACCCGCCACCTCGTCATGAAGAACGAGGAGGCGGTGCTGTCGCCGCCGTGGTCGATCCACTGCGGCGCCGGCACCGGCGCCTACACCTTCGTCTGGGCGATGGCCGGCGACAATGCCGACTATCGCGACATGGACATGGTTGCGATGGAGGACCTCAGGTGAACCGCTTCTCGCTGGAAGGCCGCCGCGCCCTCGTCACCGGCGCCAACACCGGCATCGGCCAGGCTATCGCCGTGGCGTTGGCCGAGGCCGGCGCCCGCGTCACCTGCGCCGGCCGCTCGGCGATGGACGAGACGCTGGCGCTCGTTCCCGGCGGCGACGCCCTCGCGCTCGACTTCTCCGATCCGATGGCTGCGAGGGACGTCTTCGCCGGCGCCGGCTACGACATCCTCGTCAACAACGCCGGCATCATCCGCCGCGGCGACAGCCTCGACTTCACGGAGGACGACTGGGACGCGGTGATGGACGTCAACCTGAAGGCGGTCTTCTTCACCACCCAGGCTTTCGCCCGCGACCTCGTCGCGACGGGCCGCGGCGGCAAGGTCGTCAACGTCGCCTCCCTGCTGTCCTTCCAGGGTGGTATCCGCGTCGCCTCCTACACGGCGGCCAAGCACGGCCTCGCCGGCGTGACGAAGATCCTCGCCAACGAGTGGGCGGCGAAGAACATCAACGTCAACGCCATCGCCCCCGGCTACATCGAGACCAACAACACCACCGCGCTGCGCGCCGATCCCGACCGCAACCGGGCGATTCTCGAGCGCATTCCGGCCGGGCGCTGGGGCCGGGCCGAAGACATCGCCGGCACCGCGGTCTACCTCGCCTCGCCGGCGGCGGACTACGTCCACGGCGCGATCCTCAACGTCGACGGAGGCTGGCTTGCCCGCTGACAGGCTCACCCGTTCGTCCGACGCCCGTTCGCCCGATCGTCCCGGCGTCGGCATCGTTCATCTCGGTCTCGGCGCCTTCTTCCGCGCCCACGGCGCGCTCTACGTCGCCGAGGCGATGGCCGCATCCGGCGGAGACTGGGGTATCGTCGGCGTCAGCCTCAAGAGCCCGACCATGCGTGACGCCCTTAAGCCGCAGGGCTGCGCCTACACCGCCGTCGAACTCGGGCCCGACGGCGCCGAGGCGCGCATCGTCGAGGTGATCGAGGACGTCCTCGTCGCGCCGGAGGACCCCGAGGCGGTGCTCGCGGTGATGGCCGACCCCAAGGTGCGGATCGTCTCGCTGACCGTGACCGAGAAGGGCTACTGCCACGAGCCGGCCACCGGTGCGCTGAACTTCTCCCATCCCGACGTCGTCCACGACATCGCCGAGCCGCTGCCGCGCTCGGCGCCGGGTTTCCTGGTGCGCGCGCTCCAGCGCCGGCGGGCCGCCGGCCTCGCGCCCTTCACGGTGATGACCTGCGACAACCTCCCCGGCAACGGCGCGGTGGTGCGCGGCGTCGTCCTCGCCCTCGCCGAGCGGATCGACCCCGGCCTCGCCGCCTGGATCGCCGGCGAGGGGCGCTTTCCCTCCACGATGGTCGACCGCATCGTCCCGGCGACCAAGCCGGAGGACGTCGCCCTCGCCGAAAGCCTCACCGGCCGCCACGACGCGCTTCCCGTCATGCACGAGCCCTTCCGCCAGTGGGTGGTCGAGGACGATTTCGTCGGCGGCGAGCGGCCGGACCTCGGCGCGGTCGGCGTCGAGCTGGTCGCCGACGTGACGCCCTTCGAGCACATGAAGCTCAGGATGCTCAACGGCACCCACTCCTCGCTCGCCTATCTCGGCTATCTCGCCGGCCACGAGACCATCGCCGACACCGTCGCCGATCCGGTGTTCGCCGGTTTCGTGCGCCGGCTCTGGGCGCGGGAGATCATCCCGGTGCTGGCGCCGCCGCCGGGCGTCGACCTTTCCGCCTACGCGGACGCGCTGTTCTCGCGCTACGCCAACCCGGCGATCCGGCACCGCACCTGGCAGATCGCCATGGACGGCAGCCAGAAGTTGCCCCAGCGCCTGCTCGGCACCATCGGAGAGAACGTCGAGGCAGGCAGGGCCGTGCCCGGCCTCTGCCTCGCGGTGGCCGCCTGGATGCGCTACGTCGGCGGCATCGACGAGACCGGCGCGCCGATCGAGGTGAAGGACCCGCTCGCCGCCCGGCTGAGGGCACTGGTCGACGCGGCGCCCGACGCCGCCGGCAAGGTTCGCGCGCTGCTTTCGGTCCGCGAGATCTTCCCCGAGGCACTGGCGGCGCAGCTCGCCGCCCCGGTGATGGCGGCCTACGGGCGGCTCGTCGCAGGCGGGAGCCGCGCGGCGGTGGCGGAGGTGGTCGGCGGGGCGTGACGGCGTGCGGCCGCGCATCTCCCCGCCGCATCTGTGAATATTGCATTTCATAATATACTAATATAGTGTCGTCGGATATCGATCGAACGGGTCCGGCGGGCGCAGTAGCCCGGCCATCCCGCCCGACCGACGACGAGCCGCACGTGGCGGCGGTGGAGACGCGCATGACCGACCGGGAGATCGACGGGTCGCGGGGCGGGATCGGGCCGTGCGCCGATCCGATGTCCGATCCGGCGGTGCTCGAAGGCAGGGCGGAGGAGGCGGCGCGGCTGCTCGCCGCCCTCGGCCAGCCGCGCCGCCTGATGGCGCTCTGCCGGCTCGCCGATCACGAGAGTTCGGTCGGCGCCCTGGCCGAGGCGGTCGGCGTCGGCCAGTCGGCGCTGTCGCAGCACCTCGCCCGCCTGCGCGACCTTGGCATCGTCGCCACCCGCCGCGACGGCCAGACGATCTACTACCGCCTCGCCTCCCAAGAGGTGCGGCGGCTGATCGACACCCTGTCGGACATCTACTGCCGCTGAAGACGAGGCCCGGCCCCGGCGCCTCTCGGTCACGGTCGTGGCCCGAGCGGGCGTCCCGGAGCCGTCCGCGTTTGCGGGCGCTCAGCCCTGTCCCGCCGTCACTCCGGCTGGCAGATCTCGCCGCGGGCGATGGCGCGGCCGGTGCGCAGGGCGAGGCCGGCGATCACCACGCCCGCCAGTGCGGCGAGGGCCAGCCCGGCGGTGCGATGGGCCCCGGACCCGGCGAGTTCACCGTAGCGCAGCGTCGCCACCGCGAAGGCGGCGAGCGGGAAGGAATAGGCCCACCACGACATCGCGAAAGCGACCTTGCGCAGCCGGCCGGCCTGGGTGACGACGACGAGGGCGAAGATCACCGCCGCGTAGAACAGGATCCGCCCGAACGGATCGAGCCCGCCGACGAGCCGTGTCCAGGCGAGGAAGCCGACCGAGGGCGGGGCGACCAGGATCATCAGCGTCGGCAGCAGCCGCGCCGGGATCGGATCGTGGAACACCATGCGGTTGAAGACCACCGTCGTCAGCACGATCCAGAAGACGAGGCCGACGGAGAAGAAGAACCAGGAGACCTCGAACTGGCCGAAGCCGACGCCGGCGATCGGCACGATGATGTTGCCGACGGCGGGGATGAACCAGGCCGGCGTCATGTGCTGCGGGGCGAAGGGCCGGTGGCCGATCCAGGCCGCCACCACGGCGAGCATCGCCGTGATCTGGAACGCGGCGCCGGCGGCCCAGAGCACGAAGGCCGCCGCCGGCGCAATCTCCTGAAAGGCGGTACCGAGCAGGATCAATCCGATGCTGGCGGCCGGAAAGAAGGCGAGCCGCACCGGATGGTTCCACTCCGCCGCCACGGCGCCCGGGTGGCGCAGCGCCTTGGCGAGATAGAGCAGCGAGACCGCGACCATCACGGCGGCGGCCAACACCGCCGTCGCCGGGCCGAGGATCGGCGCGCGGCCGAGCACGTGCTCGGCCTTCGTCACCGCCAGCGCGAGCCCCGAAAGGCCCATCACCGTGGCGAAGAACACGATCGGAAAATGCGCCAGCCGCTCGTGGCCGGCGGCGTGGGGCAGGGCGGCGTCCGTGGTCATGGCTCTCGTGTCCTTCTGGTCCCCCCGGCGGCCCACCGGGCGGGTCGGCCCGGTGCCGCCGGCCGATCAGGCCGGGTCGTCGAACTTCACCGCTCTCAGCTTGTCGATGCCGAGCGCCTGCAGCGCAAGGCGTTCGTAGAAGGGCTCCGACTTGCCGATCCGGATCTTGTGCAGGAAATAGCGCTCGAAGCCGATCTTGGCGGCGTGGACCCATTTTCCGGACGCCGACCAGTTGACGTTGCGCGGCGGGATCTGCGGCTGGGCGACGAAGGCGACGCCGCCGTCGCCGAAGTCGGCGAGGCAGACCGCGTTCCAGCTCGGCACCGCGTCCGGCTCCCGCCCTTCGACGAGGCGGGCGATGTTGTGGGCCGTGGCGGTGACCATCGATTCGATCATGAAGCCGGTCTTCGGCACGCCCACCGGCACCGGCGTCTTGCCGACCGGCGGGATCGCGACGCAGACGCCGACCGAGAAGACGTTGGCGAAGGCCGGGTTGCGCTGGTGCTCGTCGGCGAGGATGAAGCCGCGCGGGTTGGTCAGGCCCTCGATGCCGCGCACCGCCTCGACGCCGCGGAAGGCCGGCAGCATCATCGCGAAGGCGAAGGGCAGGGTGTGTGCCGCCTTGAGGGCCCCGTCGTCGGCGAGTTCCGAGACGTGCATGATGCCCGCCTCGACCTTGTCCACCTTGGCGTTGCAGATCCACTTGACGTGGTGCTGGCGCATCTCCGCTTCGAGAAGGCCCTTGGTGTCGCCGACACCGTCGAGGCCGAGGTGGCCGATGTAGGGTTCGGCGGTGACGAAGGTCATCGGCACCCGGTCGCGGATCCTGGCGTCGCGCAGCGCCTTGTCGAGCACGAAGGTGAACTCGTAGGCGGGGCCGTAACAGGACGCGTCCTGGGCGGCGCCGATGATCACCGGTCCGGGCTTCCTCACCAGCGCGTCGAAGGCCTCCCTGGCCTTGAGCGCATGATCGACGTGGCAGATCGACTGGGTGTGGCCCTCGGGACCGAAACCCTCGATCTCGTCGAAGGCGAGGTCCGGGCCGGTGGCGATGACGAGGAAGTCGTAGTCGACGATGCCGCCGCCGTTGAGTTCAATCCGGTTCTCGGCCGGGTGCAGCCGCCTGGCGCCCTCGGCGTGGAGCGCGATGTCGCGGCGCGCGAACACCGGGCCGAGATCGACCTCGATCGCCTCGCGCTCGCGCCAGCCGACGGCGACCCAGGGATTGGACGGCACGAAGGAATAGGTCGAGCCGCGGTTCACCACCGAGATCGCGTGGTCTCGGCCGAGAAGGTCGCGCAGTTCGTAGGCCATGATGACGCCGCCGAGACCGGCGCCGAGAACGACAACGTGAGCCACTTGGTTTCTCCCCCGATGCTTGTCCGGCGCTAGATGCCGCCCGGCCCGCTTCGCACTCCGTCTTGCGGGTCTGGGGAAGGATAATATATTAGTGAATACGAAATTACAAATGAATTGCGGATCGCGATCCGGCCGGATCTCCACGGATGGATCTCCGTGGACGGTCGACCGGCCCGCGATCTCCGAAGCCCCCGGCGGCAACCGCCGCCCGTCATCGAGGAGGACTCGAGAATGTTCGGCTTTTTCCGCTCCGAGCCCGTCACCACCCACGCCGCCAAGGACGTCGCCGCCCGCCTCGCGGAGGGAACGATCCACCTCGTCGACGTCCGCGAGGACGGCGAATGGCGCTCCGGCCGCATCGCCGGCGCCCGCCACGCGCCGCTGTCGGCGCTCTCCCGCCTCGCGCCCGGCCTGCCGACCGACAAGCCGGTGGTGTTCTACTGCCACTCCGGCGCCCGGTCCGCGCAGGCCGTCGCCCTCTGCCGCAAGCTCGGCCTCGCCCACGACGCCCATCTCGGCGGCGGCGTCATCGGCTGGCGTGCCGCGGGGCTGCCGCTGGTGCGGTGAAATCAAGGTGGCGATGTATTTGGATCACGACCATTTTGCCGGATGTTTGACTTCGTCAGGCCGGCGGCTATGGTGAGGTATGGGGCAGGGTAGAGAATATTTTCTATCGACACGGACATGGCTATCAGAATTTTTTTTCGGCTGTACGTTGGGTGTCGCGGGACGGTCGAAGGGTGAAGTGACGCGTCATGTTTCCACGGCACGTCAACCGAGCTAGCGTGCGTTGATCAAGGATGGATCTGCGACCAGTCGATCTCGACTTCATCATTTTCGGCCGAGCCAAGAGGTACACCAACTTTCGATCAGCTCGAGGCAGGGGGGCAGTTGATGGAGATGTCTGGTCCGAACGTTTTGATGATCTACCCGGAATTCAGGGCCCCCTCGTTCTGGAACCTGCGCCGGGCCGCCGAGACGATCGGGGCCCGCTATCCTGCACCCCCCCTCGGACTGATGACCGTCGCCGCGCTCCTGCCGGCGCACTGGACCGTCCGCCTCGTCGATCTCAATGTCGAGAGTCTCGATAGCGACGTTCTCGGCTGGGCGGATCTGGTGATGACCGGCGGTATGTTGCCCCAGCAGGTGGCGACGCGCGAGATACTGTCGATGTGCCGGGCCCGAGGCTTGACCACGGTCGTCGGCGGGCCCGACCCGACCTCGACGCCCGAGTTCTACGAGGACGCCGATTTCCTCGTGCTCGGCGAGGTCGAGGACATCCTCGCGGACTTCGTCGCCGCCTACGAGGCCGGGGCACGCAATGGTCGGTTCGAGGCGCCGAAATTCCAGGTCGACGTGACGAGAACGCCGCTGCCGCGCTTCGACCTGATCGACTTTTCGAAGTATCTCTACGTCAACGTCCAGTATTCGCGTGGATGCCCCTTCACCTGCGAATTCTGCGACATCATCGAGCTCTACGGCCGCAAGCCGCGGGCGAAGACCAACGACCAGATCCTCGCCGAACTCGATCGGCTTCGCGCGCTCGGCTACGTCGGGCACATCGATTTCGTCGACGACAATCTCATCGGCAACAAGAAGGCGCTGAAGAGCTTCCTGCCCGAACTCGTCGCCTGGCAGGAGCGCAACGGACGGCCATTCGAATTCTCGACGGAGGCCTCGCTCAACCTTGCCGACGACGAGGACCTGATGGAGTTGATGGCCCAGGCCGGCTTCTTCGGCATCTTCGTCGGAATTGAAAGTCCCGACCCGGACGTGCTCGTGGCGATGCGCAAGAAGCAGAACACGCGACGCGACATCGCGGCCAGTCTGCAGAAAATCTATGACAAGGGCATGTTCGTCGTCGGAGGTTTCATCCTCGGCCTCGACGGCGAGAGTGCCGGGGCGGGCGAGCAAATCGCCGAACTGATCGAGGAAGCCGCGCTGCCCGTGGCGATGGCCGGCCTGCTCTACGCTCTGCCCAACACCCAGTTGACCCGGCGTCTCCAGAAGGAAGGGCGGCTCTACGAACACCGAGGCCAGCAGATGACCGGGGCGGTGCTTCAGGGCGACCAGACCAACGCCGGATTGAATTTCGTCACCGAGCGACCGCGCGTCGATATCCTCTCGGATTATCGCCGGCTGGTGCGGCGCATCTACGCCCCGGAGGCCTTCTTCGCCCGCGTTCGCGACATGGCGTCCCGGATCGACACCAGCCGGCCCAACGGTTCGTGGGGGGCCTGTGATGCAAAGCTCGAGACGAAACGCACCCTGCGCGTGCTCCATACCTACCTCGTGCGCCGGCCTCAGTGGCGTCGCGAGTTCCTGCGCACGATCCTCCATTGCCTGTGGCACAATCCGAAGGCCCTCCGGCAGACGGCGATCATGATGCTGCTCTATCTTCATCTCGGAGAGTTCGCGCTTTATCTCTCGGACGAGATGGACCGCCAGATCGCCGAGATCGAGGAGGGCACCTGGCCCGAGCCCGGTCTGATCGCAGCGGAGTGACCGGCGAGATGCGAGGCCGTCGCATCGTCACGAGTGTTTGAACCGGCGATCAGCCCGGGAAGGCCTCGACGGGCATTTCCGTCTCCGCGCCCTGTCCATCGCCGACACGGGAGAGCGGCGACCGCCTACGAGGCGACGGCGCCGCGGTGGCCCGCGGCGCCGTCTTTCCCCTGCCGTCATCGTTCTTGTCGATCGTTGCGGTCGGCCCTTTGTCGTCTGCTCAGGCGGCGATGCCCTGTGGCGGCTTCATCGCGCCGGTCATCATCGCCACCGCGTCCGACATCGAGATCGCCTTCGGGTCGACCACCGCGAGGCGCGAGCCGAGCCGGTGGATGTGGATGCGGTCGGCGACCTCGAAGACGTGCGGCATGTTGTGCGAGATCAGCACGATCGGCAGGCCGCGGCGCTTGACGTCGAGGATCAGCTCCAGCACGCGGCGGGACTCCTTGACGCCGAGAGCCGCGGTCGGCTCGTCCATGATGACGACGCGCGAGCCGAAGGCGGCGGCCCGGGCCACCGCGACGCCCTGGCGCTGGCCGCCCGACAGCGTCTCCACCGCCTGGTCGATGTTCTGGATCGTCATCAGGCCGAGTTCGGAGAGCTTTTCCCGCGCCATCTTGCGCATCGCCGGCCGGTCGAGCATCCGCAGCCACTTGCCGAGCGGACCCGGCTTGTGCTTCTCGCGGCCGAGAAACATGTTGTCGCAGATCGACAGCGCCGGCGACAGCGCGAGGTTCTGGTGAACCGTTTCGATGCCGGCGTCCCGGGCGGCGAGCGGGCTGGCGAAGCGCACCGGCTCGCCGTCGAGCCGGACCTCGCCCTCGTCCGGCGTGATCGCGCCGGACAGCGCCTTGATGAGGGTCGACTTGCCGGCGCCGTTGTCGCCGATCACCGCGAGGATCTCGCCGGGCATCAGGTCGAAGTCGCAGTTGTTGAGGGCGACGACGCGGCCGTAGCGCTTGACGAGGCCTCGCGCCGACAGGATCGGTGTGGTGGGGGTTGCGGTCGTCATCAGCTGGAAATCCTTCTGATCCACTGGTCGACGGCGACGGCGCCGATGATCAGCACGCCGATGAGCATGTAGGTCCACTGCGGGTCGGTGCCGATGAGGCGCAGGCCGAGCTGGAAGACGCCGACGATCAGCGCCCCGAACATCATGCCGAGGATCGAGCCGCGCCCGCCGAACAGCGAGATGCCGCCGATCACCACCGCGGTGATGGATTCGATGTTGGCGAACTGGCCGGCGGTCGGCGACACCGAGCCGAGGCGGCCGATCAGCACCCAGCCGGCGAGGCCGCAGATCAGGCCGGACAGCGTGTAGACCGAGATCAGCAGGTGCTTGACCCGCACGCCGGAGAGTTCGGCCGCGGCCGGGTCGTCGCCGACGGCGTAGAGATGCCGGCCCCATGCGGTGTGGTTGAGCACGTACCAGAGGATGCCGACAAGCAGCACCATGGCGATGACGCCGTAGGTCAGCACCGCCCCGCCGGCGCGGAACGAGTTGCCGAAGAACTGCAGCAGCGGCGCCTCGGCGGCGATGTCCTGGGAGCGGATCGTCTCGTTGGCCGAATAGAGGAAGTTGACGGCGAGGAAGATCTGCCAGGTGCCGAGCGTGACGATGAACGGCGGCAGCTTGATCCGCGCCACCAGCCAGCCGTTGATGAAGCCGCAGAGCGCGCCGACCGACAGGCCGATGCCGACGGCCATCGGCGCCGGCAGGCCGTAGCGGAAGCTGCAGGCGCCCATCACCACCGACGACAGCACCATGATGGCGCCGACCGAAAGGTCGATGCCCGCGGTCAGCACCACCAGCGACTGTGCCATGCCGACGAGGCCGACGATGGCGACCTGCTGCAGGATCAGCGTCAGGGAGAAGGGGGAGAAGAATTTCGATCCCAGCACGATCGCGAAGATGGCGAGCGAGGCCACGAGCACGATCAGGGGAACCGCGGAGGGGCTTCCGTGGAGGATCAGCTGGATCCTCTGCAGCGGCGTTCGCCCGTGCGTCTCGAAGGAGGCGACCGACTTGTCGCTCCCGTCGAGTACCTTTTCATAGTCCTGAGCGCTCGACATCGCAGGCTCCTCGCCGGTTTGCGCCCCACGAAGACCGGGCGGCGGCGGAGGGCTATCGCCCGCCTCACGCAGCACCTCGGCCGGGAAGGGGATCTCCGGCGCGGGGCCGGAGATCCTTCAGCGGGTGGGAGGCGTCAGCCCCAGCAGCGGTCGAGGCCTTCCTGGACGCTGATCGAGGGCACGCCCTCGGCCGGCTTGTCGGTGACGAGGTTGACGCCGGTGTCGAAGAAGGACTTGCCTTCGGTCGGCTGCGGCTTCTCGCCGGTCTCGGCGAAGGTCTTGATCGCCTCGATGCCGAGCGAGGCCATCAGCAGCGGATACTGCTGCGAGGTGGCGCCGATCACGCCGGCCTCGACGTTCTTCACGCCCGGGCAGCCGCCGTCGACGGAGACGATGAGGACGTTGCCCTCCATGCCCACGGCCTTCAGCGCCTCGTAGGCGCCGGCGGCGGCCGGCTCGTTGATGGTGTGGACGACGTTGATGCCCGGATCCTTCTGGAGAAGGTTCTCCATGGCGGTGCGGCCGCCCTCTTCGTTGCCGTTGGTGATGTCGTGGCCGACGATGCGGGGATCGTCCTCGTCGCCGATCACGTCCGGGTTCTTCACGTCGATGCCGAAGCCCATCATGAAGCCCTGGTCGCGCAGCACGTCGACCGTCGGCTGCGACGGGGTCAGGTCGAGGAAGGCGACCTTCGCGTCCTTGGCGGCGTCGCCGAGCGTGGCGGCGGCCCACTGGCCGATCAGCTTGCCGGCGAGCAGGTTGTCGGTGGCGAAGGTGGCATCGGCGGAATCGGCAGGCTCGAGCGGGGTGTCGAGGGCGATCACGAGAATGCCGGCGTCGCGGGCCTTCTGCACCGCCGGGACGATGCCCTTGGTGTCGGAGGCGGTTAGCAGGATGCCCTTGGCACCGTCGGCGATGCAGGTCTCGATCGCTGCGACCTGACTCTCGCTGTCGCCGTCGATCTTGCCGGCGTAGGTCTTCAGCGCGACGCCGAGCTCGGAGGCCTTGGCGGTGGCGCCTTCCTTCATCTTGACGAAGAAGGGATTGGTGTCGGTCTTGGTGATCAGGCAGGCCGAAACGTCGGCGGCCGACGCCGAGCCGGCGCCGAGAGCGAAGACGGCGGCGCAGCCGAGAAGAGCCGTCCGAAGACGGGGCGAAGCAAAGCGCATCAGATTCCTCCCTTGAAGACTGCCGCGGCGCCCGCCGGTTTCCTCCTGGCCGGCGCCGGGAACGATCGGCTCTCGTTCGAGATTTCGATCCGTCGCCCCGATTGGTGCCACGGGGTCCGAAACGAGTCAATAAGAAAATCAGATGGATTTATTTATTGACTCGGTGCCTCGGGGCGAGCATCGTCCGCGGTGGATCGAACCGATCGAAGGCCGGCGAAAAGCCGGTTTTCCGCGCTGTGGCACGGGTCGGCGGGCGAGGGGCCGCACGGCCGCCGCGCCGCAGCCCTCGGCCCCGCCCGGGGACGATGACACACGTTCGATCGATTAAGAGCGGAGCGCGAGAGCCCGCCGATACCGGTGGCCGACGCGCGGCGTTACCCTCGCCGCCGGCGACCCGAGGGACCTGGGAGGACGAGGACATGAAGCCCGCCGGCGAGCGGACGGGGGAGGGGCGGTTCCGGCCGGTCGATCCCGGCCGCGGCACCAACCAGAGCGGCGTCCGGCTCTACAACGAGCGCCTCGTGCTGTCCCTCGTGCGGCGGCATCGCGCCCTGCCGAAGGTCGAGCTCGCTCGTCTCACCGGTCTCTCCGCCCAGACCGTTTCAGTCATCGTCAATCAGCTTCAGGCCGACGGGCTGGTGCGCCGTCAGGAGCCGCAGCGCGGCCGGGTCGGTCAGCCGTCGGTGCCCTTCGCCCTCAACCCCGACGGCGCCTTCTCCTACGGCCTCAAGATCGGCCGCCGCTCCTGCGACCTCGTCCTCGTCGACATGGTCGGCAAGGCGCGGCGACACTTTCACCTCGCCTATCCCTATCCTGTGCCGGAGGTGCTGATCGATTTCGCCCTGACCAACATCGACGCGATCGAGGGCGCGCTCTCCGACGAGCAGCGCCGGCGCATCGTCGGCCTCGGCCTCGCCTCGCCCAACGAGTTGTGGAACTGGGCCTACGAGGTCGGAGCGCCGCCCGGCGCGCTCGACGTCTGGCGCGAGATCGACCTGCGCACCGTCTTCGGTGAGCGCCTCGGCCTGCCGATCTACCTCTGCAACGACGCCACCGCGGCCTGCGCCGCCGAACTCGTCTTCGGCGACAACGCCGAGGTCCACGATTTCCTCTACGTTTTCATCGGCTCCTTCATCGGCGGCGGTCTCGTGCTCAACGGCGCGCTGCTGCCGGGCCGCTTCGGCAACGCCGCCGCGATCGGCTCGATGCCGGTGCCGAAGGCCGACGGCTCGATCCACCAGCTGATCCGCTCGGCCTCGCTCTACACGCTCGAGGCCCGGCTGATCGAGGCCGGCAAGAAGGCCGGGTGGCTGTGGGACGCGCCGGATGCCTGGGCCGAGGCCGACGCCGAACTCGAGGACTGGATCGGCGAGGCCGCGGCGAGCCTCGCCTACGCCGTCACCGCGGCCTCCTCGGTGGTCGATTTCCAGGCGGCGGTGATCGACGGCGCCTTCCCGGCGCGGGTGCGCGAGCGGCTGGTCGAGGCGGTTCGCCTCGCCATCGCCGTCTACGACCGCCAGGGCCTGTCGCCGGTCGACGTCCTGCCCGGCTCGATCGGCCCCGGCGCCCGCGAAATCGGCGCCGGCTGCCTGCCCCTCCTCGCCGACTTCGCCATCGACCGCGACGTGCTGTTCAAGGGACCGGGCTGAGCGGCCACGATCCCGCCGGCGCAGCATCGCCGCGACAACGAGCGATCCGCCTCACGGTCAAGTGATGCTGCGACGCGGAAACGAATCAACCTTCCAGCCTTGGCAAGGATGAGCCGCTGCCCATATCAGACGGGCACGGACGAGGGCGCCGGCGCGGCCTGCGAAGGGCGCGCCCCGCACCGCCCCCGTCGACCATTCCTCCCGACCGAGGCAAACATGACCACGACCGACACCGCCCCGCTGTTCGCACCCCTTCAGGCTGGCGAACTTTCGCTGAAGAACCGCGTCGTCATGGCGCCGCTCACCCGCAACCGCGCCACCCACGGCACCGACGCCCCGAACGATCTCAACGTCACCTACTACCGCCAGCGCGCCGGCGCCGGCCTGATCATCACCGAGGCCTCGCAGATCTCGCGTCAGGGCCAGGGCTACATCTGGACGCCCGGCATCTATTCGGCCGAGCAGGTCGCGGGCTGGAAGAAGATCACCGACGCGGTCCACGCCGAGGGCGGACTGATCGCCATCCAGCTCTGGCACGTCGGCCGCATCTCCCACGTCTCGCTGCAGGAGAACGGCGCCGCCCCGGTCGCGCCCTCGCCGATCCGCGCCGCCGCCAAGACCTTCGTCGAGAGCGGCTTCGTCGACGTCTCCGAGCCCCGCGCCCTCGAAGCTGATGAGCTTCCCGGCATCGTCGCCGACTACGTCCGCGCCGCCGAGAACGCCAAGGCCGCCGGCTTCGACGCGGTCGAGATCCACGCCGCCAACAACTACCTGCTCGAGCAGTTCCTGCGCGACAGCTCGAACACCCGCACCGACGCCTATGGCGGCTCGGTGGAGAACCGCGCCCGCCTCACGCTCGAAGTGGTCGATGCCGTGGCGAAGGTGATGGGCGCCGGCCGGGTCGGCATTCGCCTGTCGCCGGTGACGCCCGCCAACGACGGCAAGCCGGACAGCGATCCGCAAGCCCTCTACGGCTATCTCGCCCGTGAACTGAAGCGGCGCGGCATCGCCTATCTCCATGTGATCGAAGGCGAGACCCGCGGCAAGCGCGACGTCGTGCCCTTCGACTACGCCGCCCTCAAGGCCGATTTCGGCGGCGCCTACATCGCCAACAACGGCTACACCCGCGAGGAGGCGCTCGACGCCGTCGCCGCCGGGCGCGCCGACGCCATCGCCTTCGGCCGCCTCTTCATCGCCAACCCGGACCTTCCCGCCCGCCTGCGCCTCGGTGCCCCGCTCAACGAGCCCGACCAGAGCACCTTCTACGGGGGCGACGCCCACGGCTACACCGACTATCCGGCGCTGAAGGAGGCGGCGGAGTAAGCCTCACAACACCGACGACATCGCCGCGGGGCTCTCCTCGAGCGCGTGGGCCATGAGGTCGAGGGCGGCGCGGACGTCGGCGCGGGTCGCCGGGCCGCCGAGGCCGATCCGCACCGCCTCGGCGGGCGGCCCTTCCACTGTGAAGGCGTCGCTCGGCACGACGCCGATCCGTGCAGCGCGGGCGTGGCCGACGAAGGCCGAGCGCGTCCACGGCGCCGGCAGCGGCATCCAGACGTGGAAGCCGAGCGGGTCGGCGAGGTAGCTGCCCGGGGCGAGCAGTTCGGTGGCGATCGCCTGCCGCGCCGCCGTCTCCGTCCGGATGAAGGCGAGCAGGGCGTCGGCGGTGCCGTCCTCGATCCAGCGGGTCGCCAGCGCCACCGTCACCGGCGAGGCCATCACCGCGGCGCTGCGCAGGGCCGCGGCGAAGGGAAAGCCCGAACGTGCGTCCGGCACGATGACGTAGGCGACGCGCAGCCCGGCGCCGATGCATTTGGCGAGGCCCGCGACGTGCCAGGTCAGGTCGGGGGCGAGGGCGGCGAAGGGCGGCGGCGCCCCCGGTGCGATGAAGCCGTAGGCGTCGTCCTCGATGATCGGCAGCCGGCAGCGTCGCGCCACCGCCGTGATCGCCGCCCGGCGCGCGGCTGGAATCGTCCGCGTCGTCGGGTTGTTGAGGGTCGGGTTGAGATAGAGCGCCTTCGGCTGGTGGCTCCGCACCATGTCGGCGAGGGCGTCGGGATCAATGCCGTCCTCGTCCTCTGGCACGCCGACGAGGGTGAGGCCGGTCTGGGCGGCGAGCGAGCGGATGCCGGGATAGGTCACGCTCTCGGAGAAGATCGTGTCGCCCGGCCGGGTCAGCGTGCAGAGGATGCCGAGCAGGGCCGGATGGGCGCCCGGCGTCACGAACAGCCGCTCGTTGGACGGCACCAGCGCCCGCCGGCTCAGCCAGTTGGACGCGGCGTCCTTGGCCTCGCGCGAGCCGCCGAAGCCCTGGTAACGCAGCAGCGGGACGATGTCGCGGCCGACCGCCTCGACGCCCTCCTGCATCCGCGCGACGAGATCGGCGTCCTCCGGCTCCGGCGGCAGGTTCATCGACAGGTCGACGAGTTCCGGCCGGCGTAGCGCCGGGGCCGGCCGCGGCTTCGGCGGCACCTTCGTCACGAAGGTGCCCTGACCGACCCGCGATTCGACGAGGCCGCGCTTCTGCGCCTCGACATAGCCGCGCGCGACCGTGGTGAAGTCGATGCCGAGGGTCTTGGCGAGCTGACGCTGCGGCGGCAGCCGGTCGCCCGCCGCGAGCCGTCCGCCGGCGACGTCCGCCGCAATCGCCTCGGCGATGGCGAGATAGCGCGGCAGCCCCGTCTCGCCGATGTCCGGATGCCAGCCCGCCATGCCCCTCCCGCCCCCCGTTTCGCCCCGACGTCAGCCCGTCGGCCCTGCGCCTCGCGGTGTCGCGTGGCCCTGATTTGTCCGGCGATATTGACTGGATATTGTTGGATCGTCAGCTGAAAAATCGCCCATGCCCAAAATTTCCGCGCGCCCACCGGCCGATCTCGTCTCATACTTTGAAGGTGAGGGGCGGGGACGTGCAGAAGGCGCAATCCTGTCCTCGGCGCTGATTTCCTCGCAACCTCAAGGAGATCGGGAGCGCCGTGGGATCGGCGACTCGCAACAGGTTCACTGGTTCTGAGGATCGCTCCGCCCGGCGGGCATATGAGTAATAGGTGAAATGCCGGATCCCTCGGCAGAGATGCGGTCAATTTGCTGAATTTCTTCGCGCCTAACTGGCCGAATTCCGGGAAATTGGACCAGACCACCTCACATTGAATGGAAAATTGAATGCATATTGATGCTGATTGAAGCCTTACGGTGCTGCATTCAATCTGGCACGGCGCTTGCGAGACGGTCGGGGACGCCCGGCGGAACGGACCGGGCGGACGGATCACCGAAGCCGAGGAGGGTTCCATGCCTGCCGTCACCACGCCCGCGCACAAGAAGGGCGATTTCTTTGTCGACTACGAGGAGAAGGTCTTCGAGGACGTGAAGGCCGAGCCGGGGGAAAAAGCCCTCGTCACCTTCCACACCGTCGCCTTCGAAGGCTCGATCGGCCTCGTCAACATCCTCCAGGCCCTGCGCCTCAAGCGGAAGGGCTTCGAGACCTCGATCCTGCTCTACGGCCCGGGTGTGACGCTCGGCGTCCAGCGCGGCTTCCCGACCCTCGGCGACGAGGCCTTTCCGGGCGCGCAGAACTTCAACAACCAGCTGGTCAAGTTCATGGACGAGGGCGGCAAGGTCTACGCCTGCCGCTTCGCCCTGCAGGCGCTCTACGGCCACGGCGAACCGTCGCTGATCCCGGGCATCCGCCCGATCAACCCGCTCGACGTGCTCGACCTCATCCTGCTGCACCGCAAGGACAACGCCTTCATCCTCGACACCTGGACGGTGTGACGGGCAGGCGCCTCGCCGCGCCTGCGCCCCGGCTTCCCCTCGTCCTTCGAGACGGCCGCAAGGCGGCCTCCTCAGGATGAGGGGAAGGACGGACGCGGAGCTTTCGGCCATTCGGAGGTCTCATCCTGAGGAGGCCCGAAGGGCCGTCTCGAAGGACGAGGCCGGGTGGACCGGCTCTCGGGACCGGGAGAGGTCATCCCGATCTGTGAAGCAACGACGAACAGAAGAGACGCCGTCATGGCCGACAAAGCCTCCGTCCGGGTCGCCGCCGTGCAGATCGCGCCGGATCTCGCCTCTCTCCAAGGCACCGAGGACAAGGTGCTGGACGCCATCGCCGAGGCGGCGGGGCGGGGCGCCGAGCTGGTGGTCTTCCCGGAGACCTTCCTGCCCTGGTACCCGTATTTTTCCTTCGTGCTGCCCCCGGTGCTCTCCGGCGGCGAGCATCTGCGGCTCTACGACAACGCCGTCGCGGTGCCGAGCCGCACCACCGAGCGCGTCGCCGCCGCCTGCCGCCGTCACGGCGTCGTCGTGGTGCTCGGCGTCAACGAGCGCGACCACGGCTCGCTCTACAACACCCAGCTCGTCTTCGACGTCACCGGCGAGATCGTGCTGAAGCGGCGCAAGATCACGCCGACCTTCCACGAGCGCATGATCTGGGGCCAGGGCGACGGCGCCGGCCTCAAGGTCGTCGAAACCGCCGTCGGCCGCCTCGGCGCGCTGGCCTGCTGGGAGCACTACAACCCGCTCGCCCGCTACGCCCTGATGGCGCAGCACGAGGCGATCCACGTCGCCCAGTTCCCCGGCTCCCTCGTCGGCCAGATCTTCGCCGACCAGATCGAGGTGACGATCCGCCACCACGCCCTCGAATCCGCCTGCTTCGTCGTCAACGCCACCGGCTGGCTCACCGAGGAGCAGAAGGCGGCGATCTGCCCGGACGAGAAGCTGCGCCGGGCGCTTTCCGGCGGCTGCATGACCGCGATCGTCTCGCCGGAAGGCAACCACCTCGTCGCGCCGCTGACCGAAGGCGAGGGCATCCTCGTCGCCGACCTCGACATGAAGCTGATCCTGAAGCGCAAGCGGATGATGGATTCCGTCGGCCACTACGCTCGGCCCGAACTGCTCTCGCTCGTTCTCGACGACCGGGCGGCCGTGCCGATGCACGCCGCCTCCGCCGGCGCCGCTCCCGCCTCCCGTCTCCAAAGCCTCGAAGGAACCTCCTCCGATGACGCAGCCGATGCCGACCGCGATGGCGCCGCAGGCGCTGATCAACGAGTTGCAGTCTTCCGGGGTCCGTCTCGTTGATCCGCGCGCCGGGGCGGACAGCCGCCGCGGCGGCGCCGGCCCCTCCGACCACAAGGCGATGACCATCGACGGCGTCACCGTCATGGTGCCCGTCCACACCGCCCCGGCCTTCGACAGCCCCTATCTGGTCGAGGCGCCCGACGTCTTCGGCCGCAGCCGGGTGCTGCGCGGGGCCGAGGTGCTCGGCGAGGTCGAATTCCCCGCCCGCCCGCGCTTCTACGACATGAAGACGGCGGACGGCGTGCCCTATTCGCAGATCGCCGTGCTCCACGGCCGCGACGTGCTCGCCACCACGGTGCTGCAGAGCTGCATCCGCTACCAGAGCCGCACCAAGACCTGCCAGTTCTGCTCGATCGGCCAGTCGCTCGCCGCCGGCCGCACCATCGAGAGGAAGACGCCGGAACAACTCGGCGAAGTGGCCAAGGCCGCCGTCGAGCTCGACGGCGTCACCCACATGGTGATGACCACCGGCACCCCGCCGGGCCGCGACCGCGGCGCCAAGATCCTCGCCGAGAGCGCGGCGGGCGTGAAGGCGCGGGTCGACCTGCCGATCCAGGTTCAGTGCGAGCCGCCGGAGGATTTCTCCTGGTTCGCCCGCATGAAGGACGCCGGCGCCGACGCTCTCGGCATGCATCTGGAAGCGGTGACGCCGGAGGTCCGTGCCCGCATCATGCCCGGCAAGGCCCAGGTCTCGCTGGAGACCTACTTCGAGGCCTTCGCCGCCGCCGTGCCGGTGTTCGGCCGCGGCCAGGTCTCGACCTACATCCTCGCCGGCCTCGGCGACGACGCCGAGGCGATCCTCGACGTCTCCCGCCGCCTCGTCGCCCTCGGCGTCTATCCCTTCGTGGTGCCCTTCGTGCCGATCTCCGGCACGCCGCTCGAAAGCCACCCCGGGCCGACGCCGGAGTTCATGCATCGGATCCTCGATCCGCTCGCCGGCATGCTGCTCGCTTCGGGCTTGCGCTCGCTCGACGTCAAGGCCGGCTGCGCCCGCTGCGGCGCGTGCTCGGCGCTGTCCTCCTACGAAAAGGCGAAAGGCGGCTGCGTCTCGCGGCTGGCGGCGGAATGATCTTCGATCCCTTCAAGCCCTACCGCCCCGCCGATTTCCAGGTGAAATTCGCCACCGACGGCTGGGAGCGCCGTCAGGCGATGGCGCTGCGCCGGCAGGTGTTCTGCACCGAGCAGGGCATTTTCGCCGGCGACGACCGCGACGAGATCGACGACCACGCCATCCCGATCGTCGTCGTCTCGCTGATGGGCGTCGTCGCCGACGCGGTGGTCGGCACCGTGCGCATCCACGAGGCCGAGCCGGGCGTCTGGTGGGGCTCGCGCCTCGCGGTTCACGAGGACTTCCGCCGCGTCGGCGCCCTCGGCGCCATGCTGATCCGCCTCGCGGTCTCCTCGGCCAACGCCCGCGGCTGCCACAGCTTCCTCGCCAACGTCCAGCCGCAGAACGGCCTGCTGTTCCGCCGGCTGCACTGGCGCGAGATCGGCGAGGTCGAGATCGCCGGCCGGCCGCACCTCAGGATGTCCGCCGACCTCGCCCACTATCCGCCCTGCGCCGCCGCCGAGACCGGCTTCCGCTCCGCCGCGCGGAGGATCGCCGCATGACGTCCGCCGCCGACCTCGCCACTCTCGCCGCGGAGCTGCGCGCCTCCCGCGGCCTCGCCGCCAAGGCCGACATCGCCGCTGCCGCGGCGGCCCTCGGCGTCGGCGGCGCCTCCGCGGTCCCGGTCGGCGACGACTGCGCCGCGCTTCCCGATGGCGACGGCCATCTGCTCTTCGCCATCGAAGGCTTCATGAACGAGTTCGTCGCCTCCGACCCCTGGTTCGCCGGCTGGTGCGGCGTCATGGTCAACGTCTCCGACATCCTCGCCATGGGCGGCCGGCCGGTCGCCGTGGTCGACGCGCTGTGGTCGGACGGGGAGGCGGCGGCCGCCCCGGTGCTCGCCGGCATGCGGGCCGCGGCGGAAGCCTACGGCGTGCCGATCGTCGGCGGCCACACCAATTCGCGCTCGGCCCAGGGCCAGCTCTCGGTCGCCATCCTCGGCCGGGCGAAGCGCCTGCTGACGAGCTTCGACGCGCGCCGCAGCGAGCGGCTGATCGCGGCGATCGACCTCTCCGGCCGCTACCGCGAGCCCTTCGACAATTTCGAGGCGGCGACCGGCACCGCGCCGGGCCGCCTGCGCCGCATGATGGAGATCCTGCCCGGCATCGCCGAGGACGGTCTGTCGCGCGCCGCCAAGGACATCAGCCAGGCCGGCCTCGTCGGTACCGCGGCAATGCTCGCCGAATGCTCCGGCGTCGGCGTCGTGATCGACGTCGCCGCCGTGCCGCGGCCGCAGGGCGTGCCGCTCGTCCGCTGGCTGAAAAGCTTCCCGAGCTTCGGCTTCCTCCTGACGGCCCGCGAGGAGGCGGTCGCCGCCATCATCGCCCGCTTCGCCGCCGAGGGCGTCGCCGCCGCCGACATCGGCGCCGTCACCGCCGACCGCTGCGTCACCGTCACCTTGAGCGGCGCCGCCGAGACGATCCGCGACCTCGCCGCGACCCCGCTGCTCGGCTGCGGCCCGCCCCTCGACACGCCCGTCCACCCGATCCGGGAGAGCGCCGCATGACGCCCCGCAAGCTGCGCGTCGCGCTGCTCACCCACTCCACCAACCCGCGCGGCGGCGTCGTCCACGCCCTCGAACTCGCCGAGGCGCTGACCGACCTCGGCCACGAGGCGGTGGTTCACGCACCCGACCCGTCCGGCCGCGGCTTCTTCCGCGCAGCGCGGTGCGAACTTCGCCCGATCCCGGCGCTCAAGGTCGGCGACGACCTCGCCAGCCTCGTCGCCTTCCGCGTCGCCGACTACGTCGCCTGGTTCTCGAAGGCCGAAAACCGCGGCTTCGACGTCTGGCACGCCGGCGACGGCATCTCGGCCAACGCCCTCGCCAACCTGCGCGAGGCCGGCCTGATCCCGGCCTTCGCCCGCACCGTCCATCACATCGACGACTTCGACGATCCGCGGGTCGAGGCGCTGCAGGCGCGCGCGATCACGGCGCCGGACGCCCATTTCGTCGTCTCGCAGGAATGGCGCGAGCGCCTTCTCGCCGACTGGGGCATCGATGCCGAGGTCGTCGGCAACGGCGTCGACACCAGGCGTTTCTCGCCGTGTCGGGATGCCGCCGACGAGGAACTGGCGGCGAGCCTGCTGCCGCCCGGCGGCCCGGTCTTCCTCGCGGTCGGCGGCATCGAGGAGCGCAAGAACACCGTGCGCATCCTCGAAGCCTTCCGCCTGATCCACGCCTCCGAGCCGGCCGCCCGCCTCGTCGTCGCCGGCGGCGCCTCGCTGCTCGACCATTCGGCCTATCGCCGCGCCTTCGACGCCGTGCTCGCCGCGGGGCGGCTCGAGGAGGCGGTGATCGTCACCGGGCCGATGCCCCAGCGCCTGATGGCGCCGCTCTACCGCGCCGCCGACGCCCTCGTGTTTCCCTCGCTGAAGGAAGGCTTCGGCCTCGTCGCGCTCGAGGCGATGGCCTGCGGCACGCCGGTGATCGTCTCCGTCGGCCGACCCTTCGACGACTGGCTCGAACCGGGCGAGGCCCTGCGCTGCGATCCGGCGTCGAGCCGTGCGATCGCCGCCGCCATGGCCCGGATGCTCGGCCCCTCGCTGCGCGCCGATCTCGCCGCCCGCGGCCCCGCCGTCGCGGCCCGCCATTCGTGGCGCGCGGTCGCCGAGCGCCATCTCGGCGTCTACGAGGCTCTTCCGGAGATCGCCCATGCCTGAAATGCGCTTCCACGTGCGCTGGCCCGACGGCACCGCCGAGAGTTGCTACTCGCCCTCGCTGGTGGTGAAGGACTATTTCGACCCGGGCACCGCCTATCCGCTCGACGACTTCCTGACGCGGTCCCGTACCGCCCTCGTCATCGCCTCCGACCGGGTGAAGGCGCGCTGGGGCCATCCCTGCTCGCTTGCGCTCGGCCAGCTCGCCCGCATCGAGGCGACCTCCGCCCGCTTCTCGCAGATACCCGGCGCCACCGTGCTCGTCGAAGCTTTCGACGAGTGAACGGGCGGGCCGAGAAGGAATCGAAAGTCATGACCATGACCACCAAAGTGGAGCACGTTCCCGTCATCGTCGTCGGTGGCGGCCAGGCCGGCCTTTCCGCCAGCTGGTATCTCAAGAAGGCCGGCATCGGCCACGTCGTGCTGGAGAAGGCCCGTGCCTTCAACGCCTGGAAGAGCGAGCGCTGGGACAACTTCTGCCTCGTCACCCCCAATTGGCAGTGCCAGTTGCCCGGCCACCCCTACGACGGCGACGATCCGGACGGCTTCATGGGTCGGGACGAGATCACCGGCTGGCTCGACCGCTACGTCGAGAAGCTGCGCCCGCCGCTGCGCGAGGGCGTCGCGGTCCGCCGCCTCGCCGCCAACGGCCGCTCCGGCTTCCTGCTCGACACCAGCGCCGGCATCCTCACCGCCGATCAGGTCGTCCTCGCCGCCGGCGGCTATCAGGTGCCGATCGTGCCGCGGCAGGCCGAGCGCCTGCCGGACGACCTCGTCCAGATCCACTCCTCGATCTACCGCAATTCGGAGCAATTGCCGGAAGGGGCGGTGCTGGTGGTCGGCAGCGGCCAGTCCGGCGCCCAGATCGCCGAGGATCTCCACCTCGCCGGCCGCAAGGTCCACCTCTGCCTCGGCGACGCCCCCCGCGTCGCCCGGCGCTACCGCGGCAAGGACGTCGTCGAGTGGCTGCACCACATGGGCTACTACGACATTCCGGTGAACGCCCATCCGCTGCGCGAGGGCGTGCGCGACAAGACCAACCACTACGTGACGGGCCGCGACGGCGGCCGCGACATCGACCTGCGCCAGCGGGCCCTCGAGGGCATGGAGCTCTACGGCCCCTTCGAGGACGCCCGCGGCGGCCGCGTCCTCGTCGCCGACACGGTGAAGGCCTGCCTCGACGCCGCGGACGCCACCAACGACAGCATCAAGGACAGCATCGACGCCTACATCGCCAGGGCCGGCATCGACGCTCCGGAGGAGGCGCGGCCGGCGCCGGTCTCGGTGCCGGACGGGCGGCCGACCGAGATCGACCTCGCCGGCGCCGGCATCACCTCGGTGGTCTGGTGCATCGGTTTCCGCACCGACTGGTCGTGGATCGACCTGCCGGTCTTCAACGGCCGCGGCCAGCCGGCCCACGAGCGCGGCGTCACCGCGGTTCCCGGCGTCTACTTCCTCGGCCTGCCGTGGCTGCACACCTGGGGCTCGGGCCGCTTCTCCGGCGTCGCCCGCGACGCCGAATTCGTCGCCGGCCAGATCCTCGCCCGCCACGTCGACCGCGTCGCCGGCCCGGTGCTCCTCAACGAGGCGGCGATGGGGAGTTGACGGGGGAACTGTGGGGGAGGGGGTGCCGAGGCGAGGGGGCGAGGTGGAGGCTGCCGTATGGACACCCCGTCACACCGTCCGGGTGGAGTGCTCGTCCCCTGTCACCCCCACCGTCGCCGTCATCCCGGCCTCCGAGCCGGGATCCAGCCCTCGGCGGGGGAAAGGGTGTGGCTCTCGGCAGGGCGATGGGGAGCTCATCCAGGATGACGTGGTGGCGACGGCCGGTGCTCTTGAAGGCACTCCGCCCCCGCGGATGGCTGGATCCCGGCTCGGAGGCCGGGATGACGGGGAGGAGAGGCATGAGAGCCGTCGAGAGGTGCCGGTGTGCGGGACCCATCACGGCCGGGAAGATTGGGAAGACGTGGAGGACAGGGCGACGATCCCGCGACAGAAAAACGTCCCGGCAAGCGCCGGCCCCCTCGGCCCTCGACCCCGAACTATCACCGGCCCCACATGACACCGCCGTGAAGGAGACTGGACCCATGACCGTGACCTTCGCCGCCGACCGTGACCTCGCCGCCGACATGGCCGAAGCGGGAGTGCCGGCCACGATCCGGCTCGGCATGCCGCATCTCTGCCTCGGCGGGCTGTCGGAAACCTGGCTGCTCAAGGAACTCGGCCACCGCCACTGGGGCATGCTGGCCCGGGCCGCCGGACGCCTCGCGCCGGATTTCCGCGACGAGGCCGGGGAGCCGATCTACGCCGCCTTCAACGCGGTGCGGATCGAGGAGGCCGATTTCGCCAGCCTTGGCGAGAACGATCTGCTGACGATCACCGGCTCGCTGAGCCGCCTGTCGCGGACGCAGGTGCTGAGCCGGCACGTCCTCACCGCCTGCGGCCGGCCGGTCGGACGGGCCGAACTCGTCTCGGTCTTCGTGCGCCGGCGCGAGAAAGGGCGCAACCGCTCGGTCGTGCGCTGCGAGGTCGAGGGCCTGCCGGCGGTGGAGCCCGGCGCCGGAATGGAAGGCGTCGCGGCGCTCGCCCCGGAGATCCGCGCCGGCCGGCTCCAGGCCCATTTCGGCTTCGCCCTCGACGAGCCGCACAGCGAGCAGGCCGCACCGGTCGTCGTCGACCCGGTGCCGACGCTCGACTTCAACGGCGCGAATTTTCTCTATTTCGCGTCGTTCCAGGCCTTCGTCGACCGCGCCGAATGGGCGCTGTTCCGCGGCCGGGCCGGCATCGCCGCCACCCGCGCCCGCGACGTCGTCTATTTCGGCAACATCGAGCCGGGCGAGCGCGTCGTCGTCACCTGCCTCGGCGCGCGCGAACGAGGCGACACCCTCGTTCACCGCTGCCGCCTGACCCGCGAGGACACCGGCGACCGACTCGCCGAGGTCTTCACCGAGCGCGTGTTCCGCCGCTGACCACCGCTCAGCCGGCCGCCGCCGCGAAGCGGGCGAAGCCGGCGTCGAGGTCGGCGATCAGGTCGCCGACGTCCTCGAGGCCGATGTGGAGGCGGACGAGGTGACCCTCGCTCTCCCACGTCGTCGCGGTGCGCGTCGAGCGCGGGTCGGAGACGATGGCGAGGCTCTCGTAGCCGCCCCAGGAATAGCCGAGGCCGAACAGGGCGAGCCTGTCGAGCATCGCCTTCACCGCCGAAAGCGGCGCCTTGCGCGTCACGAAGGACAGCAGGCCGGACGCACCGCTGAAATCCCGCTTCCAGACGGCGTGCCCCGGATCGGACGGCAGCGCCGGATAGAGCACCCTCGCGACCTCGGGCCGGGACTGCAGCCATTTCGCCACCTCGAGCGCGCTCTTCCGGTGGCGTTCGAGGCGGACGTCGAGGGTTCTGAGGCCGCGCAGCGCAAGATAGACGTCGTCCGGCCCGACGCAGAGGCCGAGGTCGCCGTGGGCGGCCTTCAGCCCCTTCCACGCCCGCACCGAGGCCGCCACCGTGCCGATCATCACGTCGGAGTGGCCGACGACATACTTGGTGCCGGCCATGATCGAGAGGTCGACGCCGTGGTCGATCGGCCGGAAATAGAGCGGCGTCGCCCAGGTGTTGTCCATCAGCACGACGAGGTCGCGGGCCTTCGCCACCGCGACGATCGCCGGGATGTCGGGCATCTCGAAGGTCAGCGACCCCGGAGCCTCCAGATAGATCGCCTTCGTCTCGGGCCGGATCAGGGCCTCGATGCCCGCGCCCGCGAGCGGATCGAAATAGGTCGTCGAGATGCCGAGCCGCTTCAGCATGCCGTCGCAGAAATGCCGGGTCGGGTGATAGGTCGTGTCGATCATCAACAGGTGATCGCCGGCCGAGAGACAGGACAGCAGCGCGGTGGTGATCGCCGCGAGGCCCGAGGGCGTCAGCACCGAGCCGGCAGCCCCTTCGAAGTCGGTCAGCGTCTCCTCCAGCGCCGAGGTCGTCGGATTGCCGCGCCGGCCGTAGACGTAGCGCTGGCCGCCGGTGAGCATGGTGTCGACGTCGGGGAAGGTCACGGTCGAGCCGTGGTAGACCGCCGGGTTGACGAAGCCGTGCTGCGCGCGCGGGTGCAGGCCGCCGTGGGTGAGGCGGGTCGCGAGGGCGCGGGCGGCGGCGCTGTCGTCTGTCATGTCGGCTCCGTCGTGCTGAAGCGGGGGATCGATCCCGTCGGAACGGGGAGGGGGAGGACGGCGCGGCGCCCTGTCTCGGGGACGGCGCCGGCGCGCGCCTTCGATCCGGGAATGACTGATGCCGCCGGCCCGGTCAAGCCCGCCACCGGCGGTCGCCCGCCCGCCGCGGATCGACCGCGATTCGATGCGCGAGCGAAAGAACCCTCGTCATTGCAAGAAGATATGGCAGCAGGACAAAGATTGGGCAGGCAGTTGCGGACATCCTGTGCAGCCGTTTTGCTGTGCAGCGCAAGGCTGAATAAAGGCTTGACCCGCCCCCTGAATTGCCCTGTAGTCGAAGGGCGCGAGCGGGCGCATGCAGGGCGCCGCTTCTCGACGGGCGATCGGATGGCTTCTCGCAAAGCCTCCACGACCCGTGCGCCAACGACATCAACACCGAACCTGGTACAGGGGCAATTCTGATGAAATCTTCGCTTCTTCCAGTCATGGCCGGAGCCGCTCTCGTCGTTTTCGCGGGCGCGGCCGCGCAGGGCGCCACGCTCGACGACGTCAAGAAGAAGGGCTTCGTGCAGTGCGGCGTGAGCACCGGTCTCGCCGGTTTCTCGAACCCCGACGACACGGGTGACTGGACCGGCCTCGACGTCGACTTCTGCCGCGCGGTCGCCTCGGCGATCTTCGGCGACGCCAAGGCCGTCAAGTTCACCCCGCTGTCCGCCAAGGAGCGCTTCACGGCGCTGCAGTCCGGCGAGGTCGACGTCCTCTCGCGCAACACCACCTGGACGATGTCGCGCGACACCCAGATGGGTCTCGTCTTCGCCGGCGTCACCTATTACGACGGCCAGGGCTTCATGGTGCCGAAGTCGCTCGGCGTCACCTCGGCCAAGGAACTCGACGGCGCCTCGGTCTGCGTCCAGCAGGGCACGACCACCGAGCTCAACCTGACCGACTATTTCCGCGCCAGCGGCATGACCTTCAACCCGGTCGTGTACGAGAAGCTCGACGAGGTCAACGCCGCCTACGACGCCGGCCGCTGCGACGTCTACACGACCGACGCCTCGGGCCTCTACGCCATCCGCCTGACCATGGGCGACCCGAACGCCCACATGGTTCTGCCGGAGATCATCTCCAAGGAGCCGCTGGGACCGGCGGTCCGCCAGGGCGACGAGCAGTGGTTCGCCGTCAACAAGTGGGTCTACTACGCCCTCATCAACGCCGAAGAGATGGGCGTCACCCAGGCCAACGTCGAGGAGATGAAGGGGTCCGAGAATCCCAACATCAAGCGCCTGCTCGGCGTCGACGGCAACTTCGGCGAGTCGATCGGTCTCGACGCCGACTGGGCGGTCAAGGTCATCAAGGGCGTCGGCAACTACGGCGAGATCTTCGAGCGTAACGTCGGTGCCAACACCCCGCTCGGCATCGAGCGCGGCCAGAACGCGCTGTGGACCGAAGGCGGCCTGCAGTACGCGCCGCCGATCCGCTGATCGGACAGTTTCGCCTCGCCGCCGGCCGGATCTCCGCCGGCGGCGAGCGTGAACTGGAGTGGGGCAGGAGCGCCCCGCGTCCCTCTGCCGGGATGGTCCGCCATCCTGGCGGACGCGGCCGGTCTCGCCCTTGAAGGGCCGCTCGCCCGGTCAGTCCCGCCCGCTCGTCACGAGCGGATCGGCCGGGTGCGAAGCCTGTCGATCGGGGCCGGTATCCGGCCGGGGACGGTGATCCATGGCAATCGGTGAGAACACGGGCTCGGACCGCCCGAAAGGGGGAGGGCTACCCTCCTTCGTCTACGACCCCGTGGTTCGGGGATACGTCTTCCAGGTCGTGCTGGCCCTCGTCGTCGTCTGGATCGGCTACGACATCGTCACCAACACGATCACCAACCTTCGCAACGCCAACATCGCGTCGGGCTTCGGCTTTCTCGACGCCCGCGCCGGCTTCGAGGTCTCGCAGTCGCTGATCGACTATTCGAGCGACTCCTCCTACGGCGACGCCTTCATCGTCGGACTGCTCAACACCCTTCTCGTCGCCGCTCTCGGCATCGTCCTCGCGACGATCATCGGTTTCGTCGTCGGCATCGCCCGGCTGTCGCCGAACTGGCTGCTGCGCAAGGTCGCGATGGTCTACGTCGAGATCTTCCGCAACATCCCGGTGCTGCTGCAGCTGCTGTTCTGGTACAAGGCGGTGCTCGCGGTGCTGCCGCAGCCGCGCAACAGCATCTCGCTGCCCTTCTCCGTCGAGCTCAACAACCGCGGCCTGATCATGCCGCGTTTCGTGCCGCAGGACGGTTTCGGCCTCGTTCTGGCCGCCCTGGCGGTCGCGGTCGTCGCGGTCTTTTTCATCGCGCGCTGGGCCAAGGCTCGGCAGATGGCGACGGGCCAGCAGTTCCACACCGTCCGGGTCGGCCTCGCCATCCTCGTCGGCGTGCCGCTGCTCGCCTATCTGGTGACCGGCATGCCCCTGGTCGTCGAGTATCCCGAACTCGCCGGCTTCAACTTCCGCGGCGGCCTGTCGCTGAAGCCGGAGTTCCTGGCGCTGCTGCTCGGCCTTTCGATCTACACCGCCTCCTTCATCGCCGAGATCGTCCGCGCCGGCATCAAGGCGGTGAGCTGGGGCCAGTCGGAGGCGGCCTTCGCCCTCGGCCTGCGCCCGGGCCTGACGACGCGGCTCATCATCATCCCCCAGGCGATGCGGGTGATCATCCCGCCGCTGACCAGCCAGTATCTCAACCTCACCAAGAACTCCTCGCTCGCCGTCGCCATCGGCTACCCGGACCTCGTCTCGGTGTTCTCCGGCACGGTGCTCAACCAGACCGGTCAGGCGGTCGAGGTCATCCTCATCACGATGGGGGTCTATCTCACCATCAGCCTGCTGACGGCGACCTTCATGAACTGGTTCAACAACCGCATGCGCCTGGTGGAGAGGTGAGAGATGACTGAGAAATCCATCGCCTACGTCAGCCGGGCCGAGATTCCGCAATCCCCGGCTCCCTCCACCTCCCGCGGCGCGCCGGCGTGGATGCGCCAGAACCTGTTCGCGACGCCCGCCGACGCCGCGATCACCGTCGTCATCGCCGTCTTCGTCCTCTGGGCGCTGCCGCCGATCCTCGACTTCCTCATCTTCGACGCGACCTGGTACGGGACGAGCCGCGAGGCCTGCCTCAAGCCGGAGCAGGGCGCCTGCTGGGCCTTCGTCGAGGCGAAGTTCGGCCAGTTCATCTACGGCCGCTATCCGCTCGACGAGCGCTGGCGGGTCGACCTCGTCTTCTTCCTGTTCGCGGCCGGCCTGATCCCGATCGCGATCCCGAAGGTGCCGCGCAAGGGCCTCAACGCCATCTACATGCTGGTGATCTTCCCGATCATCGCCTTCTTCCTGCTCACCGGCGGCTGGTTCGGCCTGCGTCCGGTCGAGACCTCGCTCTGGGGCGGCCTTCTCGTCACCCTGGTCGTGGCGGTGACCGGCATCGCCGCCTCGCTGCCGCTCGGGGTGCTGCTGGCGCTCGGGCGCCAGTCGAAGCTGCCGGTGGTCAAGTCGGCCTCGGTGATCTTCATCGAGTTCTGGCGCGGCGTGCCGCTGATCACCGTCCTCTTCATGTCGTCGGTGATGCTGCCGCTGTTCCTGCCGCCCGGCACCAACTTCGACAAGCTGCTCCGCGCCCTCGTCGGCGTCGCGCTCTTCTCCGCCGCCTACATGGCCGAGGTGGTCCGCGGCGGCCTGCAGGCGATCCCGAAGGGTCAGTACGAGGGCGCCGCGGCGCTCGGCCTCGGTTACGGGCAGTCGATGTACCTGATCATCCTGCCGCAGGCGCTCAAGATCGTGATCCCGGGCATCGTCAACAGCTTCATCGCCCTGTTCAAGGACACCAGCCTCGTCCTGATCATCGGCCTGTTCGACCTGCTCGGCATCGTGCAGCTCAACTTCACCGATCCGAACTGGGCGAGCCCGGTGACACCGGCGACCGGCTACATCTTCGCTGCCGCCGTCTTCTGGATCTTCTGCTTCGGCATGTCGCGCTACTCGCTCTACGTGGAGCGCAGGCTCGACACCGGCCACAGACGCTAGGCACGCGGGCGGGCGCCGGACGGTTCACCTCCGGCGCCCGCACCGCCACACACCGAAAGAATGCGAGCGGGCCCGACCCGCCAGTCAGGGGACACCACCATGAGCAGCATGCCCGCCTCCGGCCCGAGCGCCATGAAGGTCAGCAACGAGGTCGTCATCGAGCTGATCGGCGTCAACAAGTGGTACGGCGAATTCCACGTGCTGAGGGACATCAACCTCACCGTCTACAAGGGCGAGCGCATCGTCGTCTGCGGGCCGTCCGGTTCCGGCAAGTCGACCATGATCCGCTCGATCAACCGCCTCGAGGAGCACCAGAAGGGCCAGATCATCGTCGACGGCATCGAACTCACCAACGATCTCAAGAAGATCGAGGAAGTTCGGCGCGAGGTCGGCATGGTGTTCCAGCACTTCAACCTGTTCCCGCACCTGACCATCCTCGAAAACTGCACGCTCGCCCCGATCTGGGTGCGCAAGATGCCGAAGAAGCAGGCCGAGGAGGTCGCGATGAAGTATCTGGAGCGCGTGCGCATCCCCGAGCAGGCCCACAAGTATCCGGGCCAGCTTTCGGGCGGCCAGCAGCAGCGCGTCGCCATCGCCCGCTCGCTCTGCATGAACCCCAAGATCATGCTGTTCGACGAGCCGACCTCGGCGCTCGACCCGGAGATGGTCAAGGAGGTGCTCGACACCATGATCGGCCTCGCCGAGGAGGGCATGACCATGATCTGCGTCACCCACGAGATGGGCTTCGCCCGCCAGGTCGCCAACCGCGTCATCTTCATGGACCGCGGCCAGATCGTCGAGCAGAACGAGCCGGAGCCCTTCTTCTCCAATCCGCAGCACGAGCGCACTAAGCTGTTCCTCAGCCAGATCCTGCACTGATCCTGTGTTGATGCCGGCTTGCGTTTGATCCAGCGTTCCGTGCCCCTGCGTGACGGATTTGGGGGTGGTTCGGGAGCACCGGATCACGACGAACCCGGCGGGCAGGCACCCTCTCGAGGCCTCTCCGCCGTCATTCCCGCGAAAGTGTTGTGTCCCGTGAGATTGGCGAGGAGTTCCGCGGGTGCCTTGT
>CALCDT010000249.1 GCA_937900425.1 uncultured Alphaproteobacteria bacterium | reverse complement strand
GGCCGGCCGGGCGCGGAAGTGGTCGACCGCATCGAGCCGCCGGCGGATCGCCTCCGGGTCGGTCAGCGGCGCGCCGAGCCGCTCGGCGAGCAGCCGGGCGCCGGCGCCGGTGGCGGTGCGGTCGATCACCGAGAGCAGGCTGCCGCGGCGCTCGCCGGTGAGCGTGCGGGTCAGTTCGAGGTTCGCCCGCGTCGCCGCGTCGATCGCCATGACGCCGCCCTCGCCGTCGCGGGAGGGCGGGTCGAGCGGCGGGCGGGCGCCGAACTGGGTCTTGTCGAGATAGGCGACGACGGCCGCCGCCGCCTGGGTCTCGAGCCGCGAGAAGCGGCCGAAGCCGTCGAGGGTGGAAACGCCGTAGAAGGCGGCGAGCCGGTCGGCGGCGGTCGCCCCGTCGAAGAAGGCGCGCGGCACCGGCACCGCGACCGGGCCGAGGCCGCGCAGCATCGGCTTCAGATCGTCGTCGTCGAAGAGGACGTCGGGCACGAGGAGTTCGCGCGGTTCGATCCGGGCGAGGGTCGGGGCAAGGTCGCCGCCGGCGCATTCGGCGAGGCGGAAAACGCCGGTCGACATGTCGGCGAAGGCGATCGCGAAGCGCACCTCCGCCCCCTCCCCGGCCTTCGCCCGCGCCAATGCGGCGAGGAAATTCGGCCGGCGGGCGTCGAGCAGACGGTCCTCGCTGATCGTGCCCGGCGTGACGAGGCGGACGACGTCGCGGCGCACCACCGACTTCGACCCGCGCTTGCGCGCCTCGGCGGGATCTTCCAGCTGCTCGCAGACCGCGACCCGGTGACCGAGGGCGATGAGGCGCTGGAGATAGTCGTCGGCGGCGTGGACCGGCACGCCGCACATCGGGATGTCCTCGCCGAGATGCTTGCCGCGCTTGGTCAGCGTGATGCCGAGCGCCCGGCTCGCCACCTCGGCGTCGCCGAAGAACATCTCGTAGAAGTCGCCCATCCGGAAGAACAGCAGGCTGTCGGGATTGGCGGCCTTGATCTCGATGAACTGCGCCATCACCGGCGTCGCCCTGCCGGCCTCGGCTTCCGCGGCAGCGGGTCCGGCGGCGTCGGTCGGCGGTTCGGCGTGAAAGGTCATCGGCAGGCGGCCCGGCGTCGTCTCGTCGCAGCGCCCGCGCGCGGGCGGCCGCCTCCCCGGCGGCGGCCCCAAGGCTTAGCAGCTTCACCGGCCGCGAACACCCCGGATCTGCGCCGCCGGCGCCGCCGTCCCCAGCGCAGGACCGCACGCGGCCGGTTGCGCCGCGGCCTTCGCCGGCGTCGTGGAGTTCACCCGGCGCGCACGGCCCGCACCGGCGTTTCCCCCCGCATCTCCACCGGTGTCTCCACCCGGTTCTGCCCCGGGCCGGCACCGGCGACGACGCCTTCCCCGGCGATTCCGTAGGGCGAGGGCCGGCCGAGCAGGTAGCCCTGGGCCTCGTCGCAGCCCTCGAGGCGCAGCAGGTCGAGCTGGGACGGGGATTCGACGCCTTCGGCCAGAACCGGCACCTCGAGGCTGCGGCCGAGGGCGAGGATGGCGCGGATGATCGCCTTGGCCTGGATGTCGGTCTCGACCTCGGCCATGAACGAGCGGTCGAGCTTGATCTTGTCGAAGGGGAAGGCCCGCAGCGTCTCCAGCGACGAATAGCCGGTGCCGAAGTCGTCGATGGCGATGGTGACGCCGAGCGCCTTGATCTGCCGCAGGATGTGCAGCGCCCGGACCTTGTCGGCGATGATGCTCGATTCGGTGATCTCGAGCTCGAGCCGGTGCGGGGCGAGGCCGGTTTCGACGAGGATGGCGTGGACGGTGGTGGCGAGATCGACGTGGGTCAGCTGGACTGGCGACAGGTTGACCGCGATCTTGTGCGGCTCCTCCCAGGCAGCCGCCTGGCGGCAGGCCTCGCGCAGCACCCATTCGCCGAGCGGCAGGATGGCGCCGCATTCCTCGGCGACGGGGATGAAATCGGCGGGCGAGACCATGCCGCGCTCGGGATGCTGCCAGCGCAGCAGCACCTCGTAGCCGGTGATCCGGCCGTCGGCGACCGACTTCTGGACCTGGTAGTAGAGCTGGAACTCCGACCGCTCGACCGCGCCCCAGATCTCCTGGGCGATCGCCCGCTTGGTGCGGGCCGCCTCGTCCATCCGCGCCTCGTAGAAGCAGACGACGCGGCCGAAGGAGGCCTTGGCGCGATACATGGCGAGGTCGGCGTTGCCGATCAGTTGCTCGCGCTCGCGCGCATCCTGCGGGAAGACCGCGACGCCGATGCTGGCCGCGGTCGCGACCTCGAAGCCGTCGACCTCCATGCGCTCGAACAGGCCGCCTTCGAGCCGGGCGAGGAAGCCGTGGAGGTCGGCGTCGTCGGTGAACCGCTTGATCGCGGCGAACTCGTCGCCGCCGAAACGGGCGATGAATTCGCCCTCGCCGACGAGGGCGCCGAGCCGGGCCGCGATCTCCTGCAGCACCCGGTCGCCGGCGGCGTGGCCGCGCAGGTCGTTGACCTCCTTGAAGCGGTCGAGGTCGATGCCGGCCACCGCCACGCGCCAGCCCTCGTTGCGCGCCCGTTCGAGCTCGGCGTCGAGCCGGTCGTTGAAATGGCTGCGGTTGGGCAGGCCGGTGAGGCCGTCGTGCAGGGCCATGTGGCTGATGCGCGCTTCCGACTGGCGCCGCTCGGTGATGTCCTCGAAGGTGGTGACGAAGCCGCCGTCGGGCAGCAGGCGGTGGATGATCGACAGGTAGACGCCGGGGCCGTATTCCTCGACGGCGGCGCCCCCGCCCATGGCGTGGATCATCTCGCGGTGGCGATGGTAGACCGCGAGCGCCGCCGCCTCCGGCTCGGGCGCGCCCGGGCGGGCGGCGCCGGCGGCGACCACCAGGTCGCGGAAGGTCATTCCGGCGACGACCTGCGTCGGTGGCAGGCCGAGGATCTCGAGGAAGCGGATGTTCCACAGCACCAGCCGTTCGTCGCGGTCGAACAGGCACAGGCCCTGGGACATGTTGGCGAGGGCGAGGTCGAGGTTGCGGCGGGTGGCGGCCAGCGAATCGGCGGCGAGCTTCTGGCGGGAGATGTCGCGGGTGATCTTGGCGAAGCCGGCGAAGCTGCCGTCCGGCCGGTAGACCGGATCGATCACGACATGGGCGAAGAAGCGCGAGCCGTCCTTGCGCACCCGCTCGCCCTCGGCCTCGAAGCGGCCCTCGGCGAGGGCGGTGGCGAGCGCGGCCTCCGGTCGGCCGGCGCGGCGGTCGGCCTCCGGGTGGAATACCGAGAAGTGGCGGCCGACGATCTCGTCGGCGGTGTAGCCCTTCACGAACTGCGCGCCGGCGTTCCAGTTGGTGACGATGCCGGAGGCGTCGAGCATGCAGATGGCGTAGTCCTTCACGCCCTCGACGATGACCCGGAAATTGAGATCGCGGTCCTCCGCCTTCTCCTGCGAGCGCCGGCCGACCATGGCGACGCCGAGGAAGAACAGCAGAACGGCGACGGAGACGACCGTGATCGTCGCCCCGAGCGCCATCGGCGACAGGCCGAGGGAATCGATCCGCCGCGCCGGGTCGGGCGTCACCACCACCGCGCCCATTGCGGTGAAATGGAGGGCGATGACGCCGAGGGTGAGCAGCGCGGCCGAGACGATCGCGGTGCGCCGGCTGCGGTCGGCGAGGGCGCGGATCATCGCCGCGGCGCTGAAGACGACGCCGAGCACCATCGACGCGACGACGAGGTCGGCCTGCCAGCTGACGGTGCCGGCGACCTGCAGCGCCTTCATGCCGAGGAAATGCATGGTCGCGATGCCGAGGCCGACGACGGCGCCGGCGAGGGCGGCGAAGGCGCGATCGCGCAGCGTCGCGGCGAGGCCGAGGCCGACGGTGACGACGGCGATCGCGACCAGAAGCGACATCGCCGTGCGCATCATCTCGAAGCCGACGGCACTGCCGGGGGTGTAGGCCAGCATCGCGATGAAATGGGTCGCCCAGATGCCGTAGCCGGTGCAGACGCCGCCGCCGACGATCCACAGCGCCCGCTCGCCGCCGGCGGAGGCCACCGCCCGCTGCAACAGCGTCATCGCCGCCAGCGCCGAGAGATAGCAGACGATGCCGGCCAGCACGACGAGCCGCAGATCGTGCTCGACGACGAGGCAATTGAGAACGCGGAACATACGAGGCATCCGGCTGGAAGACTCCGGCGAAGTTATTACGCCTGCCCTACGATTCCGTTACCGCATCGCCGCCGTTTCCATCGACTCCCAGCCGTTTCAAATTGATGACATGACTATCCGGTCCCCCGCCGCTGAACGCCTGTCCTTGAAACCGGCATCGGCGGCGACGATCGGCACGGGGGCCTGATCCTCGCCCCGCCCCTCCGCGCTCAGGCGAGCAGCGTCTTCTCCGGGCTCTTGCAGAGGTCGGCGATCAGGCAGCGCTCGCATTCCGGGCGCCGGGCCTTGCAGACGTAGCGCCCGTGCAGGATCAGCCAGTGGTGGGCATGGCGCAGATAGGCGGCGGGCACGATCTTCAGGAAGGCCTCCTCCACCGCCAGCGGCGTCTTGCCGGGGGCGAGGCCGAGACGGTTGCCGAGGCGGAAGATGTGGGTGTCGACGGCGAAGGTCGGCTCGCCGAAGGCGATGTTGAGGACGACGTTGGCGGTCTTGCGCCCGACCCCCGGCAGCGCCTCCAGCGCCTCGCGGTCCCGCGGCACCTCGCCGCCGTGCTCGCGCAGCAGCGCCTGCGACAGCGCGACGACGTTCTTCGCCTTGTTGCGGAAGAGGCCGATGGTCTTGATGAAGTCGCGCACCTGCTCCTCGCCGAGGGCGACCATCTTCTGCGGCGTGTCCGCCACGGCGAACAGCGGCCGCGTCGCCTTGTTGACGCCGGCGTCGGTGGCCTGGGCCGACAGCACGACGGCGACCAGCAGGGTGAAGGCGTTGACGTGCTCGAGTTCTCCCTTCGGCTCCGGCTCGGCGAGGCGGAACCGCTCGAAGATCGCGGCGACCTCGGCGGGCGAATAGCGCGGTGGCTTCGGCGTCCCGCGTCGGGCCGGCTTCGCCGCGGTGCCGGCGCGGGACGTCGGAGCGTGCGCCGAACCGGGCGTCACGGCGGAGGTCTTCCGCGGCTTCGCGGCGGGGGTCGCCGGAGGCTTCGCGGCGGACGCCGCCTCGGGCGCCGCCCCTGCCGCAATGTCC
>CALCDT010000248.1 GCA_937900425.1 uncultured Alphaproteobacteria bacterium | reverse complement strand
CCGAACTTGACGAGCTGGCCGAGGGTCAGCTTGTCCTTCTTGAACTTGCGGATGGTGAGGGCCGGGCCGTCGATGGCCAGCGGCGGCGCGATGACGTTGACGCGGGAGCCGTCGGCGAGACGGGCGTCGCAGATCGGCGAGGCCTCGTCGACGCGGCGGCCGACCTGGCTGACGATGCGCTGGCAGATGTTCATCAGCTGCAGATTGTCCCGGAAGCGAACTCCGGTCTTCTGCATCTTGCCGTTCACCTCGATGAAGGTGGTGCCGGCGCCGTTGACCATGATGTCGGCGATGTCGTCGCGGGCGAGCAGCGGCTCCAGCGGGCCGTAGCCGAGGACGTCGTTGCAGATGTCGTCGAGCAGTTCCTCCTGCTCGGAGATCGACATCACCACCGCCTTCAGGGCGATGATGTCGTTGATGATGTCGCGGATCTCCTCGCGCGCCGACTCGGTGTCGAGCTTGGCGAGCTGGCTGAGATCGATCGTGTCGATCAGCGCCGAGAAGATCGAGGTCTTGGTCTCGTAGTAGCCGTCGGACTTGCGCCGCTCGACCGGGGCGGCGGCCGCGGTGCGCAGCGGCTCGGGCGCCGACGGCGCCGCGGGCTCGGCGCTCCGGGGAGCGGGCGCCGGCGCCGCGGCGCGCGCATCGACGGGCGCGGCCGGCTTGGCGGGCTTGCCGAAGTCTGCCGGGCCGGAATTGCCACGCTTGCCGAACATGGGGCTCTCTCCCTGGTGTCTGGTCAGCCGGCCTTGCGGCGGCCGGCGGTGAGCTTGGCGAGAAGCGGGGCGAGGCCGGCGCGGCGCGGACGGCGCATCTCGGCCCGGCCCGCGACGATGCGGCCGATTTCGGCGAAGATCTCCACGGTCGGGCTCTTGGGCTGGGCCTCGGCGATCATCTGGCCGTTGTTGGCGGCGGTGCCGAACATCTGCGCGTCGAACGGGATCGTGGCGATCGGGGTGACGCCGAGGGCCTTCTCGAAGTCGGCCGGCTTGATCTCCGGGCGCTTGGGCATGCCCACCTGGTTGAGGACGAGGCGGGGAGCCTGGTCGTTGGGCCGCAGCACCTTCATCTGGTCGAAGATGTTCTTGACGTTGCGCAGGCTGGCGAGGTCCGGCGTCGCGGTGACGACGACCTCGTCGGCGGTGGCCAGCGTCCGCTTGACCCAGCCGGTCCACACGTGCGGCACGTCGAGCACCACGGCGGGCACGCCGATGCGCACGAGGTCGAGCATCGCCGAGAAGGCCTCGGTGTCGAAGTCGTAGGTGCGCTCCAGCGTCGCCGGGGCGGCGAGCAGGCTGAGATTGTCGGAGCACTTCGACAGGATGCGGTCGAGGAAGACGTCGTCGATCCGCTCCGGGGTGAACACCGCGTCGGCGATGCCCTGGGCCGGGTCCTGGTTGAAGTCGAGGCCGGCGGTGCCCCAGGGCAGGTCCATGTCGGCGATGACGACGTCGCCGTCCATCGAGCGCGACAGGGCGAAGCCGACGTTGTGGGCGATCGTCGAGGAGCCGGAACCGCCGCGGGCGCCGAGGAAGGCGACGGTGCGGCCGACCGGTTCGGCCGAAGGATCGAAGTAGAGATCGCCGATGGTGCGGATCACGTCGTACATGTCGAAGGGCACGACCATGTACTCGCTGATGCCGCGGCGGAGCAGCTCGCGGTAGAGGATCACGTCGTTGACGTGACCGATCACCACGACCTTGCTGCCCGGATCGCAGACGCCGGCGAGGCCGTCGAGCGCCTCGAGCACCGCCTCGCGGCGGTCGCGGGATTCGACGAAGAGCAGGTTCGGCGTCGGCGCACTCGAATAGAAGTCGGTCGCCGCGGCGATGCCGCCCATGTGGATCTTGACGTGGGCGCGGGCGAGCCGGCGGTCGCCGGCGACGGTCTCCAGCACCGCGGCGATTTCCGGGCTCTCGACGAAGGCCTGGATCGAGATGCGCGGCACCGGCCGGAAATCGCCGTGGGCGGCCGACGCCTCGCGGCGGGCCTCGCCGGTCATGTCGATGTCGAAGGAATTCGATCCCATGATCAGTTCCCCACGTCGGAAGCGGTGCCGGAGGCGGAGTCGCCGTAGTCGGTCGAGGTCTTTTCGCCCTGGATCCACTTGCCGAGCACGACGGCGCGGCGGTCGACGGAGACCGGGGTGGAGGCCCGCGGGGCGATGAGGTCGTTCGGATCGGCGACCATCGCGGCGAGGTTGGACTGGCTCGAGCAGCCGAATTCGGCGTCCGAGCCGTTGTCGTCGCCGCGGTAGACGTTCTCGGTCCACTGGCCGCATTCGTGCGGCACGCCGGCCTTGATCTTGGCGAAGCTCAGGCGGATCGGCGCGGCGACGGCCGGGTTGGCCACCCGGTAGGGCTGGGTGACGATGTTGCCGGCGGAGAGGCCGGTGTCGGCGGCGGCCTTGCGGATGCTGCCGGCCAGATAGCTGGCCGCGGCCTCGTTGCCCGAGCCCGACGGCACCAGGATGACGAGCGGGCCGGTGCCGCGGTCGCGGGCCTCGGCGGCGAAGGCCATCACCCGGTCGCGGCTGTTGCGGTCGAGGCCGGCGGTGCCGCGCCCGACCGGGATGTCGAGCGTGGTCTCGGCCTCCTGCAGCACGATCGGGTGCCGCTGGCGGTAATCGTCGGCCCGGATCGAGCCGGTGGATTCCGGGATGCCCGCGCTGCAGCCGGCGAGGGCGGCGGCGAGGACGGCGGCGGAAGCGAGCGCGGCGGTGCGGATCGGCCGGCGGGCTCTGGTCACGACAGGGTAGTTCATCTTGCCCACTCCTCGCGGCGTTCACTCGTACATGAAGCCGATCTTGCCCTGGTACTGGCCCGCGGGAGCGCGGCCGGAGGGGCTGTAGACCCGGTTCAGCTGGTTGAGGAAGATCGACTGGGAATCCCGCGGCACGCCGAAATTCTTGTCGGGCCGGGTCAGCGCGGAGGTGGCGACCGGGTCGACGAGATAGGGGGTGACGAAGATCGCCAGCTCGGTCTGGCTGCGCTGGTACTCGCGGCTCTTGAACAGCGAGCCGAGCACCGGCAGGTCCATCAGGCCGGGGAAACCGGCGATCTGCTGCTTGACGTTGTCCTTGAGCAGGCCGGCCAGCACCAGGGAGCCGCCCGAGGGCAGTTCGACCGTCGATTCGGCGCGGCGGACCGTGATGGCGTTGAGGGTCAGGCCGCTGATGACCTGGGCGCCCTCGGTGGAGATGTCGCTGACCTCGGTCTTGACCCGCAGGCTGATGCGGCCGGGGGTCAGCACCACCGGGGTGAAGGCGAGGCTGATGCCATACTGCTTCCACTCGACGGTGATGGCGCCGTTCTCGTTGGCGATCGGCACCGGGAACTCGCCGCCGACGAGGAAGTTGGCGGCCTCGCCCGACGTCGCGGTGAGGGTCGGCTCGGCGAGGGTGCGCACCAGGCCCTGCTGGTTCAGCGCCTCGACGAAGGTGCTGAGCGGGTTGAGCAGCGTCAGGCCCTCGTCGGTGGCGGTCGAGTTGAACAGCGCACCGCTGATGACCTTGCTGTCGACGGTCATGCCCGAGGTGGCGCCGCCGACCCAGGTGTTGGCGAGCAGCGACTCGGTGTTGACGCCGAGCTTCTTGAGGACGTCGCGCTGGACCTCGGCGACGACCACCTTGAGGTGGACCTGGTCGGTCTCGGCGACCGAGACCATGTTGACGACCTTGTCCGCCGCACCGATGTACTTGGCCGCGATCTCGGCGATCTTGCCGGCCTCGGCCGGGGTGCCGACGGTGCCGGAGAGGATGACGCTGTCGTTGACCGTCTCGACCTGGACCCGCGAGCCCGGAACCAGCTTGCCGATCATCGCGGCGAGGGTGCCGGTGTCGCGGGCGACCGAGATCTCGAACTGGGCGAACTGCGAGTTGCCGGCGCCGAACAGGATGATGTTGGTCTCGCCGACGGCGTTGCCGATCAGGTAGATCTTGCGCTTGGTGCGCACCACCGCGTCGGCGATCGCCGGGTTGGAGATCAGGACGTCGACGATGTCCTCGGGCACGTCGATGACCATCGACTTGTTGAGCCCGAGGCTGATCATGCGGCCCGACAGCTCCTCCGCGGCGCTGATGCGCATGTAGTCGGCGGCCTGCACGGCGGGCGCGGAAACCGTGAGCACCGCCGCGGTCATCAGCCCGGCCAGCAGTTTCTTGATCGAGAATCTCATGGGACGGTTCCTTCACGGACATCTTCGACCCTGATCTTCGGGCGGGACGGACTTCCCGCGCCGGCGGATCCGGGCTCTAAATCACTGGGTCGGGGCGGTGACGCGGGAGGAGACGCCGAACTTGACGACGGAGACGCCGGTGCGCGGGGTGGTGTCGTCGGCGCCGGGGTCGCTGTCGGCGATCGAGCGCAGGATCAGTGAGATCGAGCCCATCTGCTGCGCCTGGATCACGAGGTGGGCCTGCTCGGGGGTGAGGGCGAGGGTCGCGGTGTCCTGGGCGACCACCGACTTCTTCTCCTCCGGATCGTCCACCTTCTGATCGATGGCGAGCACGCGGATGTTGTGAAGCAGCGTCTCGCTGACCGCGCTGGCCGCGCCGGCGTCGCCGCCGCCCTGCTGGGTGGTGAGGATGACGTCGACGTGGTCGTTGGGCAGGATGAAGCCGCCGGCGGTGGAGGCGGCGTTGACGCGGACGGCGACGGCGCGCTGACCCTTCGGCAGCACGGCGGACAGGAAGCCGCGGTCGGCCTTGACGAGCTTGGCCTCGCGGACCGGCTCGCCGGCGTAGAGCTGGGTCTTGGCGATCATGCCGGCGATCTCGCCCTCGGCGCCGGCGCGGCGGCTGCGGACGATGTAGCTGTCGGCGAGGCCGGCCTTCGGCCAGTCCTTCCAGGCGAGGTCCTCGGTCTTGACGGTTTCGCCCATCTTGACGTCGCGGGCGAGGATCAGGACCTCCTCGGCGGGGACGACGGTGTCGGTGGCGACCTTCGGCCCCGCGGACTTTCCGGTGAGATTCATCGCCAGCATGGCCGCGGCGACCGCTGCGCCCAGCGCGACGACAAGAATGATCAGTTGAATCGGGCGCATACTCTCGGTCCTCGCTCTCACCTGAGTGACAGGGTCTTCGATTTCACCCGATTAGACCGATAAGCTCTGAATTTATGGTTAACAGTGCTTTGGCAAAGAGCGTTAACATCCTGTTAAGCCTCTGGAGTCGCCTCGCGTTCCCCTCGCCCACCTTCCCGGCTCCTCCCCGGCATCGGGTGCACGGCCGCCGGCGAAGGGAACGCGGAGAAGGCGCCGGCGGGGGGCCGCGGCGCCTTGGAAGGGACGGACGACGAGCGGAGTGGCCTGGCGTCGCGGCGGGACACGGCCGGGCCGGAGCCGGTGGCGGCCTTCGGCGGGTGGCGGACGCCGCCCGTCGGGTCACATCGCGGCGAACCAGATCGTCTTCGGATAGACGACGAGGGCGCCGGCCGCGAGGGCGATGCCGTAGGGCACGCCGTTGCCGGCCGAGTGCAGACGCGCGATCCAGGGCGTTCCAGCCGCCGCCGCCGGTAGCGGCACCCGGCGGAAGCCGAGGAACAGCATGGTGAGGACGCCGCCGAAGATCGAGGCCGCGAGGGCGAAGGCGAGCGCGTCCTGGGGACCCATCCACAGCACGATGGCCGCGGTGAGCTTGGCGTCGCCGCCGCCGATCAGGTTGAAGGCGAACAGCGCGAAGGTGACGAACAGCGTGAGCACCGCGAGGCCGACGTGGACGCCGATCGTGCTCCAGCCGAGGCCGACCGCCGGCGCCAGCACCAGGAAGCCGGCAAGGAGCGCGAGCGACAGCTTGTTGGAGATGGTCATGGTCAGGAGATCGGAGGCGGCGGCATAGGCCATCGCCGCGGGAAACAACAGAAGAGCCGCTTGCAGGATCACCGCCCTCATCCTTCGATCTGGATCGACGTCCGACACCGGGTCCGGAGACGTCCGCCGCCCGGGTCTTGCGAGGAATCTTGACGCGCAGGCCCGAAGGAAAGGTAAAGAACCGCGCGGGATCCGGGCGCGAGCGCCGGGACCGCCGATGGCTCCCCGTACCGGTGCCCGCCCTTCGGAGGACCGCCCGCTGCGGCAGGCGGGGCGAGCGGCCGCCGGCGCCGCCACAAAAGAAGGGCGGCCCGGAGACCGGACCGCCCGCGTTCGTCTGTTCTCGACGGCCTTCCGCCTTCGCGTCAGGTCTCGCGCCGGCGGCGAAGACCGCCGGAAGAAATCAGCCGCCCTGCAGTTCGTCGGAGACGGCGTTGAAGGTCGTGCCGATGCCTTCACCGAGGGTGGTGGCGGCGGCGATGATGGCGACGGCGATCAGCGACGCGATCAGGCCGTATTCGATCGCGGTGGCGCCGGACTCATTCTTGACGAAGCGAGCAACGAGGTTCTTCATGACGATATTCCTTGCCTTCTGGATTTGACAGCACTTGTGCGTCGGTCTGTTTTTGTTCGACCGATCTGACAAGGGCCAATCTAGGCCGAACATCTTTCCACCGAGTTAAGCGGATCACAGAACCATTCGAATTTTAGAGGAGAGTTTTCTATAGTGAATATTCGCTATACGAGAGCAGGGTCGTTTTCTTTTCATTTACCATGGATGGCCGCCTCCTTTACATGACAAAGGACTCCCGGGCGCGGCGGCGACAGGGCCGATTTCCGCGCCTGCCGAACCGCGACGACGAAAGTTCGGCCAGCCGTTGGCAGTTTATTTACCAAACCGCTCCATCCTCGCCTCACACGTCCCATCGCGAGGCTGCCATGGATCTCCTCAACACCCGCGCCGGTCTCGCCGGCCTTCTCCTCGCCCTTCTCACGGTGCCCGCCGCCGCCGAGGAGCCCGTCGTCGTCAACATCGACGAGGCCAAGGTGATGCGGATCGCCGCTCCGGCGTCGACCGTGATCATCGGCAACCCGAGCATCGCCGACGCGACCATGCAGGACACCCAGACCCTGGTGATCACCGGCCGCGGCTACGGCACCACCAACTTCATCGTGCTCGACGCCGACGGCCAGCCGATCACCGACGCCCAGATCCGGGTCGAAGGCGCCGATTCCAACATCGTCACCGTCTTCCGCCGCGGCGCCGGCGGCCGGGCCACCTATTCCTGCGGCGCGGTCTGCGAGCCGGTGGTGATGGTCGGCGACAACGGCGAAACCTATTTCGATCCGCTGGTGCAGCAGCTGCAGAAGCGCAACACCAACGCCGTCAGCCGCGGCGGCGTGCAGTAAGGCGCGGGGCGATCCGGCTCCGGCGCCGGGCGCCCCTTCCGGCCGTGTCCGCCGCCGGGTGACGCCAGAGGCGGCGCGGAGGGAGCGGACGGCGGGCGAGGCCGAGGCTCGCCGGGCGAGAGACCGACCGATGACCAGCGACGACAGCGGCGTGAACGAGGGCGGAGCGGAACGGAGCGGGAAACCGCGGGACCGGCGCCGCGGCGTCCTGCGCGGCTTCCGGCATGCCCGCGACGGGGCGGCCGCGATCGAGTTCGCCATCGTCGCGGTGCCGTTCGTCATCATCCTTTTCGCGATCATCGAAACCTGCGTGATCTTCTTCGCCGGCCAGATCCTCGACAGCGCCACCGCGAGCGCCGCCCGCGAGATCCGCACCGGCAAGGCCAAGCAGGACGGCTGGACCGCGGCGCGTTTCAAGCAGGAGGTCTGCACCGGCCTCTCGGGCCTGTTCGACTGCGAGAACCGTCTCCACGTCGACGTCAAGGTGTTCTCCGACTTCTCCTCGGCCGTGATGTCGCCGCCGCTCGACGCCGACGGCGAGGTCGACGACGGCTCCTTCGGCTATTCGAGCGGCGACAAGAGCCAGATCGTGGTCGCCCGCACCTTCTACGAGTGGCCGGTGTTCTTCGACTTCTTCTCGCTGTCGATGGCCGACACCGCCGGCGGCGACCGCCTGCTCGCCTCGGTGGTCACCTTCCGCAACGAACCCTTCCCGTGGTGAGGCCGGCGATGCGCTCCCTTTCCGCCGCGCTCCGTGCCTTCCGCGCCGACCGCCGCGCGGTTTCCGCCGTCGAGTTCGCCCTGATCCTGCCGGTGATGCTGCTGCTGTGGATCGGCGCCATCGAACTCACCACCGCCCTTACGGTCGATCGCAAGGTCAACAGCGTGGCGGCGACGATCGGCGACCTCGTCGCCCAGTACCAGACCCTCGATCGCGACACGCTGGACGACATCTTCGCGGCGTCGGCGGCGATTCTCACGCCGTTCGACGCCTCGGGCGTCTCGATCGTCGTCGCTTCGGTCGACGTCTCGTCCGGCACCGGCAAGGTGGTGTGGGGCGCGGCGCTTCACGGCAGCGCGCCGGGACCCGGTGCCGCCTCGCCGGTGCCGATCCCGGCCGAACTCGCCTCGGGTTCGACCCAGCTCGTCGTGACGCGGGTCACCCACCGCTACGAATCGCCGGTGAGCGACATCTTCGCCAGCCTCACCGGGCGCTCGGGCTACGACCTCGCCCACGACTACCTGATCCGGCCGCGGGTCGGATCGGCGGTCACGCTCAAATGACCGGCGCCCGCCTCCTTCGCCGGCCGACGGCGGCAGGGCCGGCGCGATGAGACCGGCCGACGCCGGCGCGGCGAAGAAGAAGCGCACGCTGCTCGGATCGGTCAACGCGACGACCCTCGTCGGCGCCGCGACGCTGCTGGCGACGCTCGCCTCGGCGATGCTCGCGGTCCAATACGTCTCCTCGGTGCGGCTCGGCGAGGAGCGGGCGGCGCTGCGCCAGGCCAGTATCGACCTGCTCAAGGCGGCGATCGATCCGCGGTTCCAGAACAAGGCCGAAGAGATCGGCCGGGTCGGCTCGCGCCTCGTCGTCATCGACGCCCTGAAGGGCGCGGCAGTGTTCGATTCCACCGGCAGCCTGCTCGAGGCGATCGGCGAGAAGCCCTTCACGACCTTCGCGGCGATCCGTTACGGCGAGACCCCGGCGCCCGAGCGCGCCGACGAGGCCCGGGCCGAATTCTACCTGGCACCGGCCGTGACCGACACGCCCTACCACCTCCTGATCCGGGTCGACACGGCCGAGATCGTCCACAAGGTCGGTGCCGAGACGATGCGCCTCAGGCTCGGCGCCCTCGCCCTCGCCCTCGTGGCGGCGGCGGCGGCGGCCCTCGTCGTGCGCTACCGCGTCGCCCGGCCGGCCGAGACCATCGCCAGGGTGCTGGCCTCGGCGATCGAACGGCCGGCGCGCGCCGACAGCCGGCGCTGCGAGACCGGCGGCCAGGACGAGATCGGCCGGCTCGCCCGCAACATCGACAGCTTCCTCGTCCAGTTCGCCACCGCCTGGCGCACCAAGGTCGCCGTCGCCGACACCCTGTTGCAGAGCGCGCCGATCGGCATCCTGCAGATCGCCGACAACGGCACCCTGCTCGCGGCCAATCCGGCGGCGGCGCGGCTGATCAGCCTCAGCTACGGCGACGACGGGCTGCCGCAGAACCGCAATCTCGAACTCATCGAATCCGGGCAAAGCCTGCCGATCCCGGAGATCGCCCGGCGCGTCGCCGGCGGCGAGGCCACCGTCGTCCAGAACGTCGACGCCGCCCGGCCGGCCTACGCCCTCGCCGGGGCGATCCGCAACGAGGGCGACGAAGACGGCCCGCCGACCACCGTGATGCTGCTCACCGACGTGACGCGGCTGCAGAGCCAGCGGATGGACCTCGGCGAACGGCTCGAGGCCTGCGAGGCCGACGTGCGCGAGCGGGCGCGGCGCCAGTTCGAGCTGAAGCTGATGCTCGAGGGCTGCCTCGCCCTGATGGCGACGTCGCCGAGCGGCCCGGACGCCCATGTCGAGCCGATGGCGCTGGCGGAGAGCTGGATCAAGGACGCCCAGGCGGTCGGCCTCGTCAGCCGGGCCGAACTGTCGGTCGAGGCGCCTTCGGTCTCCGGCGAGAGATCCGACATCGAGGCGGTGATGCGCCTCGCCCTGCTCACCGTGCTCGCCAAGGTCGAGGCGACGCCGGCTCTGATCGTGGTCGAGGGCAAGGGCATCAATTTCGAGACCGCCGGCTTCACCGTCCGCGCCATCGCCTCGCCGCCCGAGGACGCCAACGCCGACCGCTCCAACAGCGCCGCCGACTGGCAACTCGCCCTCGCCGCGCTGCGCGCCGCCATCAAGCGGGTGCGCGGCCAGATCGGCGAATTCAACGCCGCCGGCGGCGAGGCCTCGGTGCGCATCGTCCTGCGCGGCGCCTCCGAGCGCATGCACACCGGCCTCAGCAGCCAGCCCGGCGCCAAGGGGTGATGCCGGCGCGCCGACCCGGCGGGACCCGTACGGCCGGGGCGCGCGAACGGCCCGGCCCCTGCCCCCGCGTCAGATGTGGATCGGCCGCTTGTCGACCGCGAGCGCGGCTTCCTTGACCGCCTCCGACAGGGTCGGGTGGGCGTGGCAGGTGCGGGCGAGATCCTCCGACGAACCGCCGAATTCCATCAGCACCGCGGCCTCGTGGATCATCTCGCCGGCGCCGGCGCCGACGATGTGGACGCCGAGCACCCGGTCGGTCTGCGCATCGGCGAGGATCTTGACGAAGCCCTCGCTCTTCAGCGAGGCGCGGGCGCGGCCGTTGGCGGTGAAGGGGAACTTGCCGACGGCGTAGGCGACGCCCGCGGCCTTCAGCTCCTCCTCGGTCTTCCCGACCGCGGCGACCTCCGGCATGGTGTAGACGACGCCCGGAATGACGTCGTAGTTGACATGGCCGGCCCGGCCGGCGAGCAGCTCGGCTAGCGCCATGCCCTCGTCCTCGGCCTTGTGGGCGAGCATCGGGCCGACGATGACGTCGCCGATGGCGTAGATGCCCGCAACCGAGGTGGCGTAGTGGCCGTCGGTCTCGATGCGGCCGCGCCCGTCGCGCTTGACGCCGACCTCGTCGAGGCCGAGCCCGTCGGTGTAGGGCTTGCGGCCGACCGCGCAGAGCACGACGTCGGCCTCGATGGTCTCGGCCGCGCCGCCGGCCACCGGCTCGAAGGCGAGGCTGGCGCCGGTCGGCGACGCGCTCACGCCGGTCACCTTGGCGCCGAGCCTGAAGTCGAAGCCCTGCTTGGCGAGCATGCGCTGGAACTGCTTGGCGACCTCGCCGTCCATGCCCGGCAGGATGCGGTCGAGATATTCGACGACGGTGACCCTGGCGCCGAGGCGGGCCCAGACGGAGCCGAGTTCCAGCCCGATGACGCCGGCGCCGATGACGACGAGGTGGCCCGGCACCTTGTCGAGTGCGATGGCGCCGGTGGAGGAGACCACGGTCTTCTCGTCGATGACGACGCCGGGCACGGTCGCGACGTCGGAGCCGGTGGCGACGACGATCGCCTTCGCCTCGAGTTCGGTCCTCGTCCCGTCGGCGGCGGTGACCTCGACCTTGCCCGGAGCGAGGATCCGGCCGGTGCCGTGGTGGGCGGTGATTTTGTTCTTCTTGAAGAGGAAGGCGATGCCGTCGACGTTGCTCTTCACCGTCGCGTCCTTGTGGCCCATCATGCCGGCGAGGTCGAGTTCGGGCGTTCCGACCTTGATGCCGAGCTTCTCGAAGGCGTGGCCGGCCTCGTCGAACATTTCCGAGGCGTGGAGCAGCGCCTTCGACGGGATGCAGCCGATGTTGAGGCAGGTGCCGCCGTGGGTGGCGCGCTTTTCGACGACGGCGACGGACAGGCCGAGCTGGGCCGCCCGGATGGCGCAGACGTAGCCGCCGGGTCCGGAGCCGATGACGATCAGATCATATGCGGACATCTCAGCCTCTTCCTGATGTCGGTTCCCGGCGGGGCGGGAACGGGGCGGGCGCGGCGGCGGGGGCCGGCCGACGCCCTGGAATTCGATGGGTCGCGCGGGTCACGACGCTTCCAGACCGTCGTGCGGGACGGCGACGCGGGACGACGCGCCGCGAAAGCGCAACAGCCGGGCCGGGTTGCCGACGTAGATGCCGTAGGGCTCGGTGTCGCCCTTGAGCACGGCGTTGGCGCCGACGACGCAGCCGCGGCGGACGTGCGATCCGCCGAGGATCCTGGCGCCGGCGCCGATCCAGACGTCGCTTTCGATCACCACCGGCTTCTTCGTCACGCCCTGCATGCGGATCGGGCGGGCGCGGTCCTCGACGTTGTGGTCGAAGGCGACGACGACGACGTGGGCGGCGACGCGGACGTCGTCGCCGATCGTCACGTCACCGAGCCCGTAGACGATCGAGTAGGGGTTGAGCGAGAAGTTGTCGCCGATGACGACGCGCCCGCGCAGGGCGTCGATCAGGGCGCCGTGGTGAAGGCGGGCCTCGCGGCCGATCGTCAACGACCCGCGCCGGAAGGCGAGGCGCGCCCCGGCCGCGATCCGGGCCCGGGCGCCGATCCGCAGCGTGCCCGGCGTGACCAGCGCACGCAGCCGGTGCAGGAGCGGGATCGGGGAAAGACGCATGCGCTGCCCTCGGCGACGACGGACCGGACGGCCGTGGATCAGAGATCCAGGACCAGACGCTGCGGATCCTCGATCGCCTCCTTGACGCGGACGAGGAAGGTCACGGCCTCCTTGCCGTCGACGATGCGGTGATCGTAGCTGAGCGCCAGATACATCATCGGCCGGATCTCGATCTTGCCGCCGACCACCATCGGCCGCTCCTGGATCTTGTGCATGCCGAGGATGCCGGACTGCGGGGCGTTGAGGATCGGCGTCGACATCAGCGAGCCGTAGACGCCGCCGTTCGAGATCGTGAAGGTGCCGCCCTGCATCTCCTCGATCTTCAGCTGGCCGTCGCGGGCCTTGCGGCCGAAGCCGCCGATGGTCTTCTCGACGCCGGCGATCGACAGCCGGTCCGCGTCGCGCACCACCGGCACCACGAGGCCCTTGTCGGTGCCGACGGCGACGCCGATGTGGTAGTAGTTCTTGTAGACCATGTCGGTGCCGTCGATCTCGGCGTTGACGGCCGGCACGTCCTTGAGCGCCTGGATCACCGCCTTGACGAAGAAGCCCATGAAGCCGAGCTTCGCGCCGTGCTTCTTCTCGAAGACGTCCTTGTAGGCGTTGCGCAGCGCCATGACGTTGGTCATGTCGACCTCGTTGAAGGTCGTCAGCATCGCCGCGGTGTTCTGGGCGTCCTTGAGGCGGCGGGCGATGGTCTGGCGCAGCTTGGTCATGCGCACCCGCTCCT
>CALCDT010000247.1 GCA_937900425.1 uncultured Alphaproteobacteria bacterium | reverse complement strand
CCGCGTCCTCGACGTCGGCTGCGGCATCGGCCGCATGGCGGTGCCGCTCACCCAGTATCTCGACGACCGCGCCACCTACGACGGCTTCGACCCCGTCGCCGGCGGCATCGCCTGGTGCACCGAGACGATCACGCCTGCTTATCCGCGCTTCTCGTTCCGGGTGCTCGACGTCGCCCATCCGCTCTACAACCCGGCGGGCGCGATCGCCGGCGCCGAGCTGACGCTGCCCTACGCGGCGGAGAGCTTCGACTTCGCCGCGATGGTCTCCATCGCCACCCATCTGCCGACGGACGAGGTCGCGCGCTACCTCGCCGAGATCGCGCAGGTGCTGGCGCCCGGTGGCCGGCTGTTCCTGACCGCTTTCGTCATGGACCCGGTGGCCCTCGCCGGCGGCGAGGGGCGCGACCGCCGCTGCGGCTTCGTCCGCGCCGGCGATGGTCCGGCGTGGCACGCCGATCCCGCCGCGCCGCTCGGCGCCGTCGCCTTCGACGACGGTTTCGTCGAGGGGAGCCTCGCCGCGGCCGGCCTCACCCTCGTCGATCGCCGCCTCGGCCATTGGCGCGGCGGCGAGGCCGCCCACTACCAGGACATCTTCGTCGCCGAGAAGGAGGGCTCGCCCGCATGATCGGCCAGACAGGCTCCATCGCCCCGCCGGATCGCGACGCCGTCGCGGCGGCTCCCGTTCCGACCGACACGCCGCCCCGCCGCGAGCCGATCATGCGGCGTGCGACGCCGACATTGCCGGTGGATCGTGGCGGACTCGCCCGTCCCGGCCTCGCACGGCCGGATGTCGGCCCGTCCCCCGATCTCGAACCCCGGCGGGACGCCGACGTCGCCCGGCGGCCGGAGCCGTCGGCGGTCGCGGCCGGGCCGCACGCCTTGCGGGGCCGCACTCTGCCGGAGCGCGTCGAACCGACGCCGCGGCGGCCGCGGATCCTCGTCGTGGCGCACAACCACCCGGCTTTCCATCCCGGCGGCACCGAGATCTTCGCCCACGACCTCTTCCGGGCCTACCGGCGGGCCGGGGCGGAGGCGCTGTTCGTCGGCGCCACCAACAGGCTGCACCGCGAGCCGCATCCGGGGACGAGCTTCCAGGCGGTCGGTGACGCGGTCGACGAACTGGTGCTGTGGAACGGTCATTTCGACCGCTTCAACATGAGCCAGATCGATCTCTACGGCGTCGTCCCGGACATCGTCGCGCTGCTCGAGACGTTCCGGCCGGACGTCGTCCACGTCCACCACCTGATGCTCGTCGGCGTCGAGTTCCTGGCCGTCGTGCGGCGGATCTGCCGCGACGCCCGCATCGTCATGACGCTGCACGACTACTATCCGATCTGCGCCAACGACGGCGTGCTGATGAAGCCCGACGGCAGCCGCTGCAACGGCGCCGCCCGCGGCGGCCGTTGCGACTGCCTGCCGGACGTTTCCCCCGACCGCATGCTGCTGCGCGAGCGGCATCTCAAGGCGCACCTCGCGGTCGTCGACGCCTTCGTCTCGCCGAGCGAGTTTCTGCGCGACCGCTATATCGACTGGGGCCTCGACGGCAGCCGCATCGGCGTCATCGCCAACGGCCGCCCGCTGGTACCGCCGACGCCACATCGCGCCGCCGGCGCCGGGCGTCGTTCGGTGTTCGGCTACTTCGGCAACCTCAACCGCTGGAAGGGCATCGTCACCCTACTCGAGGCGTGCCGGCGGCTGATCGCGCAAGGGGTCGATTTCGAGATGCGCGTCCACGGCGGCGCGCCGTTCCAGTCCGATGCGTTCGTGGCGCAGCTCGACGATCTGTTCGAGGCCACGCGCTCCCACGTCGTTCGCCTCGGTCCCTATCACCGCGACGACGTCGCCCGGCTGATCGAGCCGGTCGACTGGGTGGTGGTGCCGTCGACGTGGTGGGAGAACGCGCCGCTCGTCATCCAGGAGGCGCAGCTCCACCGCCGCCCGCTGATCGTCTCGGGCATCGGCGGCATGGCCGAGATGGTCCGCGACGGCGTCGACGGGCTGCACGTCACTCCCGGCGATCCGCTCGGCCTCGCCCGAACGATGGCTTCGGCGGCCGCGGACTCCGGACTGTGGCGCCGTCTCGCCGGCGCCGCCGTGCCGCCGCCCGGCATCGACGAGGTCGCACAGCGCTATTTCGGGTTGTTCGACGCCCTCGGCGCGGCGGCGCACGGCGAACGCAGGGAGCTCGTCTTGTGAACGCCGAACCCCATCGCCTCGACATCCCCGCGTCGGTGAGGCCCGTGTCGGTGGCCACGGCAACCGCCGACGCCGCTCGGGCCGCCCCCACTGCGGCGACCGTCCCGCAGCCGCCGGTCGAGCCGGCCCTGCAGGGCCGCGTCGACGCGCTCGAGGGCGAGCGCCTGTACGGCTGGGTCTGGGACGCCGCCAACCCGGACGCCCGCGTCGGCGTGCGGGTGCGCCTCGACGGCGTCGAGGTGGCGGTCGGCGTCGCCGACCGGCTGCGCGTCGACCTGCGTCGCAACGGCATCGGCGACGGCGCCCACGCCTTCGAGATCACGCTGCCGCCTGAGGTCGCCGCGGCGGGGCCTCGCCTCTCCGTCGTCGCCGTTGCGGTCGATACCGGCATCGAGACGGTGCTGCGGGCGCCGTCGGTCGACGAGCGGGCGGTCGAACAGGCTGTGGCGGCGCCGCTCGCCCGCGTCCTCGACCGGCTCGACCGGCTGGTGCTCGCGCAGCGCCAGCTGCAGCTCGGCCAGAAGGGCGTCCAGGACAGGATGGACGCGGTGATGGCCTCGGAGACGGGCCTCGGCGAGATGGTCGCGACGGTGCGGTCCGGGCAGCAGACGCTGGGCGACCGCCTCGACCAGATGGAGACCTTCCTCGTCCGCTTCGACACCACCCTCGCCGGCTTCGATGGCCGGCTGAAGGCGCTCGCCGAGCGCGGCCGCTCCGAGCTGAAGCCGCAGATGCTGGCCCTCGCCGGAATGATCGGCGTCGCCATCGGCCTGGCCGTCGGCCTCGCCATGGCGATGTGAGGCCGCCCGTGGAGAAGGATGCGATGAGCGACACGGTTGCTCTGCCCCTCGACGGTGAAACGGCGCTCGCCGCGCTGGTGGAAGACGGGCTCGCCCTCGTCGCCGGCACGGGCGACGTGCCGATGCAGGGCAAGCTCACGGTGCTGCTCAACGGCGATCCGAGCGCCGCCGCCGAGGCCGTCGTCGTCAGTTGGCGGCGCTCGGGGGCGCCGCCGGAGACGAGCTTCGGCTTCGCCGCGCTGGTGCCGCTCGCCGCTCTCGGCCGGGGCCGGCTCAACTCCGTCCTGCTCCGCCGCGCGGGCGTGGCCGCGCGCTACGCCCTGACCGGCCGCGCTTCAGGCGTGGACGCGGCCTTGCGCGCCGTCGTCGACGACGCCGGGCCGACGGTCGTCGACGGCCTCGTCGAGGCGCTGATCGCCGGCCGCGGCAGCGCCAGACGGCTCGCGGCGGTGATCGGCCTGATCCAGCGGGTAGCCCGAAGCGACGGCTTCGTCGAGGTCGTCGGTTCCTTCGCCGAGGGCGAAATCTTCGTGCAGGGCTGGACGACGGAACTACCCGCAGTCCGTGTCGGCGTCGTCGTCGCCGGTCCGTCGCCGTTCGTCGGTGACGCCGTCGCCGCCGCGTTCCCGCGCGATGATCTCGCCGGTCGCGGTCGCGGCTTCGCCGGGGTGATCGGCCCGCGTGAGGGCGCCGTCGCGATGGATCCGCCGGCGATCGAGCGCATCTATTTCCGCGGCCGCGACGGTTGGCGGATGATCGAGGTGGTGGAGCGCCGCGTCACCGTCCCGCCGGAGGACGCGCCGGCGCACGTCCGCTCGGTACTGCCACGTCTCGTCGCGCCCGCCGCGACGATGCA
>CALCDT010000246.1 GCA_937900425.1 uncultured Alphaproteobacteria bacterium | reverse complement strand
GTTTACCGCGGCGAGATCCTCGGCTTCGTCGGCGCCTCCGGCACCGGCAAGTCGGTGCTGATGCGGACGATCCTGCGGTTGACGCCGAAGCGCTCCGGCACCATCGAGGTGTTCGGCCACAATCTCGACACCCTCGACGACCGCGGCCGCGCCGCGGTCGAGCGCCGCTGGGGCGTGCTGTTCCAGATGGGCGCCCTGTTCTCGTCGCTGACGGTGAAGCAGAACGTCCAGGTGCCGATGCGCGAGCACCTGTCGATCAGCCAGCGGCTGATGGACGAACTGGCGCTGCTGAAAATCGAGCTCGTCGGGCTGCCACGCGACGCCGCCGAGAAGTACCCGTCCGAGCTTTCGGGCGGCATGATCAAGCGCGCCGGCCTCGCCCGGGCGCTGGCGCTCGACCCCGACCTCGTCTTTCTCGACGAGCCGACCTCGGGCCTCGACCCGATCGGCGCGGCGGACTTCGACGCGCTGATCGCCAACCTGCGCGATACGCTCGGGCTCACCGTCTATATGGTGACCCACGACCTCGACAGCCTCTATTCGGTGTGCGATCGGATAGCGGTCCTCGGCGAAAAGCGCGTTCTCGTCGCCGGGACCCTCGAAGAGATGCTCGCCTTCGATCATCCTTGGGTTCGGTCCTACTTCCGCGGCGTCCGCGGCGGCAGACTCGCCCAGACCGTCTTGCAGACAGGCTGAGGACGTACCGGAGCCCCCATGGAGACTCGCGCCAACTACGTCACCATCGGGCTGTTCGTCCTCGCGGTCATCGCCGGGGCGTTCTTCTTCGTCTACTGGCTGCATTCGAGCCGCGACGCCGGCCAGCGCGTCGCCGTCGACATCCTGTTCCCCGGCTCGGTCACCGGGCTCGCGGTCGGCGGCCCCGTCTACTTCAACGGCATCCGCGTCGGCGAGGTGTCGAGGCTGTCGTTCGCCGGCGACGGCTCGACCAACGTCAAGGCCCGCCTCTCGGTCGACGCCAACGCGCCGCTGAAGCGCGACATCCACGCCGAACTCGGCTTTCAGGGCCTCACCGGCATCGCCTACGTGTCGCTGCTCGGCGGCACCCAGCAGGCGCCGTCGCTGTTCTCCGGCGACGGCGAGGTGCCGGTCATCACCGCCGAACGCTCTGCCTTCGAGGACCTGCTCGACGGCGCCCGCGACATTCTGAAGAAAGCCGACACCACCCTCGGCACCATCGAGAAGGTGGTCACCGAGAACGCTCCGGCGATCAATTCGACGATCCGGAACATCGACCAGTTCTCGCAGGCGCTCGCCGCCAACTCCGGCGCCGTTCAGACGCTGTTCACCGAGGTGGGCCGGGCCGCCCAGACCATTGCCGATCTCTCCGACCGGCTGCCCCCGATCGTCGATCACTTCGAGGGGCTGGTGAGCGAGGTCCGCCGCGAGGACGTTCGCCGGATCGTCGACAACGCGGTCAGCTTCGCCGACGCGCTCGGTCGCGCCTCGACGCAGGTCGACGCCGTCGTTGCCGACGTCCAGGCGGGCACCGCGGACCTGCGCCGCTTCATCGAGGGTCTCAACGGCTCCCTCGAGGGCGTCAACACGCTGATCGGCGCGATCCCGACCGACGCCGTCAAGCGGATCGTCGAGAGCGTCGACAGGGTCGCCACCGGCCTCGCCGAACGGACGCCGGACATCGACGCCATCATCCTCAGCGCGAAGGGCGCGGCGCAGAACATCGACGAGATCTCGGCGGCGCTGCTGGAGCGCCGCGACGACATCGACGCGACGGTGACGAACATCCGCAGCCTCACCGACCGCATCGACCAGCTCGCCGCCGGCCTCGCCCCCGTCATCGCCGACGCCGGCCGGATCATCGGCGCGTTCGACCCGACCGAGATCCGGACGATCGTCCGCAACATCCAGACGGTGACGAACCGCATCGCCGCGAAGGGCGGCGATATCGACCAGACGATCGACAATGCCCGCGAGGCCTCCGCCTCGGTCCGCCGCTTCGCCGACGGCCTCGCGGCGCAGCAGCCGAACGTCGACGCGACGGTCGAGCAGGCGCGGCAGATGGTCGAGCGCCTCAACGCCGCCTCGGCCCGTGTCTCCGGCGTCATCGACGAGGTCGAGAAGCTCGTCCGCGGCGACGGCCAGGGCTTCGTCGCCGAGGCGACCGCGGCCGCCCGGGCGATCCGCGTCGTCGCGGAGAACTTCGAGCCGCAGTCGCGGGCGATCGCCCAGGGGCTCGGCCGCTTCTCGACCACGGGCCTCAGCGACCTCGCCGCGACCATCGCGCAGGCGCGCCAGACGCTGGTCACCATCCAGAACGCCGTGCAGAACATCGAGCGCGACCCGAGCCGGGTGATCTTCGGTGGCTCGGGCCAGCCGGTGTACCAGCCGCAGCGGCGCTGATGCGGAAAGGGGCGAGATGCCGATCGTAAAGACCTCCCGCACCGCCGGCGCGACGCCGTGCCGCCGGATCGTCGCGGGCGGCGGCGCCGTGCTGTTTGCGGCGCTCGTCGCGGGCTGCGCCGGCGCCTCCGCGCCGAAGGCATTCTACGATCTCTCGGCCAGGGCGACACCGGTGGAGGGCAGGGCGCGGCTGCAGACGCAGGTACTGGTTCCGGTGCCGCGTGCCATCCGCGCGCTAGACACCTCGTCGATCGCCGTCCGCCCGTCACAGCAGACACTGAGCTACTACGGTGGCGTGCAGTGGGCCGATTCGCTGCCGAAGCTCGTGCAGGTGGCCGTCGTCCAGTCGCTTGAGGATTCGGGCCGTGTCCGCGCCGTCGGCCTGCCGGGCGAGGGGCTGCTGATCAACTACCAGCTGCCGATGGAGATCCGCGCCTTCGAGCTACAGACCGACGGCCGCTCGCGCGCCGTCGTGGAGATTTCCGCGATGGTGCTGAACGACTCGAACGGCCAGGTCGTGGCGCGGCGCGTGTTCACCGGCGAGGCGGCCTCGGGCAGCGACGAACCCGGCGCGGCCGTCCGGGCGATGGACGCGGCGCTGAAGCAGGTCCTCGACGAGCTCGTGCCCTGGGCGCTCGCCCAGATCTGAACGCCGGAGCCTCCCATGACGACGACATCGGCGGACTTCGCCTTCCTCGCGCGCATCGCCGAGGCCGCGGGCGACGTGATCCTGCCGCACTTCCGCACCCCGCTGGCCGTCGAGAACAAGGCCGGCGAGGGCCTCTACGACCCTGTCACGGAGGCCGACAAGGCGGCGGAGCTGCGGATCCGCGCGCTGATCGCCGAGGCACATCCGGGCGACGGCATCCTCGGCGAGGAGTTCGGCGCCGAGCGGCTCGACGCCGAGCGCGTCTGGATCATCGACCCGATCGACGGCACCCGGGCCTTCGTCTCGGGGGTGCCGCTGTGGGGCACGCTGGTCGGCCGGGTCGACAACGGCCGGCCGGCGCTGGGCCTGATGGCGCAGCCGTATATCGGGGAGGTGTTCGTCGGCGACGGGCGGCACGCCGAGATACGCCGCGGCGCCGACGTGCGGCCGCTGCGGACGCGGCCCGCGGCGTCGCTCGCCCATGCCGTCCTGATGACGACGAGCCCGGCGCTGTTCACCGGCGACGACGTCGCGGCCTTCGAGCGGGTGAAGGCGCGGGCGCGGCTGACGCGCTACGGTGGCGACTGCTACGCCTACTGCATGCTCGCCGCGGGCTTCGTCGACCTCGTCGTCGAGGCCGGCCTGCAGACCTACGACATCGCGCCGCTTATCCCGATCGTCGAGGGCGCCGGTGGCGTCGTTACGTCGTGGGAGGGCGGCTCCGCCAAGGACGGGGGCCGCGTAGTGGCGGCGGCGAGCCGAGCGCTGCTCGACGAAGCGCTGGAACTTCTCGCCGGACGCGGCTAGGTCAGGGCGCCCGCGGCGGGCCTTTGCGCCCACCGCGGGAGATCCCGCGTGCGGGAAACGTCAGGCGGCCGGGACGACCCGACCCGCGACATCTCTTCCGGGGACGACCCCGCCTCTCGGGAGGGCCGCCATGGCCTGGATCTATCTCGTCATCGCCGGTCTTCTGGAGGTCGGCTGGGCCGTCGGCCTGAAGCACACCGACGGCTTCACCCGCCTCGTCCCGTCGATCCTGACCGGCTCGGCGATGGTCGCGAGCATCTTTCTCCTCGCCGTCGCCGTGCGGACGCTGCCGATCGGCACCGCCTACGCTGTCTGGACCGGCATCGGCACGGTCGGCGCCGTCGCCTACGGCATCTTCTTCGCCGGCGAGCCGACCGACGCGCTCAGGATCGGCGCGATCACGCTCATCGTCGTCGGCATCGTCGGACTGAAGCTCGTCAGCCCGCATTGAGACGGCGCGCGGCGCGGAGCGCTTCGGGGCGCGCCGAATCATCGCGGTCGCGGCTCCCTGTAAAGGCCGGGCCCGTCACGCCATTATGGGCGGGCGGGACGAAGCCGGCCGCAAGCGCCGCCACCGCCTGGAACATCACGTCGAAGGGGGAACGGCGGTGATCGACAAGTTCGAGTTCCTGATCGCGCTCGCCCGCGAGCGCCACTTCGGCCGGGCGGCGGAGGCCTGCGGCGTCACCCAGCCGACCCTGTCGGCCGGCGTCCGCAGCCTCGAGGACACGCTCGGCGTCGTCCTCGTCAACCGCGGCAGTCGCTTCATCGGCTTCACCCACGAGGGCGAGCGGGTGCTCGAATGGGCGCGGCGCATCGTCGGCGACGCCCGCGGCATGCGCCAGGAGATCCACGCGCTGAAGTACGGCCTCGCCGGGCACCTAAGGCTCGCCTCGGTACCGACGGCGCTCGGCTTCATCCCGAGCCTGACGGACCACTACCGGTCCCGCCACCCCGGCGTCCGCTTCACCGTGCAGTCACGGACCTCCGCCGAGATCCTCGAGCTGATCGGCAACCTGGAGATCGACGCGGGCGTCACCTACATCGACAACGAGCCGCTCGGCCGCGTCCGCACCCTGCCGCTGTTCCGCGAGAGCTACCGGCTCGTCACCGCCGCCGGCGGACCGCTCGCCGACCGCGCCTCCGTCGCGTGGGGCGAGCTCGCCGGGCTGCCGCTCTGCCTTCTGACGCCGGACATGCAGAA
>CALCDT010000245.1 GCA_937900425.1 uncultured Alphaproteobacteria bacterium | reverse complement strand
CGCGGCCGGGCGACGTCGCCGCCGGCGGCGCGGGCCCGGGCGGCGACCGTCGCCGCCGAAGCGAGGCCGAGGTCGGCCTGACGGCCGCCGAGCAGCTCGATGTAGACCTCGGCGAGCAGCTCGCTGTCGAGCAGGGCGCCGTGGCGGGTGCGGCGCGAATTGTCGATGCCGTAGCGGGCGCAGAGCGCGTCGAGGCTGACCGGCGAGCCCGGATGCTTGCGGCGGGCGAGCGCGAGGGTGTCGAGCACCCGGTCGGGCTCGACGGTCGGGCGGCCCGACCGCTTCAGCTCCATGTTGATGAAGCCCATGTCGAACTGGGCGTTGTGGATGACGAGACGGGCGCCCTCGATGAAGGCGACGAAACCGTCGGCGACGTCGTCGAAGCGCGGCTTGTCGGCGAGGAACTCCTCCGACAGGCCGTGGACGTTGTAGGCTTCGACCGGCATCGAACGCTCGGGATTGATGTAGACGTGGTAGGTGCGCCCGGTCGGGAAGCGGTTGACGAGTTCGACGCCGCCGATCTCGACCAGCCGGTCTCCGGTCTTCGGGTCGAGACCGGTGGTTTCGGTGTCGAGGACGATTTCCCGTTCCATGGCGGTTCCGGTCGAATGAGGCGTTCCGCTCCGGGGCCCGGAGGGTTGCAGCCCTTGGTATCAACCGCCCGCCGGGCCGACAACGCCGCCGGCCGTGCCGGTCCCCGCTTTCCCCAGCTCGCCGGCCGCCACCGCCGAAAGGATCGCGGCGACGTCGGCGCGGGCGCGCTCCAGTCCCTCGCCGCTCTCGACGACGAAATCGGCCCGCCGGCGCTTTTCCTCGTCGGGCAATTGCCGGGCGAGGATCGCGGCGAATTTTTCGTCCGTCATGCCGGGTCGGGCGAGAACCCGGCCGCGCTGGATCTCGGCGGGCGCGCTGACGACGACGACGGCGTCGACGGCGCCCTCGCGTCCCGTTTCGTAGAGCAGCGGGATGTCGAGCAGGACGACCGGCTCGCCGGCGGTGCGGGCGGCGTCGAGGAAGTCCGCCTCCTCGGCCCGCACCATGGGGTGGACGATGGCCTCCAGATCCCGCAGCGCCGCTTCGTCGCCGAGCACGGCGGCGCCGAGGGCGGCGCGGTCGACGGCGCCGCCGGAGGTGGTTCCGGGGAAGCGGGCTTCGATCGCGGGAACCAGCGGTCCGGCGTAGAGCCGGTGGACCACCGCGTCGGCGTCGTGGACCGGAACGCCGGCCTCGGCGAAGAGCTTCGCCGTCGTCGACTTGCCCATGCCGATCGAGCCGGTGAGGCCGAGGACGATCACGGCGCTTCGCCGAGGTCGGCGAGGAGGAGGTTTCGCAGCGCCGGCGTCACGGCTGGGGTGACGCCGAACCAGCGCGCGAAGCTCGGCACCGCCTGGTGCAGCAGCATGCCGAGGCCGTCGACGGCGCGAAGGCCGCGGGCGCGGGCCCGCTCCAGCAGCGGCGTGCGCAGCGGCACGTAGACCGCGTCGGTGACGACGAGGTCGTCGCGGGCGGGCGCGAGGTCGAACTCGAGCGGCGGCTGGCCCTTCATGCCGAGCGAGGTGGTGTTGGCGAGGACGCGGGCCTCGCCGAGCAGGCGGGCGACGTCGGCCTCTTCGGCGACCCGCGCGGAGGCGGGAAACAGCGCCGCGATCGCCTCGGCGCGGGCTCTGGTGCGGTTGACGAGGTGGATCGGGCCGAAGCCGCGGCGGTCGAGGCCGTAGACGATCGCCCGCGCCGCGCCGCCGGCACCGAGGACGAGCGCGGGGCCGCCGGCGGCGTCCCAGCCCGGCGTCGCCTCGTCGAGATTGCCGAGGAAGCCGGCGACGTCGGTGTTGGCGCTCATCAGCCGGCCGTCCTCGAGCCAGAGCGTGTTGGCGGCGCCGAGGAAGGACGCGACCGGGTCGGCGGTGTCGCGGGTCGCGGTGTAGGCCGCCTCCTTGTGGGGAATGGTCACGTTGCCGCCGACGAAGCCGCTTTGCGCAAAGCCGGCGAGGAAGCCGGCGATCTCCTCCGGCGGCACCGGAATGCGCTCGTAGGCGCCGGCGATGGCGAGCGTCGCCAGCCAGTGGCCGTGAAGCAGGGGCGAGCGCGAATGGGTGACCGGCCAGCCGATGATGCCGGCACGGCGAACGGGGATCCCGGTCATGTCTCCAGAACCTTCTCCTCGCGCAGGAAGCCGAGCAGCGGCAGCAGCGGCATCCCGAGAATGGTGAAATGGTCGCCCTCGATCTCCTCGAACAGCTGGATGCCGAGGCCCTCGATCTGGTAGCCGCCGACGCTCGCCAGCGCCTGTTCGCCGACGATCGAGAGGTAATGATCGACGAAGGCTTCGCCGAAGGGGCGCATGGTGAGGCGGGCTTCGGCGACGTGGCGCCAGACCACCTCGCCGCCGCGGGCGCAGGCGACGGCGGAGCTCAGGACGTGGGAACGGCCGGCCAGCGCCAGCAGCTGGCGCTTCGCGGCGGCCATGTCGGGGGCCTTGTGGAAGCGGCGCCCGGCGAGCGAGAGCATCTGGTCGGCGCCGATGACGAGGGCGTCCGGGCGGCGGATCGAGACCTCGACCGCCTTGACGTCGGCCAGCACCTGGGCGACGTCGTCGGTTCCCGCGCCGCTGCCCTCGAGCGCCTCTTCCACCGCGCGTTCGTCGACGTCCGCGGCGACGCGCTCGAAGATCAGTCCGGCGCCGGTCAGCATCGAGGCGCGGGTGGCGCTGTTGGAGGCGAGCACCAGCCTCATCGACGGCAATCCATGGCGTGTCGTCCCCTCGTGCGATGCAATCCTCACTCCGGCCCCCGGTCCGATCCCCGCTCGGGCCGCGGTTCCCTGCCGTAGCGGTGTTGGTTGAGCAGTGCAAGGATCGCGGTCGCGGTCTCCTCGATCGAGCGGCGGGTGACGTCGATGGTCGGCCAGCCGTTCTCGGCGTAGACGCGCCTCGCCTGGGCGACCTCGCGGGTGATGGCGGCGCGGTCGACGTAGGCGGTGGCGCCGTCGCCGGTGCCCATGGCGATCAGCCGGTTCTGGCGGACCTGGAGGATGCTCTCGGCGCTGGCGATCAGCCCGACCACCAGCGGCCGCTTCGCTCGGGTGATCGCCTCCGGCAGCGCCACCCCGGGTACCAGCGGCACGTTGACCACCTTGAGGCCGCGGATCGCCAGATACATCGCCGTCGGCGTCTTCGAGGTGCGGCTGACGCCGAGGATGACGACGTCGGCGCTCTCGAGGTCGGCCGGAAGCTGGCCGTCGTCGTGGGCCATGGTGTAGTCGAGGGCGTCGATCCGGCTGAAATAGTCGGCGTCGAGGGCGTGCTGGCCGCCGACCTTCATGCTCGCCGGCATGTGAAGGAAGCTGTCGAAGGCGGCGACCACCGGGTCGAGCACCGCGACGGCCGGAACGCCAGCCGCCTTGCAGGCGGCGACGACGCGGGCCGACAGCGCCCGGTCGACGAGGGTGTGGAGGACGATCCCCGGCGCCTCGTCGATGTCGGCGAGCACCCGGTCGAGGTGACGGGCGCTGCGCACCAGCGGATAGACGTGCTCGATCGAGACGAGATCCTCGTAGCGGGCGGCCACGGCGCGGGCGACGGTGAGCAGGGTCTCGCCGGTCGAATCCGAGATGAGGTGGATGTGGAAATAGGTCTTGGCCTCGCCCATCGGCCTCTCCCGCCGCCGCCGGGTCGGCGCACGCCGGCACCCGATCGGAAAGCTTATGCGGCGGAAGGCCTTGCCTGTCGAGGCCGGGCGTTCTCCCGCCGTTTGTCCACAGCGACCGGCCGAACGGGGACGACGACGCCGCGCCGGCCCGGCCGCCGCCGGGGCTGTTGAGAACCGCCGGTTTCATCCACAGCGGCCGGCCCGGGGGACGGACCGCCACCAGGGCTGTGGACAAGATGAAGGAATCGTAACCGGCCACAGCCGCGCGAAACGATCCCCCTTCCATCCACAGGCCCCTCACCGGTGGAACTGGACGTAACCGACTGGAACAGCGCTGTTATTCCGGTAGTCATCCGCCGGTGGACAACTCCGCCCTGCCCTATCCACACGGCACCGTCCGACTGCCGGCGAACCGGCCCATTGTGGAGCGGCGCCAATCCCTGATATCCAGCCCCCAAACAGAAACATCAATTCAAAGAATCTTAGATTCAATTTCGTTCTCATCCCCGGGAGAGGTTCGAGCCAGCGGCCATGACGACGACGAGAAAGCTCATTGCCGTCCTCGAGGGCGAGCGCCCGGACCGGCCGCCGATCTGGATGATGCGTCAGGCCGGTCGCTACCTGCCCGAATACCGCCGCACCCGGGCCGAGGCCGGCAGCTTCCTCGACCTCTGCTACTCGCCCGAACTCGCCACGGAAGTCACGCTCCAGCCGATCCGGCGCTTCGGCTTCGACGCCGCGATCCTGTTCTCCGACATTCTGGTGATCCCGGACGCGCTCGGCCAGGAGGTTCGCTTCGTCGAGGGTGAAGGGCCGAGGCTCGATCCGCTCGATCTCGACCGGGTCGGCCATCTCGATCCGACGCGGGTGCTGGGTCACCTCGCCCCGGTGCTCGAGGCGGTGTCGCGGATCCGCGAGGCGCTTCCGGGCGAGACCACCCTTCTCGGCTTCTGCGGCGCGCCGTGGACGGTGGCGACCTACATGATCGCCGGACGCGGCACCACCGATCAGGCCCCGGCCAGGAAGGCGCTGTTCGCCCGGCGCGAGGCCTTCTCTGCGCTGATCGACGTCCTGACAGAAGCCTCGATCCGCTATCTCGTCGCCCAGCTCAGGGCCGGGGCCGACGCGGTGCAGGTCTTCGACAGCTGGTCCGGCACCCTCGACGACGAGGGCTTCGCCGCCTTCGCCGCCGAACCGATGCGCCGGATCGTCGAAGGGGTGCGCGCCGAGGTGCCGGGGGCGAAGATCATCGGCTTTCCCAAGGGTGCCGGCGCCCGGCTGCCGTCCTACGTCGGCACCACGGGGGTTTCCGCGGTCGGCCTCGACTGGTCGGTGCCGCTCGATTTCGCCCGCAGCTCCGTGCAGCCGCTGGTGCCGGTCCAGGGCAACCTCGACCCGATGCGCCTCGTCGCCGGCGGCCGGGCGCTCGACGAGGGTGTCGACGCGGTGCTGGAGGCCTTCGCCGGCGGGCCTTTCATCTTCAATCTCGGCCACGGGGTGACGCCGGAGGCGCCGGTGGAACACGTCGAGCAGATGGTGCGACGGGTCCGGGGCGCGTGATCAGGCGCGCATGAGCCGGAAGACCTCGCACCGCATCCGGCGTGGAAGCGAAGCGGCGTCGGGGTGAAGCTGGAGAGACGAGCCGATGTACGAACTGCTGAAGACCCTGCACATCCTGTCGCTGATCGCCTGGATGGCCGGGCAGTTCTACCTGCCTCGGCTCTTCGTCTACCATGCCGACGCCCCCGCCGGGTCGGCGACCTCGGAGACCTTCAAGGTCATGGAACGCCGGTTGCTCAAGGCGATCATGACGCCGGCGATGATCGCGACCTGGGTGTTCGGTCTCTGGCTCGCCTTCGAGGCCGGTTTCTTCAGTTCCGGCTGGCTCCACGCCAAGCTCGCCTTCGTGCTGGCGCTCAGCGGTTTCCACGGCTTCTGCGCGCGCTGCGTGCGCGATTTCGCCGCGGATCGCAACACCCGCTCCTCGCGCTTCTTCCGGATCGCCAACGAGGTTCCGACCCTTCTCCTCGTCGCGATCGTCGTCCTCGTCGTCTTCAAGCCGTTCTGAGAAGCATTCGCTCGCTCCCCGACTTGTTTCAGGCCGCGGAAAAGACTATAGCAAGTCGGTCCCTGTACGGCCCGAGCAAGCCGATCAGCCGATTCGTGTCCCTCCCGGGACGCCCGGTCATCGGCAAGAGAACGCGCGGCAGACGCGCCTTTCCGGCTTCGACGGCACGATCCGCCCGGTTGTGATGGTCCCGGAACCCCCTCGTTCCGCATCCTCCGGACCTTCGGATCGACAGTAGCTTTCCCGCCTTTTCGAGACACGCCAAGGCCCGCGCGGCCGGCGGCTCCACCACACCAGCGAGTGATATATGCCGGAGATGAAACTCCAGGATCTGAAGTCCAAGACGCCGACCGAACTGCTGTCGGTGGCCGAGGAACTGGAGGTCGAGAACGCCTCCACGATGCGCAAGCAGGAACTGATGTTCGCCATCCTGAAGCAACTCGCGGCCCAGGATGTCGACATCATCGGCGAAGGCGTCGTCGAGGTCCTCCAGGACGGCTTCGGCTTCCTCCGCTCTCCCGATGCCAACTACCTGCCGGGGCCGGACGACATCTACGTCTCGCCCTCGCAGATCCGCCGCTTCTCTCTGAGAACCGGCGACACGGTCGAGGGCCAGATCCGCTCTCCCAAGGAAGGCGAACGCTATTTCGCGCTTCTCAAGGTCAACACCGTCAACTTCGAAGACCCCGACAAGGCCCGCCACAAGGTCCACTTCGACAACCTGACCCCGCTCTATCCGGACGAACGCTTCCGCATGGAGATCGAGGGCGTCACCCAGAAGGACCTCTCGGCGCGGATCATCGATCTGGTCGCCCCTCTCGGCAAAGGCCAGCGCGCGCTGATCGTCGCGCCGCCGCGCACCGGCAAGACGGTGCTGCTCCAGAACATCGCCCATTCGATCACGACCAACCACCCGGACTGCTACCTGATCGTGCTGCTGATCGACGAGCGGCCCGAGGAGGTCACCGACATGCAGCGCTCGGTGAAGGGCGAGGTGGTGTCCTCCACCTTCGACGAGCCGGCGACCCGCCACGTCCAGGTCGCCGAAATGGTCATCGAGAAGGCCAAGCGCCTCGTCGAGCACGGACGCGACGTCGTCATCCTGCTCGATTCGATCACCCGCCTCGGCCGGGCCTACAACACCGTGGTGCCGTCCTCCGGCAAGGTGCTGACCGGCGGCGTCGACGCCAACGCCCTGCAGCGGCCCAAGCGCTTCTTCGGCGCGGCGCGCAACATCGAGGAAGGCGGATCGCTGACGATCATCGCGACGGCGCTGATCGACACCGGCAGCCGCATGGACGAGGTGATCTTCGAGGAGTTCAAGGGCACCGGCAACTCGGAGCTCATCCTCGACCGCAAGATCTCCGACAAGCGCGTGTTCCCGGCGATCGACATCCAGCGCTCGGGCACCCGCAAGGAGGACCTGCTGGTGCCGCCGGACAAGCTCAAGAAGACCTTCGTCCTGCGCCGCATCCTCAACCCGATGGGAACCACCGACGCCACCGAGTTCCTGCTCGACAAGCTGCGGCAGACGAAGACCAACCAGGATTTCTTCGATTCGATGAACACCTGAGGGGCCGCGCCGCGCCGGCGCTCGCACCCCTCCCCGACCGAAAGAGGCCGCCGCATCGCCCGGGCGATGCGGCGGCCTTTCGCGTTTCGGCTTCATTCGGTCTCAGCCTGGAAACGGCGCACCGTCGCCTTCGGCGACCAGCGCCGCGAAGGCGTCGCCATCGGTCACCGGCAGGGAACAGGTCGATCCCCGGCACAAGTAGGCGGCCGTGGCGTCCGACACCGTCGTCTTGCCCGTCGCCGGATGGCCGTCGCCGAGGCCGGCGGTCGATTCGGCGGCGAAAACAACCGCCGAGGGCGCATGCCGCCGGGCTGCCGCGATCAGCGCGCGCCGTTCGGGGCTCTCCGGCCCGACGACGACCACACTGGCGAGATCGAGCCGGCGAACGAAGGCACAGAGCAGTCCGGCCATCCCGACGATGTTCCGGCCGACCTGCGGCCCGAGCGCCGAGAAGATCCGGTCGGCCCGGTCGAGATGCTCGCTCGCGCCGGTGAGGAGATGAAGGGCGACGGAGACGTCGGCGATGACGGCGTTGGCGTTCGGCGTCGCCTCGTCGATGACCGGCTTCGGCCGCACGATCAGGGCGGCCGCGTCGTCCGCGGTCAGGAAATAGGATCCGTCGTCGTCGCGATAACGGGCGTCGAGCTCGCCGAGCCAGGCTTCGGCGTCGGCCAGGAAGGCGGGCTCGAACGTCGCCTGATGCAGGGCGAGAGCGGCGGCGGCCATCGCGGCGTGGTCGGTCGCCATGCCGGGAAAGACGAGGCGGCCGTCGCGGCTCGAATGGCCGAGGCGGCCGTCGCGGCTCATCGATTCGCAGACGAACCGATAGGCGCCGCGGGCGAGGTCGATCCAGTCGGACCGGTCGCAGGCGAGGGCGGCCCGGGCGAGGCCGGCGATGGCGAGTCCGTTCCAGTCGGCCAGGACCTTGTCGTCGCGACCTGGCGGAACGCGCCGGTTGCGCTCGGTGAGCAGCACCTTGCGCAGCCGTCCCATCGCCTCCTCGTCGATCTGCTCCTCGGCCGAATCGAGCCGGTTGAGAATGGTGCGACCCTCCCAGTTGCCGCGGTCGGTGACGTCATAGACCCGGCAGAAGTCGTCGGCGCCGGGTCCGAGCGCGGTCTCGATCTCGCCCCTCGTCCAGACGTAGAAGCGCCCCTCCTCGCCCTCGCTGTCGGCGTCGAGGCTGGAGGCGAGGCCGCCGTGCGGAAGGCGCATTTCGCGAAGGATCCAGGCGACCGTCTCCTCGATTCGGCGGCGAAACAGATCCGAACCGGTCGTCAGAAGGGTGTCGGCGAGCAGACCGAGCAGCTGGCCGTTGTCGTAGAGCATCTTCTCGAAATGCGGCACCAGCCAGCGGTCGTCGACGGCGTAGCGGGCGAAGCCGCCGCCGAGATGATCGTAGATGCCGCCGTTGCAGATGCGCTCGAGCGTATGGACGACCGCCTCGCCGTAGCGCGCCTCCCCGCTCCACCGGCCATATCGCCACAGCAGACCGAGCAGGCCGGCCTGGGGAAACTTGGGCGCGCCCCGCAGCCCCCCCTCGACCGGATCCATGATCGACAGCAGCCGGTCGGCGGCGAGGCCGAGCAACTCCTCGTCGAGATCGCTGCCGCGGGCGGCGCGTCGGTCCGACAGATGAGCGAGCAGGGCCTGGCGGTTCTGGGCGACCTGGTCGGGCTTGGCGGAGAGGCTGGCGGCGACGGCGTTGAGGACGTCGACGAAGGCGGGCTGGCCATAACGCGCCTCCTTCGGGAAATAGGTGCCGCCCCAGAAGGGCGCGCCGTCGGGGGTGAGGAACATCGTCATCGGCCAGCCGCCGTGGACGCCTAGCGCCTGCAGCGCGCTCATGTAGATCTGGTCGATGTCCGGCCGCTCCTCGCGGTCGACCTTGACGTTGACGAAGAGGGCGTTCATCACCTCCGCCGTCTCGGCATCCTCGAAACTCTCGTGGGCCATGACGTGACACCAGTGGCAGGCGGCATAGCCGACCGACAGCAGGATCGGCTTGCCGGTCCGTGCCGCTTCGATCAGCGCTTCCTCGCCCCATGGCCACCAGTCGACGGGGTTTTCGGCATGCTGGAGCAGGTAGGGGCTGGTTTCGTGGATCAGTCGGTTGGTCAAGTAGCCGTCCTCGCTCGCGGTTGGGATCGTGCCCGGGGCTCGCCCGCCCGCCGGGTCGCCCGTCGCGCAGGCTAGCCTTGGAAGGGCGCCGATGACAGGGTCGATCGGGCACGGAAACGGGATCGAACATGACGCAGCCGGGTGCCACGCTCTTCGCCCTCTCTTCCGGACGAACGCCGTCGGGGGTCGCGGTGATCCGTGCCAGCGGCGACGGTGTTCGATTCGGGCTCGAAAGGATCGCCGGAAGGGTACCGCAACCGCGCCGGGCCGCGCTCGCCTCCTTCCGCGATCCCCGCGACGGTCGCCTGATCGACCGCGGGATCGTGCTTTTCTTCGAGGGGCCGGCGAGTTTCACCGGCGCCGACGTCGCCGAGTTTCACCTTCACGGCGGGCGGGCGGTCGTCGCGGCGATGATCGAGGCCCTCGGCACCCTGCCGGGTTACCGCCTCGCCGAGCCCGGCGCCTTCACCCGGCAGGCCTTCGACAACGGCAAGCTCGACCTGACCGAAGTCGAGGGTCTCGCCGACCTCCTCGCCGCCGAGACCGAGACCCAGCGGGCCCAGGCGGTCGGGCAGATGTCGGGTGTTTTGTCACGGCGGGCGGCCGACTGGCGTGGTCGCCTGCTCCAGGTCCGGGCGATGATCGAGGCCGAACTCGACTTCGCCGACGAGGAGGACGTGCCCGAGGCCGCGTCCGAGGCGATCTGGGACGAGGTCGCCGCATTGCGGGCGGAAGTCGGCGCCGTCCTTGCGGGTGCTGCGGCGGCGGAGCGGCTGCGCGAAGGATTCGAGGTGGCGCTGGTCGGCCCGCCGAACGTCGGCAAGTCGAGCCTGCTCAACGCCCTGAGCCGGCGCGAGGTGGCGATCGTCACCGACGTCCCGGGGACGACGCGCGACACGCTCGAGGTCCACCTCGATCTGAAGGGCCTGCCGGTGACGTTGGTCGACACCGCCGGACTGCGCGACACCGACGAGGTGGTCGAGGCGGAAGGCATCCGCCGGGCACGCGAACGGGCGCAGGCGGCGGACCTCGTGCTTTGGCTGTCGGATCGAGGAGAACCTGCGCCGGCCGACCTCGTCTCCTCAGGCAGGCCGCTGTGGCGGGTTGCGACCAAGGCCGATCTCGGCTCCCCAGCCGGTGAAGTCTCCGCCGACCACGCGCTGTCCGTCAGGAGCGGCGAGGGCATCGCGGAACTGCTCGACGCGTTGGCCCGACACTTCGGCCAGCGTCTTTCCCCCGAGAGCGTGGCGGTGACGCGGGAGCGACAGCGGCGCTGTCTCGAGGCCTTGGCGGCGGGGCTCGACGAAGCGGTGGAGGCCGCCGGGATTCCGCTCGAACTGCGCGCCGAATCGCTGCGTCGTGCCAGTGCGGCACTCGCCGCGTTGACCGGAGAAATCGGCGTCGAGGAGATCCTCGGCGCGATCTTTTCGACCTTCTGCATCGGCAAGTGAGGGTGTGACGGGCCTCGACGGATTCACGTGAAACAGGATATCCTGTGGAAGGCAGGTGGATGCGTTGTGGACAGGAGTTCGAACCACTTGATTCGAACCCGAAACGTTTCACGTGAAACAGGGATCGATTCCGAACCGCATCGATGTCCTGAACTGCGGGAAAATTCTCCGGCATTTTGACCGTCCGCCGGGATTCCGCTACAAGCGCGGAATTCGCGGGTTCGCGGCAGCCGCCGCCGATCCGCCTGAGAAAGCTCCAGACGATCCGATGACCGACCTTCGTTACGACGTCGTGGTGATCGGCGGCGGACATGCCGGCTGCGAAGCGGCGGCCGCCGCGGCCCGCGCCGGTGCCCGCACCGCCCTCGTCACCCACCGCTTCGACACCATCGGCGTGATGTCCTGCAATCCGGCGATCGGCGGGCTTGGCAAGGGGCATCTCGTCCGCGAGGTCGATGCGCTCGACGGCCTGATGGGCCGGGTCGCCGACCGCGCCGGCATCCAGTTCCGACTGCTCAACCGGCGCAAGGGCCCGGCCGTCCGCGGGCCGCGTGCCCAGGCTGACCGGGCGCTCTATCGCCGGGCGATGCAGACGGCCATCTGCGAGACCGCCGGGCTGTCGGTGATCGAGGCCGAAGCCGACGATCTCGAGATCGCGGCCGGCAGGCTGACGGCGGTGCGCCTCGCCGACGGGCGGCGCCTCGTCACCGGGGCCGCGGTGCTGACCACCGGCACCTTCCTGCGCGGCCTCATCCACATCGGCGAGCGCACGGTGCCGGCCGGCCGGGTCGGCGAAGCGCCCGCGCTCGGCCTTTCGGGCTCGCTGTCCCGGCTCGGGCTCGGGCTCGGCCGGCTCAAGACCGGCACGCCGCCACGGCTCGACGGCCGCACCATCGACTGGGCGGCGCTCGAAATGCAGCCCGGTGACGAGCCGCCGACGCCGTTCTCGACCCTCACCACCGCGATCACGACGCCCCAGATCGACTGTGCGATCACCCGCACCACCGCGGCGACCCACCGGGTGATCCGCGAGAACCTGTCCCGTTCGGCGATGTATTCCGGCCGGATCGAGAGCCGCGGACCGCGCTACTGCCCTTCGATCGAGGACAAGATCGTCCGCTTCGGCGATCGCGACGGCCATCAGATCTTTCTCGAGCCGGAAGGGCTCGACGACCCGACGGTCTATCCCAACGGCATCTCGACCTCGCTGCCGGAGGATGCCCAGCGCGCCCTGCTCGCCACCATTCCCGGCCTCGAAAAGGTCCGGATGACCCAGCCGGGCTATGCGATCGAATACGACCATGTCGACCCGCGTGAACTCACCGCCGGTCTGGAGACCAAGGCGCTCGCCGGCCTGTTCCTCGCCGGACAGATCAACGGCACCACCGGCTACGAGGAGGCGGCGGCGCAGGGGCTGCTCGCCGGTCTCAACGCCGCCAGACGCGCCGGCGGCGGCGACCCGGTGGTGATCGACCGCTCCACCGCCTACCTCGGCGTCATGGTCGACGATCTCGTCACCCGCGGCGTCAGCGAGCCCTATCGGATGTTCACCTCGCGGGCCGAATACCGGCTGTCGCTGCGGGCCGACAACGCCGACCAGCGACTCACCGGTCTCGGCCTCTCGCTCGGGCTCGTCGGGCGCCAGCGCGCCGAGGCCTTCGCCGCGGACATGGCGGCCCTCGACCGGGCGCGGACGCTGCTCGCCGACCTGACGCTGACGCCGAGCGAGGCGGGCCGGCACGGCCTCGCCCTCAACCGCGACGGCATCCGCCGGACTGCCTATGACCTCCTGTCGCATCCGGAGATCGATCTCGCCCGGCTCGCCGAGATCTGGCCGGAGCTCGCCGGGCTTGCGCCGCGGACCGCCGAGCAGATCGAGACCGAGGCGCTCTATTCCGTCTATCTCGACCGTCAGCAGGCGGATATCGCCGCCTTCCGCAAGGACGAGAGCCTGACGCTCGATCCCGACCTCGACTATGGCGCGATCACCGGTCTTTCGAACGAGGCGCGACAGAAGCTCGAAGCGGTTCGGCCCGGCACGCTCGGCCAGGCCGGGCGCATCGACGGGATGACCCCGACGGCACTGAGCCTGCTGCTGTCGCACGTGCGGCGCGGCCGTCGCGCGATGGAGGCCGCCGCGACGGTCGATCGCGCCGCAGTTGATGGCGCCGCGCAAGCCGCATCGGACGCAAAGGGGGCCGCATGATGGAGCGCCCGCGCCAGGCCCCGAAGAACGAGCGGACCCTGTCGAGGGGCCGCGACGGCGACGGTGCGATGGCCGAAGATCCGCAGGCGCTCGCCGGCATCGTCGCGCCCTCGCCCACGGCGGTCTCGCGACTCACGGCCTATGTCGACCTCCTGAAGAAATGGCAGAGCGCCAAGAACCTTGTCTCTCCGGGAACGCTCGACGTGATCTGGAGCCGGCACGTCGCCGACAGCGCGCAGGCGCAGGCGGCGCTGCCCGAAGCGCGGCGATGGCTCGACATCGGCTCGGGCGCCGGCCTGCCCGGTCTCGTCACCGCGATCCTGCTCGCCGATATGCCGGGGGCCCACGTCGACCTCGTCGAGAGCAACGGCCGCAAGGCCGCCTTCCTGCGCACCGTCGTCCGCGAACTCGGCCTGCCGGCGACGATCCACGCCGAACGGATCGAATCGGCGGCGGAACGACTGGCGGAGAGCGGGAGGATCGAGGCGGTGTCGGCCCGGGCCCTCGCCCCGCTCGCCGGGCTTCTGGAACTCGCCGCGCCGGTGCTCCGCCGCGGAGCGGTCGGCGTTTTCCACAAAGGACAAGATTTTGCGTCCGAGCGCGCCGAAGCCACTCAATCTTGGGGCTTCGATCTGGTAGAACTGCAAAGCAAGACCGATGCGGGTGGCCGCATCGTCCTTCTTCGCAACGTCGTCTTCAAGGGATAGCGCAGGGTCCGGCGAGGCACCGTGGGTGTCTGGCCGGTGCAGGGATTCCAACGAGAGGCTTCCATGAACCAGTTGCCTGAACATCCGCGCGTGCTGGCCCTCGCCAACCAGAAGGGCGGCGTCGGCAAGACGACGACGGCCATCAACCTCGGCACGGCGCTGGCGGCGATCGGCGAGGAAGTGCTGATCGTCGATCTCGACCCCCAGGGCAACGCCTCGACCGGCCTCGGCATCGACCGGGCCTCGCGGGCGGTTTCAACCTACGACCTGCTGATCGGCGAGGCGAGCCTCGGCGACTGCATCGTCGAGACGGCGGTGCCGCGGCTGTCGGTGGCGCCCTCGACGCTCGACAATCTCGGCGTCGAGCTCGAGATCGCGGCCGAGCGTGACCGGGCCTTCCGCCTGCGCCATGCGATCGGCGACCACGTCACCGCCTGCGAGCGCGACCGGGAGGGCCGGGTCAAGCGGTTCTCCTATGTCCTCGTCGACTGCCCACCCTCGCTCAACCTGCTGACGATCAACGCCATGAGCGCGGCCCATTCGATCCTGGTGCCGCTGCAGTGCGAGTTCTTCGCCCTCGAGGGCCTGTCGCAGCTGCTGCAGACGGTCGAGCAGGTCAAGGGCACGCTCAATCCGGATCTCACCATCCACGGCATCGTGCTGACGATGTTCGACAGCCGCAACAACCTCTCCAATCAGGTGGTCGCCGACGTGCGCTCGCACATGGGGTCGGCGGTCTACGACACCATCATCCCGCGCAACGTCCGGGTTTCGGAAGCGCCGTCCTACGGCAAGCCGGCGCTGCTCTACGATCTTAAATGCACCGGCAGCCAGGCTTATCTCAAGCTGGCTTCGGAGATCATCCAGCGCGAGCGGCGGCTGAAGGCGGTGGCCTGAACGGAGCCGGTGGCTATCGGCCGACATGGGCCGGGGCGCGACGGGCGATGTGAGCGGGACGGGGGCGACGGGGCCGCTCGCCGCCGTCCGGCGAGATGAGACGGGTGCCTTCCGGGAGGCCGGGCGGCGAGCAGATTGCGGCGGAGAAGACCCATGGCGATGACGGACGACAACGGCGGGCGCAGGCGGCTCGGTCGGGGCCTCGCGGCGCTGATCGGCGACGCGGGCAACGAGTTCGAGGTGGTGGAGCGGGCGCGCGGCACCCGCAAGGTCGCCCTCGACCTGATCCGCCCGAACCCGAAGAACCCGCGCCGGATCTTCCGCGAGGACGAGCTGGAAGACCTCACCGCCTCGATCCGCAGCCACGGGGTGATCCAGCCGGTGCTGGTGCGGGCCGCACCGGGCGCGCCCGGTTCCTACGAACTCATCGCCGGCGAGCGGCGCTGGCGCGCGGCCCAGCGGGCCGGGGTCCACGACATCCCGGTGGTGATCCAGGAGGTCAGCGACCGCGAGGCGATGGAAATCGCCATCATCGAGAACGTCCAGCGGCAGGACCTCAACCCGCTGGAAGAGGCGATGGGCTACGAGCAGCTGATCGAGGAGTTCCAGTATTCCCAGGCCGACCTCGCCGGGGTCATCTCCAAGAGCCGCAGCCATGTCGCCAACACCCTGCGGCTGCTCAAGCTGCCCGAGCCGGTCAAGGCCTATATCAACGACGGCCAGCTGACCGCCGGCCACGCCCGCGCCCTGATCACGGCGCCGGACCCGACCGGGCTCGCCCGCAAGATCGTCGAGGAGGGCCTCTCCGTCCGCTCCGCCGAGGCGCTTGCGCAGCAGGCGTCCGAACGCCCGCCCAAGGCCGCGAAGACGAAGCCGGAAAAGGACGCCGACACCCGGGCGCTGGAGCGTCAGCTCGCGGAGCTGCTCGGCCTCGAGGTCGAAATCGCCCACAGACCGAACGGCTCCGGCGAGATCCGGCTGCGCTACAAGTCGCTCGACCAGCTCGATCACGTCGTCCGCAAGCTCGGCGGGGCTTGAAGGCGGGCAGGCTGGTCCCGCGGTGGACGCGACAGGAACACGGTGAAAAACCGAGGGCGCCGGATCAGCGGCGCCCTTTTCGATTCGGACGCGAAACGGCGTTCGAGAATCGCCTCCGATTCGGCTTCGAACCAAATCGGTTCGATCGGTCGCCGAGCTATCGCTGTCGGCGGTCGGCGGCGGCGCCAGGCCTCGTGACAGATTCAGGTCCGAAACGAAACCGGCTTCACCGTTTCGCCGCGCGGGCGAGCGTGAACAGCGTCTGCGACAGGATCGGCCAGGCCAGCGCAGGTTCCAGCCGGCAGTCGCGCACTGTGCGTCCGGCGATCTCGATGGCGCGGACGAGGCGCGGGGCCGTCCAGATCGTCAGCATCCGCGCGACCGCGTCGGTGCGCTTGAAGAACACCGGCGGGCGCACCGCCGCGACGGCTTCGGCCGGCCGCTTGCCGGCGTCGACGTCGGCGCGGGCGACGTCGAGCATGTGCAGATGGCGCAGCAGGGCGCCGGCGACGACGTCCGCCCGCAGCCCGTCGCCCTCGGCTCGGCCGAGCGACCGGGTCAGGGCGGCGACGTCGCCGAGGGTGGCGGCGTCGACGATTTCGTCGAAGTCGACGGCGGCGGCGTCGCCGGTGACGGCGGCGACATCCTCCTCGGTGATCTCGCCCTTGCCGTGGGCGTAAAGGCAGAGCTTGACGATCTCGCCGCGGCTCGCCAGCCGGTCGCCGCCGAGCTGGGCGATCAGCATGTCGCGGGCTTCCGGACGAATGCGCAAGCCGCTGGCGCCGACCTCGGCCTCGATCAGCCGGCGCACGGCGCCGGCGTCGTCGGAATAGCAGGCGATCGCGCAGGCCTTCGCGTCGTTCTCGAACAGCTTGCGCAGGGCGGCCGTCTTCTTGAGCTCGCCGGCCTCGACGACGACGGTGGTCTCGGAGGGGGGCACCTTCATCAGGGCGGCGAGGATCGGCACCGCGTTGTAGCGCCCGCCGCTGTCGCGCAGCAGGATGACGCGGCGGCCGCCGAACATCGAGACGGCGTAGGCTTCGTCGGCGAGCTTCGTGGGCTCGGCGACGAGGGCCGAGGTTTCGAACCGCAGCACCGAAAGCGGATCGGCGGGATCGGCACGGTGGGCGGTGAGAGCAGCGACACGCTCGGAAACGAGGCCGGCGTCGGAGCCGTGAACGAGGAAGAAGACGAAGGACGACGGCGGGTCGCGCAGCAGCCGATCGAGGTCCTTTCCGGTGGGCGCGGCCATCGGCCGGCCTCCTCAGCGCGTCGCCAGCGCCGTGGCGACGCGGGCCTGGATGTTGCGGGCGAGGGTGTCGACCGCGCGGTTCTCCGCGTCGCGTTCGGCGCGGATGTTGGCGAAGCGTTGGGACGAGAAATCGTAGGAGGCGTTGGCAAAGCTGGTGCCGCTCATCACCACCGAGCGCGTCGTCAGATCCGTCAGCGTGAAGGTCGCGGTGATGGCGATCATGCGGGCCGCCGGAACGTCCTGATACTGCTCGATGCCGAGTTCGGCCGAGCGCGTCGACAGGAACAGCCGTAGCTCGTAGCGCGGCTCCGGGGCGCCGCCGCCGCCGGTGAAGGCGAAGATCAGGTCGTTGCGCAGGGCCTGGAGCCGGCGACGGTCGTCGTTGTCGCGCGGCTCGTCGAATTTGATGGCGACCGCCGCGAGCTCCTTCGTCACCTCGGGCCCGGCCCCGGCGCGATCGGCGTAGAGCGGGCGGACCTGGCAGCCGGCGAGGGTGGCGGCGAGCGCGGCGAGGCCGAGGCCGGCGAGCACGACGCGACGGGTCGGACCTTTCTCAGGCGACGACATTGACGATCCTTCCGGCGACGACGATGACCTTTTTCGGCGGCTTGCCGTCGAGCGCCCGCTGCACGGCCTCGAGGGCGAGCGCGGCCGCCTCGACGGTTGCGGCGTCGGCGTCGCGGGCGACGGTGACGTCGGCGCGCTTCTTGCCGTTGATCTGGACCGGCAGGGTGATCTCGTCCTCGACCAGCAGCGCCGGCACCAGCTCCGGCCACGGGCTCTGCGCCAGCATGACATCGTGGCCGAGCATCGACCAGCACTCTTCGGCGAGATGCGGCGTCATCGGCGCCATCAGCGCGACGAGGATCTCGAGCGCCTCGCGCAGCGCGGCCGCGTCGGCGGGCGCCGCAAGCCCGGCGCGGTCGTTGGCGACGGCGGACCCGAGGCTGTTGACCAGCTCGTAGATCTTGGCGAGGGCGACGTTGAAGCGCAGCGTCTCGATCGCCTCGCCGACGGCGGCCAGCGCCCGGTGTGCGGCCTTGCGCAGGGCGAGGCCGGAGCCGAGGCCCTCGGCGGGAACCGGGGTGCCGGGCAGGGGTAGCAGATCGGCGGCCTCGCCGACGAGGCGGTGGACCCGGTGCAGGAAGCGCGCGGCGCCCTGGGCGCCCTGGTCGGTCCACTCGACGTCGCGCTCGGGCGGGCTGTCGGACAGCATGAACCAGCGGGCGGTGTCGGCGCCGAAGCTTTCGATGATCTCGGTCGGGTCGACCGTGTTCTTCTTCGACTTCGACATCTTCTCGACGGCACCGATGGCGATCTCCTCGCCGGTGGTGGCGTGGAAGGCGCGGCGCCCGTTGTCGCCGACCTCGATGACGACGTCGGCCGGCGACACCCAGCCGCCGGCGGTGTCGCGATAGGTCTCGTGGATCACCATGCCCTGGGTGAACAGGCCCTTGAACGGCTCGTCGATGTCGAGATGACCGGCCACCTTCATCGCGCGGGTGAAGAAGCGCGAGTAGAGCAGATGCAGGATGGCGTGCTCGATGCCGCCGATATACTGGTCGACCGGCAGCCAGCCGTTGGCGGCGGCCGGCTCGGTCGGATCGTCGGCCCAGGGCGCGGTGAAGCGGGCGAAGTACCAGGAACTGTCGACGAAGGTATCCATGGTGTCGGTCTCGCGGCGGGCCGGCGCGCCGCAGGACGGACAGGCGACCGACGTCCACGTCGGATGGCGGTCGAGCGGGTTGCCGGGCCGGTCGAAGTCGACGTCGTCGGGCAGGGCGACCGGAAGATCGGCCTTCGGCACCGGCACGACGCCGCAGGCCTCGCAGTGGATGATCGGGATCGGGCAGCCCCAGTAGCGCTGGCGCGAGATGCCCC
>CALCDT010000244.1 GCA_937900425.1 uncultured Alphaproteobacteria bacterium | reverse complement strand
AACCGGGTCTAAGCCGACGCTCGGTCGGCGGACGCGACTTGAAGCAACGACGTAGAGGGCTTTTTTGGTCTCTGCCGGCTCTCCAAAGGCCGGGGTCACTGAAGAGGCAACTACCTCCTTGCCGGACGTGCGGGCGGGTCTTCCGTTCCAATCCATGGCTCCCGGACGACGCGTGATCGCGGCTTTCGCCGCGCGATCGTCGACATCCGGATCGCACACCCACCGACGGAAACGTCGGTAGCCGGTTCGCATCCGTGCCGATCCTCGCCGTCTCCACAGCGGCGGGCGACGCAGCGGCGGCGAGCCCGGGATTCGGCCACTTCGAGAACACCGGGAAGACGCTCATGACCGCTCGCATCCGTGAATTCCTCGCCACCCGACGCCCCGACGGTCCGTGCCTCGTTCTCGACCTCGACGTCGTCCGCGACAACTACATGTCCTTCCGCCACGCCCTGCCCGACAGCCGGATCTTCTACGCCGTCAAGGCGAACCCGGCGCCGGAGGTGCTGTGCCTGCTCGCCGAGTTCGGCTCCAACTTCGATTGCGCCTCGGTGGCGGAGATCGAGATGGCGCTGACCGCCGGCGCCACCGCCGACCGCATCTCCTTCGGCAACACCATCAAGAAGGAGCGCGACGTCGCCCGCGCCTTCCAGCTCGGCGTGCGCCTCTTCGCCGTCGACTGCGAAGCCGAGGTCGAGAAGATCGCCCGCCAGGCGCCAGGCGCCCGGGTTTTCTGCCGCATCCTCTGCGACGGTGCCGGCGCCGAGTGGCCGCTGTCGCGCAAGTTCGGCTGCGAGCCGGCGATGGCCGTCGGCGTGCTCGAGCACGCCCACCGTCTCGGCCTTGCCGCCTACGGCGTCTCGTTCCACGTCGGCTCCCAGCAGGCCAACACCGAGGCCTGGGACGGCGCCCTCGGCTCGGCCGCGGAGATCTTCCGCACCCTGGCCGAGCGCGGCATCCAGCTCAAGATGGTCAACCTCGGCGGCGGCTTCCCGACGAAGTACCTGAAGGACATCCCGGCGGTGGAGGCCTACGGCCGCTCCATCGACGCGGCGATCCGCCAGCACTTCGGCAACCGCATTCCCGAGACCATCATCGAGCCGGGCCGCGGCATGGTCGGCAACGCCGGCGTGATCAAGACCGAGGTCGTGCTGATCTCGAGGAAGGGCGCCGAGGAAGAGACCCGCTGGGTGTTCCTCGACATCGGCAAGTTCGGGGGCCTCGCCGAGACCATGGACGAGGCGATCCGCTACCCGCTCGCCACCGCCCGCGATCACGACGTCAAGACGCCCTGCATCCTCGCCGGCCCGACCTGCGATTCGGCCGACGTGCTCTACGAGAAGACGCCCTACGCGCTTCCCGTCTCGCTGGAGATCGGCGACGAGATCCTGATCGAGGGCACCGGCGCCTACACGACGACCTACTCGGCCGTGGCCTTCAACGGCTTCGAGCCGCTCAAGGCCTACGTGATCTGAGTCGCCGTCCGCCGTTTCCGGGCTGACGCGCCGGAACCTCCCTCTCCCCTTGCGGGAGAGGGTGCCCGAAGGGCGGGTGAGGGGTCGCGGCACCGCCGCATCCCCCTCATCCGGTCGCTTCGCGACCACCTTCTCCCGCAAGGGGAGAAGGAAAGCTCTCTCGACAGCTCCGAGACTCTCCCCGGCGGCGTCCGCGCCACCGACCCCCTCGCCTTCCGGCGGCGTCCGCGCCGCCGTCTCGCCCCGCGCGGCGCCGATCCCGGCCGCCCGCCGGATGCCACTCGCCCGCCTCGTCGCTGCAAGGACTGCCGCCATGTTCCAGGTGGTCGCCAACCCCGCCCCGCTCGCCTCCGCCCTCGTCGTCGCCGACGAGACGCCGTTCGACGTCGCCGCCCGCGAAGCCCTGCTCGACGCCTGCTTCGGCCCGGCCCGCTTCGCCAAGTCGTCGGAGCGCATCCGCGAGGGCCGCCTGCCGGCCGAGGGCCTCGCCCTCGCCGCGCGGCTCGACGGCCGCCTCGTCGGCACGGTCCGGCTGTGGAACATCGCGGCGGGCGACGCCGGCGAGGCGCTGCTGCTTGGCCCGCTCGCCGCCGACCCGGCGATGCGCGGCGCCGGCATCGGCTCGGCGCTGATGCGCCATGCCCTGCTGCGCGCGCGCCTGCTCGGCCACCGCGCCGTCATCCTCGTCGGCGACCCGGACTATTACGTCCGCTTCGGCTTTTCGGCGGAAAACACCGGCGGCCTCGCCATGCCCGGCCCGTTCGAGCGCCACCGCCTGCTGGCGGCGGAGTTCGCCGAGGGCGTGCTCGCCGGCGCCTGCGGCCTCGTCCGCCCGACCGGCCGGCCCGCGGCTGATACCGCCGCACGCACCGCCCTCGCCGCCTGACGCCGCCACCCGCGCCCCTCATCGGGAACGAACCATGTCCTCCTGACGGCAAAGGCGGCCTCAGCGCGTCGACAGCCGCGTCGGCTTGAGATCGCCGGTCGCCTCCAGCAGGGCGTGGGCGGTCGCGGCGATGTGCGCTTCGACGCGCTTCAGGTCGCGCACGATGTCGAGTTCGAGGCCGAGGGCGGCGAGCGCGCTCGGCTCCCGCTCGCTGACCCGCTCGAGCAGGCGCCGCGTCGCCGCCCGTTCGAGGTCGCGGAATCGCTCCTTCTCCGCCACCAGCCGGCGCGCCGCCGCGGCGTCGCCGCAGAGGAACACCGAGACCGCGAGATTGAGGTGATCGAGCAGCCGGCCGTGGATGTCCTCGATCTCGGCGAGGGTGTCGTCCGCGAGCCGGAGTTGCATCCGCATCCGCTTGGAGGCGAGGTCCATCAAGCCGCAGTCGATGATGTCGCCGATGTGCTCGAGGTTGATGGCGAAGACGAGGATTTCCGACAGCCGCCGCGCTTCGTCGTCGCCGAGGTCGCCGCGGTTGACGTCGGCGAGGTATCGGTTGACGGCCCGGTAGAGCCGGTCGAGCGCATCGTCGAGCTTGTGCACCGCCGCGACGGTGTCGCGGTCGTCGGCGGCGAACACGCGGCGCGAGCCCTGCAGCATCGCCTCGGCGATGTCGGCCATCCGCAGCACCTCTCGCGCCGCGTTCGACAGGGCGACCGCCGGGGTCGGCAGGTCGGCGAGGTCGAGATGGCGCGGGCGCAGCGGATCGTCGTCCGCGGCATTCTCCGGCAGCATGCGTTCGAGCAGGCGCGCGAGACGGCCGACCAGCGGCAGCGTCGCCGCCGCGACCGCGACGTTGAAGACGGCATGGAAATCGGCGGCGAGCCGGGCCGGGGCCGCACCGACCGCGGCGATGGCGTCGGGGACGAAACCGAGCAGCGGCATTGCCACCGCAGCGCCGGCGATGCGGGTGAGGAGGTTGCCGACCGGCAGCCGCAGCGCCGCCGGACCCTTGTCGAAGGCGTCGGTCACCGGATTGAGCGCGGCGCCGACGTTGGCGCCGAGCACCATTGCGAGGGCGGCGTCCGGCGAGATCAGGCCGCCGGCGGAGAGTTGCAGGGCGAACAGCACCCCGACGAGGCTCGCATGGGCCGCCCAGGCGACGAGGGCCGCGGCGATCAGGCACACGAGGCGGTCGTCGGCGAGGATCGCGAACAGCCGGCGGACCTCGTCGGCGGCGGTCACGCTCGTCATGGTCTGGTCGATCAGCCGCAGCGCCAGCAGCATCAGGCCGAGGCCGATCAGGGCGAGGCCGACCTCGCGCGTGCGCTCTCCGCGGCAGATGCGGAGGAGGCCGAGGCCGAGGGTGAGGGCGGCGGCGTGGAGGAGCGAGAGGTCGAGCGTCACCACCTGGGCGACCACCGCGGTTCCGACGTTGGCGCCGAGCATCACCGCGAGGGCCGGTGCGAGGGCGATGATGCCCCGCCCGGCGAAGGAGGACACCATGAGGGCCGTGGCCGTGGAACTCTGCAGCGCCATCGTCACGCCGACGCCGCCGGCGAAGGCACGCAGGCGGCTGCGCGCCGAGCGGCCGACGACACGCCTCAGGTCGCCGCCGAACGCCCGCGACACCGCCCCGGTCAGCGTCGCGATGCCCCAGAGCAGGAGCGCGACTTCACCGGCGAGAAGGACGAGGACGGAGGTGGTGGACATGGAATTCGCGATCTCGAAGCCTGCGCCCGGCGCACCGACGGCGGATGACGCGAGATGGGACGGCCGCGCGGCGGACGAGCACGCCGGCCCCTCCGCCCGGGATCGCTCGATAGTGGCGCCGTCTCGTCTTGCTTGTCAACGACATGACGACTTTGCCGGCAAATCGTTTCCCCAGGCCTGCCCTCCTCCCGGAACTGGTGTCCGCCGGCTCTGCGGCGGCGCGTTCGGACCCGCTGCGGGATGCGGCCCGTCGCATCGTCCGGGCCGACCTGCGGCCGGGGGTTGACGGCGACCGTCCGGCCCTCCAAACCAACCGTCAGGATCCCGCGGAGGGGCTGGATCCCGGCTTTCACGCCAATTTCAAGGACACCTGTCATCCTGATTGGCCCTGACGAGGCCCCTGCCGTGCCGCGGGCACGGTCTGAAAGCAAAGGAGTGAGTTCACCATGACGGACTGGCCCGTCCACGGCACCATCGACGGACCCATCGTCATGATCGGCTTCGGCTCGATCGGACGCGGAACCCTGCCGCTCATCGAACGGCATTTCGCCTTCGACAAGAGCCGGATGGTCGTCATCGACCCGAGCGAAGCCAACCGTCACCTGCTCGACGAACGCGGCATCCGCTTCGTCCAGGCCGAAGTCACCCGCGAGAACCATCGCGAGCTGCTGACCCCGCTGCTCACCGAGGGCGAGGGCCGCGGCTTCTGCGTCAACCTTTCCGTCGACGTCTCCTCGCTCGACATGATGCGGCTCTGCCGCGAACTCGGCGTGCTCTACATCGACACGGTGATCGAGCCGTGGAAGGGCTTCTACTTCGACGACAGCGCCGGCCCGGAGGAGCGATCGAACTACGCCCTGCGCGAGACGGTGCTCGCCGAACGCCGCGCCAATCCCGGCGGCACCACCGCCGTCTCCTGCTGCGGCGCCAACCCCGGCATGGTGTCCTGGTTCGTCAAGGAGGCGCTGCTGAACGTCGCCGCCGATCTCGGCCTCGGCGCCGCGATGCCGAAGACCCGCGAGGGCTGGGCGGCGCTGATGCGCGACGTCGGCGTCAAGGGCATCCACATCGCCGAGCGCGACACCCAGCGCACCATGGCGCCCAAGCCGCTCGGCGTGTTCTGGAACACCTGGTCGGTCGAGGGCTTCGTCTCGGAGGGCCAGCAGCCGGCCGAACTCGGCTGGGGCACCGCCGAGGACTGGATGCCGGAGATCGGCCGCACCCACGACTTCGGCTGCATGTCGGCGATCTACCTGCTGCGCCCCGGCGCCGACACCCGCGTGCGGACCTGGTGCCCGTCGGTCGGCGCCCAGTTCGGCTTCCTCGTCACCCACAACGAGGCGATCTCGATCGCCGACTATTTCACGGTCGGATCGGGCGCCCGGCCGGACTACCGCCCGACCTGCAACTACGCCTATCACCCCTGCAACCACGCCATCCTGTCGCTGCACGAGATGTTCGGCGCCGCCGGCGAGGCCCAGGACAGCTTCCGCGTGCTCGACGAGCACGAGATCATCGACGGAGGCCTCGACGAACTCGGCGTCCTGCTCTACGGCCACCCGAAGAACGCCTACTGGTACGGCTCGCGGCTCTCGATCGAGCAGGCCCGCGCCCTCGCCCCCTACCAGAACGCCACCGGCCTTCAGGTGACCTCCGCCGTGCTCGCCGGCATGGTCTGGGCGCTGGAGAATCCGCAGGCCGGTATCGTCGAGGCCGACGAGATGGACCACGTCCGCTGCCTCGAGATCCAGAAGCCCTATCTCGGCCCGGTCGAGGGCCACTACACCGACTGGACCCCGCTCGAAGGCCGCCCGGGCCTGTTCCCGGAGGACATCGACGAGGCCAATCCCTGGAGCTTCAGGAACATCCTGGTCCAGTGACGGACCCCGCCCGGTCGGGCGCCGGCCGGCCGGTCCGGAACCTCGGGAAGGTCCGCCAATTCGGACCTTCCCCAGCCGGGCGCAGAGCCGGATCGGTCAGGCCGCGGGCGCCGGCCAGGGCGTCGCGCCGAGACACCGCCCGGGCACGGCTTCCAGATGACGGCCGAGCGCGGCGAGCAGGCCGTCGCGGCC
>CALCDT010000243.1 GCA_937900425.1 uncultured Alphaproteobacteria bacterium | reverse complement strand
AGCCGGCGAGGCCGGCGCCGGTGCTCGACGAGCGGGCCCCGGCCGCCGGTGTCGCCCCGGCCGCGATCGAGCCGGCCGAGCCCCGTGAGCGGCGGCCGGACGACCTCGCCGTCGTCGGTCTGACCCGCTTTTCGCTGGTGCTGCAGCGCTCGCTGCGCTCGTTCCGCTCGACCCGCGATCTCACCCTCGCCGAAGCCTGCGCGCTGATCTACGAGCCCGAACGGATGGAACTGCGCTTCTCGGTGTTCGAGGCGCTGTGCGTGCCGACCTACCGGGAGTTGCGCGTCCGGCATCCGGCGGCGCTCGGCCTCGTCCTCGTCGGCGAGACCATGCCGCGCCGCTGGCTGGACCGGCTCGAGGCGATCGCCGCCGCGGCGGGCGGCATCGAGATCCTGGTGCTGCCCGACGACGGTCACGATCGCCGCCACATCGCCCGCGCGGTCGGCCGGTTCGCCGCCGGCGCCCGCGCCTTCACCTTCCGCTACGACGACGACGACGTGCTCTCGGCGGCTTTCGCGGCGACGGCGGTCGAAGAGGCGGGGCGAATCGCGGACGGCGAGGTGCTCTCGCTCGCCGACGGCCTGCAGATGGTCCGGCTCGGCCCGGACCGTTTCCGCGTTCTCGACCGGCACTATCCGCTCAACGCCCACGGCATGGGGCTCTACGCCTCCGGGCCGGACTATCCGACGATGCTGCACATGGGCCAGCACAACAAGATGGAGGAGCGCACCACCGTCCATCACCGCCGCAGCGCGCCGCAGTGGATCCGCTTCGTCCACGGCGACAACGATTCGCGCACCGGCAAGATGCGCGGCGCCGACCACGATCTGGCGAGCATGGCCGAGGTCCTTCGCGCCCGCTTCCCTCATATCGGCCCCGACCAGCTCGCCCGCCTGCCGATCTCCTCGCTCGGTTGAGATCCGTCCGGACGCTGCACCGTGGACCGGGCAAGACCCATTTCGTTCAGGTGTTGCTCCAGCCGCCGTCGATCACCACGGCCTGGCCGGTCATGAAGGCGGCGTCGTCGCTGGCGAGGAAGACGACGAGTTCGGCGACCTCCCCGGCGGTTCCGAGCCGCCCCATCGGCTGGCGGGCGATGAAGGCGGCGCGGGCGGTGTCGTAGTCGCCGAGCGCCCGCATCCGCCCTTCCAGCGACGGGCTCTCGATCGTCCCCGGGCAGATCGCGTTGCAGCGGATGCCGCGGGTGACGAAATCGGCGGCGACCGACCTGGTGAGGCCGATCACCGCCGCCTTCGTCGTGCCGTAGACGAAGCGGTTCGGCGCGCCGATCATGCTCGACACCACCGACGCCATGTTGATGATCGAGCCCGATCCGGCCTCCAGCATCCCCGGCAGGAAGGCCCGGGTCATCCGGTACATCGACTTGACGTTGAGGGTGAAGGAGAAGTCCCAGGCGTCCTCCTCGCAGTCGAGGATCGAGCCGTTGTGGACGTAGCCGGCGCAGTTGAACAGCACCTGCGGCACCGGGCAGCCAGCGGCGAAGGCGGTGACGGCCGCCGCATCGGTGACGTCGAGCACGGCGGTGGTGATCGCCTCGCTTTCGAGGTCGGCGAGCTTGGCGCCGTCGATGTCGGTGGCGATCACCCGGGCGCCCTCGCGCGCCATCGCCAGCGCCGCGGCCCTGCCCATGCCCTGTCCCGCCGCGGTCACGATCGCGGTCTTGCCCTTCAGCCGGTCGGCCATCGTCTTCCCCTCGTCGATCCCGGTTCTTCTTCGTCGCGGACTCGAGCCGCGCCGCCGAAGGTCTAACCCGCGGCGGCCGGCCTGTCATCCGGGGAGCTGGCGGGGGGAGGGGAGGAGGGGGAGATCGGGAAAGACGTGCCCGCTCTGCCGGGAAGGTCGTCCCCGCCGAGCTTCGCCGCGAACTTCGCCCGTCGCGGACGGGAGGCGCACGGACGAGGTGCTCGGACAGGGCCTGCGACGGCGGGCGTCCGCATGCCGGCCCAGCCGAGCGGCCGCTCAGATCGCCGCGAAACGCGGGGCGTCCTCGACGCGCTCGGACTTCGGCCAGGTGGCGAGGCGGCACAGGCACTCCTCGTGCGGAGCGAGCTGTTCGACCACGATCTCGGCGGCGCGGGCGCCGATGCGGCCCTCCTCGGCGACGACGAGCAGGGCGTCGGCCTGGCCGACGAGGCCACGCAGCCGGGGTTCGGCACCGCTCGCCGGTCCTTCGACGATCACGGCGGCGGTGTGGCTGCGCAGGTCCTCGAGGAGATCGAGAAGTTCGGGGCGGGTCAGCGGATCGACCTGCGATCCGGCGGTGCCGAAGCCGAGCCGCATCAGCGGGCGCTCGTCGTCGATCCGCAGCACTTCCGGCAGCGACACGGCTCCGGCGACGACGTCGGTGATCCCCGAAACGTCGGTACCGGCGTCGGCGGCCGCGTCGGTCGCGACGAGGACGGTGGTGAGGCCGGCATCGGCCGCGGCTTCGGCCAGCGCCCGGGCGACGTCGCGGTGGCCGCTGCGCGAGGTCGCGGCGGCGACCAGCACGACCTGGAGCGGGGCCTCGAGGTCGCCGGATCGCGTCATCAGCTCGACCCAGGGCGCCACCAGCGCGGCGAGTTCGGGGTCGCGTCCGGTCGGCTGGTCGGTGGCGGCCGCGGCGGGGGATGCCTCGTCGCTCTCGCCTTCGCCGAGCAGGCTGGCGCGGCGGGCGCGGTAGCGCAGGGTGTGGCGGTCGGCCTCCTCCCCGGAGGTGGAGGTGGTGGGCATGGGAGCGGCGTCGGCCGGCTCGCGCAGCGACCGCGCGACGTCTTCCATCGCGAGCAGCGTGTCGGCGTCGTGGGCGGGAGCGGCGGCGGCGGATGCGCGGGGCGCCGGAGCGGTCTTTTCGGCGTCGACCCTCGACGGGGCGACGCGCGCCGGCCCGCGGACCACCGCTTCATTCGCCACCTCGACCTCGACGTCCCGGGCGGCGGGCTCCGGCCGGGCGGTGTCCCTGCGCCGGACGAGGCCGGAGGCCACCACCGCCTCCTGCAGCAGCGCCGAGCCGAAGCCGGCGAGCAGGCCGACGAGGGTGCCGGCGATGCCGAGGATGACGACGCTGAGCTTGGTCGACTTCAGCGGCGGCGTCGCCGGCGACACGATCCGGGCCTCGGACCGCTGCAGCGAGGTCTGTTCGTTGGTGCTCTTGAAGCGCGACAGGAATTCCTCGTAGAGGCGGCGGTTGGCTTCGGCCTCGCGCTCCAGCGCCCGGACCTTGACGAGGGATTCGTCGGTCGAGGTCGCCTCCTGCTCGAGCCGGGCGAGCTGCGCCTCGAGGGCGACGAGCTGCTCGCGCGAGGCCCTGGCGGCGCGGTCGGCCTGGGCGATCTGGCGGTCGACCTCGACGCGGATCTGGCTTTCGTTGCTCTGGATCTGGACGTCGAGCGCCTGCAGCCGCGGGTGGCGGGCGCCGTAGACGAGGGCGAGTTCGGCGGCCTGCCGCTTCAGGTCGGCGTGCTGGATACGCAGGCTGGAGAGCACCGACGAGGTCGCGCCCTCGGGAGATTCGGAGAGGGGATCGGTGGCGCTGATCCGGGCCTGTTCGTAGCGGGCGGCGGTGTCCTCGGCACGGGAGCGGGCGACGGCGACCTGCTGGACGAGGTCACTCAGTTCGCGCTCGCGCACGGTGGAGGCGTTGCCGGCGTTGACGATGCCGTATTCGGCCCTCGCCTCGGCCACGGCGGCCTCGGAGTTGCGCACCGCGTCGGCGAGAGCGGTGAGGCGGTTCTTGAGCCAGTCGGCGGCCTCGGTCGCCGCCTCGACCCGGGTTCCCGCCTGCTGGGCGACGAAGGCCTCGGCGACGGCGTTGGCATAGCGCGCCGCCTTCTCGCGATCCTTCGAGGTGAAGGTCACCTCGACGACGTAGGTGACGCCGCGCCGCTCGATCTTCAGATGGTCGGCGAAGCGGGCCAGCATGCCGAGCCGGGTCGGGGCGGAGCCGAAGCCGAACAGGCCGCCCTTGTTGAACTCCGGGTCGGAGGCGATGTCGAGCCGGTCGAAGATCGGGTTGAGGAAGCCGTCGGAGGTCGCGACCTGGACGAGGCTCTCGAGGGCGATGGCGTCGTTGCCGATGCCGGGCAGCACGTCCTCGCTGAGGGTGATGCGAGGTGTGCGCGGGTCGACGAGGATCAGGGCCGTCGCGGCGTAGCGCGTCGGCTGGACGAAGTAGAAGGCGATGGCGATCAGCAGGCCGGCGAGCGCGAATTTCACCGCCCGGCCCCAGTAGGTCGCGAGGAAGCGCAGGATCGCCAGCGGATCGATCAGCCCGACCGCCGTCGTCGGAGCCTCCGCCCTCGCCGGGTCGATCGGCGCGGGAGCCTCCCAGTCGAAGCTGTCGTGACGGCGGATCATCGCTCGTTCCCTGAATTCACGTCCTGCGCCGGACAGCGCCCCGGCGGCGGCTCCCTTCGCCCGGCGTCGCGGCGAGCGGCGCCCGGGACGCACCTCGCCCGTGGATGACCCACTTGATCACGCCGACGTTTAAGAATCCGTTATCCATAAGGAAAAGCTACTGCACCGCATCCACGTCCTGTTAAGCGCCGCGCCCGGACCATCGGGCCGGTACCGCGCCGCCCGCCCGGGCGAGGCCGCGTCGGGGGCCGGCCGCCCGCCGCCGCCGAGGCGGACCGGGAGTGCGGAGAGAGAGCGTGAGCGTCGCCGAAGCAGAATGGTCGCCCCGGGGGCGGGACGCGCCGGACGGCGCGCGGGCGCAATTCGCCCGCCTCGGCGGCTATGCCGTCCATGCCGTCGCCGCCCTGACCGTCGCCTTCTTCGCCACCGCGCTTCCGGTCGTCGCGAGCGAGGTCAGCAAGGCGCTGGCCCTCGCCGTCTGCGCCGTCACCGCCCTGCTCGTCGCCAACTTCGCCCCGAAGACGATCCCGATGGTGATCGTCGTCTCGGTGCTGTTCCAGAATCTCTTCGTCGCCTGGGTGTCGCCGTTCATCGAGAACACCTCGGACTTCAACTTCGTCCGCGGCTTCAATTTCCTGACGATCGTCGTCTTCTTCCTCTATTTCTGGTTCACGGTGCTGCTGACGCGCGAGCGCTATTCCGACGCCTTCATGCGCTACTTCTGGGGCAGCACGATCGCCCTGCTCGTCGTCGGCGCCTATTTCGGCTACGGCCTCGTCAAGAGTCCCCAGGGCGCCATCATCTACCTGCGCAACATCGCGCTGCCGCTGATGATCTTCCAGATCTGCCTCACCGTCGCCTACGCCCACCGGCCCAACGTCACCGTGCCGATGATCTTCCTCGCCGTGATCGTGATCGGCCTCGGCTACTTCGAGTTCCTGCTGCGCGACGACTGGTTCCGCCTGACCAATTCGGTGAGCTACTGGTGGCTCAACTCCACCGACATGCGCGAGGCCGGCGGTTTCTTCCGCGTCGCCCAGATCCACCGCCAGGTGATGACCGGCCTCGAGGACGGCTTCCGGGTGACGCTGTTCAACACGGCGCTGCTGTCGGGCCTCGATCTCACGGTGATGCGGCTCAACGGACCGAACTTCCACTCGATCAGCTTCGCCTACGCGGTCAGCTTCCTCGCGCTGTTCCTGTTCGCCTGCCGGCGCTTCGTGCTCTTCGCGCTGCTGCTGCCGGTGCTGGTCTTCACCAGCGCCAAGGGTGCCCTCGTCGTCCTCGTCTTCACGATGACGATGACGCTGGCGAGCACGGTGGTCCAGGCCCGCCTCGTCCTGATCGGCTTCACCATCCTGATGCTGCTCTACGGCGCCTTCGTCACCGTCTCCGGCATCCGCACCCAGGACTACCACGTCCTCGGCCTGATCGGCGGCATCAAGGGCTTCCTCTCCAACCCGATCGGCCACGGCCTCGGCTCGGGCGGCAACCTCGCCACCAACTTCGGCGAGCTCGACTGGGAGGCGGCCCAGCACAGCGGCGAGACCGAGATCGCGGTCGAGAGCGCGGTCGGCGTCATCCTGTTCCAGATGGGCATCGCCGCCTTCGTCGTGCTCGGCTTCTACTACTGGGTCGGCTTCACGGTCTGGCGCCTGTTCGACCGCCTGCGCCACCCGCAGTATTGCGTGGCGGGTTACGGACTGTTTGCCATTCTCGTGAACGGATTCTTTCAGGAGGAGGCGCTATTTTCACCGTTGTCGCTGGGGCTGATGGTCCTCTTCGCCGGTCTCGCGATCGGCTCTGCGGCGCGGAGCGGCGTGCTCCTTCCGGACGGTCGAGACGTCCGCGGCGCGGCCGCGGAAGGCGGAGGCACGAGGCATGGCGACAGAGAGCGAGGCGGCGGCCGATGACGCCCCCGGCCGGCTGCGCGACCGGCTCCGGTCTTTCGCCGTCAACCGCACCAACCACGCGATCTTCGGCGTCCTGCTGCTGAAGGTCGCCAGCGCCGCGGTCTCCTTCCTGCTGTTCTCCTTCGCGGCCCGCTCGATGGGCGCCGACGAGTTCGGCCGCTTCGCGATCTGGTTCTCGGTGATCTCGGTGCTCTCCGTCGTCGCCGTCTTCGGCCAGGAGCTGATGATCGTCAGGGCCTGGAACGAGCACCACCGCGACCACCCCGGCCTCGCCAAGGGCGCGCTGATCTTCGGCTTCGCCGTCACCATCGGCCTCGCGACGCCGGTGAGTCTCGCCGCCGCCGGCTACGAGATCGCCACCGACGGCGACGCGGCGCTCGCGGTCGGCGTCGGCATGTTCCTGCTGCTCCACACCATCCTGTTGTTCACCACCCACGCCTCGCGGGCGATCGTCGGCATCTTCAACGGCGACACCCACCGCGAGATCACCTGGCGCGTCATCGTCATCGCCGTGCTCGGCTTCGCCCTCGCCACCGGCGCGCTCGTCACCACGGCGGAGTTCTTCCGCCTCGCCGCCGCCGGCATCGCCTGCTCGATCACCATCCAGCTGCTCGCCATCCACAAGCGCCTGCCGAAGGCGGTCCAGGACGCCCGCGCCCAGTACGACGCCGCCACCTGGCTGCCGCGCTCGTGGAAGATGTGGCTGTCGGCGATCATGGAATCGATCAACCAGTATGCCGAGGTGATCGTGGTCGGCTGGCTGATCCATCCGGCCGCTGCCGGCGCCTATTTCGTCGCTGCCCGCCTCGCCAACAGCTTCCAGATCGCCGCGAGCGGCATCAACACCTTCGGCACCCGCCACGTGCCGCGGCTCTACTACGCCGGCGAGACGGAAGAGCTCGCCCGCGTGATGCGGATGATGGCGATCTTCACGGCGATCATCGTCGTCGGCGGCCTCGTCTGCGTCCTTGTCGGCGGCAAACTGATGCTTTGGATCTTCGGCGCCCAGTACATGGACCAGTATCCGGTGCTGCTGACGCTGTCGGTCGGCACCGCGGCCGTGGCCGCCGCCGGGCCGGCGCCCTCGATCCTGCTGCTGACCGGCCACGAGGGCCGCTATCTGGCGGTGATCGCCGCCGGCGTCGCCCTGCGGCTCTGCGGCCTGTTCCTGCTGATCCCGCTCGCCGGCGTGATGGGCGCGGCGCTCGCCACCGCGATCTCCTTCCTCGTCATCACGATCGTCCTCAACACCGAGTGCCGGCGCCTCACCGGGCTCGATCCCTCGATCGGCCGGCTGCTGCGCGGACATGCGTCCGACCCCGACCCCATTCCGACATCCGATTTCTCGCCCAGCACGAAAGGCTCGACATGACGAGCGCCGCAACGCCCCCTCGCGGGTCCGCCCGACGCCCGCGGATCCTGTTCCTCCAGACCCAGGCGGAGAACGCCGGCGCCCAGGAGATCGCCCGCCTCGTCGCGGCCGGCCTCGAGGCCCGCGGACACGAGGTCCACCAGATCTTCTTCTATCGCCGCACGGGCGGCTTCGACGAGGCGCCGCGCACGTCCTTCTGCTGCGCGACGCGCCCCTCCGGCCCGATCGCCGTCGCCCGCTTCTTCGCCCGCCTCGTCTCGATGATCCGCGCCGTCGAGCCCGACGTCGTCGTCACCTTCCAGCACTACGGCAACTTCTTCGGCGTCCCGGCGGCCCGGCTCGCCGGTGTGCGCAAGGTCGTCGCCAACCAGAACACCGCGCCGGAGATGATCAACGGCGTGCTGCGCGCCGTCGACCGGATCGCCGGTTCGGTCGGGCTCTATTCGGCTAACGTCGTCAATTCCACTGACACGGAGAGGGCCTTCGCCGGCTATCCGGCCGCCTATCGGGCGCGGATGATCCACATCGACCATGGCTTCGAGTGCAAGGTCTCCCGGCTCGGCAAGGCCGAGGCGCGCGCCCGTTTCGCCCTGCCGGCCGGCACCCAACTCGTCGGCACGGTCGGCCGCCTCAACCCGATGAAGAACATGGAGGCGGTGCTGCGGGTGTTGCCGCGCCTGCCGGGCGTCCATTTCGCCCTCGCCGGCCAGGGCGACGACCGCCCGCGCCTCGAGGGCCTCGTCGCCGACCTCGGCCTCGGCGAGCGCGTCCATTTCGTCGGCGAACTCGGCCCGGAGGGCGTCGCCGACTTCCTGAAGAGCCTCGACGCCTTCGTCTTCCCGACGAGGGCCGAGACCTTCGGCCTCGCCGGCGTCGAGGCCGCCCAGGCCGGCGTGCCGGTGGTCGCCAATCGGCTGCCGGTGCTTCAGGAGGTGCTGGCGATCGGCGGCGAACCTTGCGCGCTCTTCGTCGACGCCGACGACCCGGACGACCTCGCCGCCGGCCTCGCCCGCGTGCTCGGCGACGCCGACCTCGCCGCCCGCCTCTCGGCCGCCGGCCGCCGGCTCGAGGCCAAGTATTCGCTCGGCGCCATGGTCGACGGCTACGCCCGCCTGATCGCCGACCTCGGCGCCCCCGCCCGCGCCGCGCTCGCGGTGCCTGCCGAATGATCGTCGCCGTCGTCGTCTCGTCGACCCGGCTGCGTCGCTGGGTGGTCCGCCTCGCCGAACGGCTCGACCGCCTCGCCGGCGTCGACCTGCGCCTTGCCTCGCTGCCGCTGGAACCGGCCCCCGCCGGATCGGTCACCACGCTGATCGAGCTCGAGCGCCTCGTGCTGCACCAGCTCCGGCGCGGCGCCGCCGATCCGGTCGACCCGGCCGATCTCGCCTTCCGCCCGCTCGGCACCGACCGCCCCGACCTCGTGCTCGACCTCACCGGCGCCGCCGACGGCGCGCCCCTTCCGGCCGCCTGCCGCCGGCTCAAGGTGCTCTATGACGGCGAGGCCGGCGAGGACGCGCTGATCGCCAGCGTGCTGTCCGGCCGGCTGCCCTCGGTCGCCATCGTCGACGGCGAGGCGGTGCTCGGCGCCGGCGATCCCTCGCCCGAGACCGCCGGCGGCCTGCGCGGCGGCTTCGACGCCGTCACCGCCCGGGTCGCGACGCTGGCCGAGAAGCTCGTCCGCGCGATCGCCCTCGGCGCGGAGCGGACCCTGCCGCGCGGCCTCGCCGCGCTGCCGCGCCGGCCGCGCCATCCGCTCCTGTTCGGTGCCCGCGCGCTCGCCTTCCACGCCGCCCGCGAGGCCTGGCGACTGTGCTGCCATGCCCCGCACTGGCGGGTCGGCTGGCGGATGAACGACGGCGACGGCGTGATGGAGCGCGGCGATCTCTCCGGTCCGGCCTGGACCGTGCTGCCCGATCCCGGCCACCGCTTCTACGCCGACCCGGTGCCGGCGACCTGGCAGGGCCGCACCTTCGTCTTCGTCGAGGAACTCGACCACCGGGTCGGCAAGGGCTTCATCTCGGCGATCGAATTCGGTCCCGAGGGGCCGATCGGCGAGATGAAGCCGGTGCTCGAAGACCCTTGGCACCTGTCCTATCCCTTCATGATCGAGCACGGCGGCGCGCTCTACATGATCCCGGAGACCGGCGGCAACCGCGACGTCGCGCTCTACCGCTGCGTCTCCTTCCCCGACCGCTGGGAACGCTGCGCCGTGCTGCTCGACGACATCGTCGCCGCCGACGTCACCATCGTCCGCCACGACGGCCGGATGTGGATGTTCGCGGCGACCTGGGACGAGGCCGGCGGCTGGTCGGACACCCTGTCGATCTTCCATGCGCCGGACCTGTTCGGCCCGTGGACGCCGCTCGCCGACAACCCGGTGCTGATCGACAAGGCGACGGCCCGCCCCGCCGGCAACATGGTCCACCGCGACGGCCGGCTGTGGCGCCCGGTGCAGGACTGCAGCGGCGGCTACGGCTCGGCCCTCGGCCTCGCCGAGGTGACGCGGCTCGACGAGGGCGGCTTCTCCCAGGAGATCCGCCACGTGGTGCGCCCCGGCCCGCGCTGGCCGGGCCGCAAGCTGCACACGCTCAACCGGCTCGGCCGGCTCGAGGTGATTGACGGCACCACCTACCGCCCGAAGATCCCCGCGCTCGCCCGCATGGTCGACGCCCGCCACCAGCCGCGCTGAGCGGAACCTCTCCATCGGAGCGACGATCCGGACCGGGATCGTCGCTCCGGTGAGTTCAGAAGAAGGCCTGGATGCCGGTCTGGGCGCGGCCGAGGATCAGGGCGTGGACGTCGTGGGCGCCCTCGTAGGTGTTGACCGTCTCGAGGTTGCACATCACCCGCATGACGTGGAACTCCTCGGAGATGCCGTTGCCGCCGTGCATGTCGCGGGCGGCGCGGGCGATGTCGAGCGCCTTGCCGCAGTTGTTGCGCTTGACGATCGAGATCATCTCCGGGGCGAAGCGGTGCTCGTCCATCAGCCGGCCGACCCTGAGCGAGGCCTGCAGGCCGAGGGCGATCTCGGTCTGCATGTCGGCGAGCTTCTTCTGGAAGAGCTGGGTGCCGGCGAGCGGCTTGCCGAACTGCTTGCGGTCGAGGCCGTATTGCCGGGCGGCGTGCCAGCAGAATTCCGCCGCGCCGAGCACGCCCCAGGAGATGCCGTAGCGGGCGCGGTTGAGGCAGCCGAACGGGCCGGAGAGGCCTTCGGCGTTCGGCAGCAGCGCGTCCTCGCCGACCTCGACGTCCTCCATCACGATCTCGCCGGTGATCGAGGCGCGCAGGGAGAGCTTGCCGCCGATCTTCGGCGCCGAGAGGCCCTTCGTGCCCTTCTCCAGCACGAAGCCGCGGATCTTGCCGCCGTGGGCGTCGGACTTCGCCCAGACCACGAAGACGTCGGCGATCGGCGCGTTCGAGATCCAGGTCTTGGCGCCGGAGATCCGGTAGCCGCCGTCGATCTTCACGGCCCGGGTCTTCATCCCGGCGGGGTCGGAGCCGGCGTCGGGCTCGGTGAGGCCGAAGCAGCCGATCGTCGTGCCGGCGGCGAGGCCCGGCAGGTATTTCCGGCGCTGCTCCTCCGAGCCGTAGGCGTAGATCGGATACATGACGAGGCTCGACTGCACGCTCATCATCGAACGGTAGCCGCTGTCGACCCGCTCGACCTCGCGGGCGACGAGGCCGTAGGCGACGTAGCTCGAGCCGACGCCGCCGTAGTTCTCGGGGATCGGCACGCCGAGGAGGCCCATCTCGCCCATCTCGGCGAAGATCGCCGGATCGGTGCGCTCCTCCCGGTAGGCCTCGATCACCCGGGGCATCAGCTTCTCCTGCGCGTAGTCGCGGGCGGCGTCGCGGATCATGCGCTCCTCTTCGGAGAGCTGATCGTCGATCAGGAAGGGATCGTCCCAGGAGAAGGTGGTCTTGTCGCTCATCGGTCTGCCTCTTGCGAAGGGCTTTCGCCTCTTGTCCCGCCCGGCTTGTCTTCGCGTGCCGGCGGCGCGAATTCAAGCCTTTCGCTTTGCAGCACGAAGCGGATTGACCTTCCCGGCCGCGCCCGCCACTCTCAGCCCTTGATCGGTCTACCCGGCGTCGCCGCCCTGGCGCGTCGAGGGGGCCGCAGGCGGGCGCAAGACCCGTGTCTCCGTCGGCGCAACCGGGAGGACCGAAGCCGACGCCGGGCCGGAAACGGCCTGCGGTAGAAAAATACGACGAAAGGGAGATACATGAGAACGACACGCTGGATCGCCGCCGCCGTGATGCTGCCGCTCATCGCTGTCCTGCCGGCCCGGGCCGAGACATTCGTCAACATCCTCACCGGCGGTCAGGCGGGCGTCTACTATCCGCTCGGCGTCGCGCTCGAGAAGATCTTCGCCGAGAAGATGACCGACGTGCGACCCTCGGTTCAGGCCACCAAGGCTTCGGTCGAGAACCTCAACCTGCTGCAGGCCGGCCGCGGCGAGATCGCCTTCACCCTCGGCGACAGCCTGCGCGACGCCTATGCGGGCAACGCCGAGGTCGGCTTCGCCCGTCCCCTCGACAAGTTGCGCACCATCGCCGCGATCTACCCGAACTACATCCAGATCGTCGCCTCGAAGGAATCCGGCATCACGACGCTCGCCGACCTCAAGGGCAAGCGCCTTTCGGTCGGCGCTCCGGCCTCGGGCACCGAGCTCAACGCCCGCGCCATCCTCGGCGCCGCCGGCATCACCTACGACGATCTCGGCAAGGTCGAATACCTGCCTTTCGCCGAATCGGTCGAGCTCATGAAGAACCGCCAGATCGACGCGACGCTGCAGTCCGCCGGCCTCGGCGTCGCCTCGCTGCGCGACCTCGCCAACGCGGTCGCGATCACCGTGGTCGAGGTTCCGGTCGACGCGGTGACCTCGATTGGATCGCCCTATGCGCCGGGCACGATTCCCGCCGGCACCTATCAGGGCCAGGAAGCCGACGTGCCGACCGCGACCGTGATCAACTACCTCGTCACGCATTCGGACGTGCCGGAGGAGGCGGTCTACGAGATGACCAAGTCGATCTTCGAGAGCCTGCCGGCGCTCGCCGCCGCCCACGCCGCGGCGAACGCGATCAAGCTCGACGCCGAGGCGCTGGTCTCGCCGGCGCCGCTGCACCCGGGCGCAGAGCGCTATTTCAAGGAGCAGGGCCTGCTCTGAGGCGTTCCGCCGCCGCTGCGACTCCCGTCGCGGCGGCAGGGCGCCCGTTTCCGGGATCGACCGCCGGTGGCACGTGTTCCGGGATGCACGGGACGCGATGCGGCGACCTGTGAATATTCGGCACTCCAGGATTCCGGGTCTGCACCAGGGCTTTCCCCGCCTCGACGACGAGGTGCGGAAGCGCGGGGGAACTCGGCTTCGCACACTCCTTCCGACCGCGACCGTTTCGAGGGGACGGGCGGCGGCACCACACGAGAACTCATTTCTTGCGAGGAGGACGGTCGATGAACGACGTGCGTCCGGGCGGCGTTGGGCCGATCGAGGGGGATCGTGGCGAACTGGTGCCCGGCGCCGACGCCGGTGACGACGCGGCACGGCAGCACGCCGCCGAAGCCGCCGAGCACATCCCGGGCTGGGGCCTGGGGAACGGCGCGAAGCTGCTGTTCGCGATCGCCGTCGCCTTCTCCGCCTTCCAGCTCTGGACCGCCGCCTATGCGCCGCTGCCGAGCCAGGTCGTGCGCTCGGTGCACGTCGGCTTCCTGATGCTGCTGCTGTTCGGCCTCGTCGCCAATTCCGATCCGCGCGCCGCGGGGCGCGTCTTTTGGTGGGGGCTCGGCCTCGCCGGCTTCGCCATCGGCTTCTACCACTGGGTCTTCTACCGCGACCTCATCCTGCGCGCCGGCCTGCCGAGCGAAGCCGATCTCGTCGTCGGCGTCGCGGCCGTGGCGATCGTCTTCGTCGCCGGCTGGCGGATGATGGGACCGGCGCTGCCGATCGTCTGCGCCATCTTCCTCGCCTATGGCCTGTTCGGCCAGATGCTGCCGAGCCCGCTCAACCACCGCGGCTACGACTTCGAGCAGTTCGTCGAGGTGCTGTTCCTCGGCACCGAGGGCATCTACGGAACGCCGACCTACGTGTCGTCGAGCTACATCTTCCTCTTCATCCTGTTCGGCTCGTTCCTCGAGCGCGCCGGCATGATTCAGCTCTTCACCGACGTCGCGCTCGGCACCGTCGGCCACACCCGCGGCGGCCCGGCCAAGGTGTCGGTGGTCGCCTCCGGCCTGATGGGCACGATCAACGGCTCCGGCGTCGCCAACGTCGTCACCACCGGCGCCTTCACCATCCCGCTGATGAAGCGCTTCGGCTTCCGGCCGGCGTTCGCCGGCGGCGTCGAGGCGACCTCGTCGATGGGCGGCCAGATCATGCCGCCGGTGATGGGCGCCGTCGCCTTCATCATGGCCGAGACGCTCGGCGTCGATTACGTGCTCATCGTCCAGGCGGCGATCGTGCCAGCGATCCTCTATTTCGTCACCGTGTTCTGGATGGTGCATCTCGAGGCCGGGCGCCTCGGCCTCAAGGGCATGCCGAAGGCGGAATGCCCGAGCGCCCTCGGCGCGCTCAGGGCGCGCTGGTTCCTGATCCTGCCGCTCGCGGCCCTCGTCTGGCTGCTGTTCTCGGGCTACACGCCGCTGTTCGCCGGCACCGTCGGTCTCGGCCTCACGGCGCTGATCGTGCTCGGCATGCCGGTCGGCCTCGCCCTCGGCACGGTGCCGCGCATCCTGTTCTGGGTGGCGCTCGGCCTTCTCGCCGCCGCTGGCTTCGGCACCAGCTTCAGCATCGCCGGCACGGAGATCCGCGGCATCACCGTCGTCCTGCTGCTCGTGTTCGCGCTGGTGCTCGTCAATCTCATGGTGCGCGGCGGCCGGGCGACGCTGCGGCTCACCCTCGACAGCCTCGGCGAGGGCGCGAAGAACGCGCTGCCCGTCGGCGTCGCCTGCGCGCTCGTCGGCATCATCATCGGCGTGCTTGCGCTCACCGGCTCGGCCACCACCTTCGCCCGCGTGATCGTCGCGATCGGCGAGAACTCGCTGTTCCTGTCGCTGGTGCTGACGATGCTCACCTGCCTCGTGCTCGGCATGGGCGTGCCGACGATCCCGAACTACATCATCACCTCGTCGATCGCCGGTCCGGCGCTGCTCGAACTCGGCGTGCCGCTGATCGTCAGCCACATGTTCGTGTTCTACTTCGGCATCATGGCCGACCTGACGCCGCCCGTCGCGCTCGCCGCCTTCGCCGCCGCCCCGATCGCCAAGGCGAGCGGCATGAGGATCGGCGTGCAGGCGGTGCGTGTCGCCGCGGCCGGCTTCGTCGTGCCCTTCATGGCGGTCTACGCGCCGACGATCATGCTGCAGGACGGCGGCCCCCTCGCCACCGCCATCGGCTTCTGGCCGGCGGTCGCCTACACGGTGTTCAAGGCGCTGTTCGCCATCGCGCTCTGGGGCGTCGCGGGCATCGGCTTCGCCGGTGTGCACCTCAACTGGGCCGAGCGCCTCGCCGCCTTCGCCGCCGCGGCGCTGATGATCGCCTCGCTGCCGATCACCGACGAGCTCGGCTTCGGCCTCGGCGTCCTCGTCATCGGCTGGCTGGTCTGGCGTACCCGTCGGGCAAGGGTTCGGGCGTGAGCCTGCTCTGCCTCGCCGGGGCCGGGATGACGGTGAAGATCGCCGCCGCCGCCTTCACCCTGACCTGGACCCACACGGTGGAGCGCATCCCCTGGGAGGAGGACTGGCGGATCGCCGGTGACCGCCTGGTGCTGACTGAGGCCCGCGTCAAGGGCTCGGGCGCCGGCATGGAGCCGCCGGACGGCGCCCGGCTCGTGGACGGATTCTACCGCTGGACGCCGGAGGATCCCTTCCGCGAGGAGATCGTGTTGCGCCGTGCGCCCACGGCGATCGCCGGCGACTGGCACCTCTGCGTCGAGGGACGGTGCCGGGCGCTCGGGGAGGTGCTGCCGGCGGAGGCGGATCCGGTGGTGGTGCGGGTGTGCGGGTAGAGGGCTGTGGGGGAGGCTGATGACGCGTCGACGCCGTGCCTTTGGCCGCAAATCGACACTGCCCGCCCCGCTCACCCCGCCAGCGCCATCTCCGCCGTCACCGACCGCATCGTCGCCGCGATCCACTCCGCAAAACTCTCCGAGAAGCTGCGCGGCACCAGCAGCAGGAAGCCGTCGTCCTCGGCGAGCAGCACCGCGCCGATGCCGGCGAAATCGGTGACGGCGGAGGTGCCGGAGACAAGCACCGAGGGGTGCAGGTCGATCGAGGCGCCGCGGGCGAGCACGGCGCGGGCGGCGGTTCCGCCGAGGCGGAAGGCGGCGCGGCCGTCGCTCTGGTCAGTGACGAGGGCGAGGCCGCCGAAGGCGCTCGCGAGGTCCTTTTCGAGATCCCAGCCGGAGATGCCGGAGGCGATCACGAAGAACTTGGCCGGTCCGGAGGCGATCACCGTCCGCCCCGACGCGGTGACGGAGGCGGGACCGGAGGGCAGGGCGACGCCGCTCGCCGTCTCGAAGGCGGCGGCCGCCGCGGCGAAGGAGGCTTTCGGCACCGCGACGGCGGCGACGGCGAGATCCGGCCGGGTGAGGGAGACGGGCTCAGGCACGGGCGCGGGTTCCTTGCGGATCGATGAAGCAGGGGGCGACGACTTCGGCGAGGAGATCCCCGCCGCGGACGGGGTCGTAGACCCGCACGATCTGGCCCTTGCGGCTGTCGCCGTCGGCGAGGAAGCCGAGGCCGATCCACTGGCCGAGCGTCGGCGAGAAGGCGACCGAGGTGACGTAGCCGTGGTCGTTGACCGCCTCCGCCGGCGCGCCCTTCGGCAGCAGGTGGGCGCCGGCGCGCAGCCGGGCGTCCTTCTCCAGCGGCTTGAGGCCGACGAGGCGGCCCTTCGCCGGGTCGACGAGTTCCGAACGCTTCGCCAGCACCCGGCCGACGCAGGGATCGGCGCGCTCGGCGAAGACGCCGAGGCCGAGGGTGTGGGCGCTGACCTGGCCGGTGAACTCGGCCGCCGCCGGATGGCCCTTCTCGATCCGCATCACGCCGACCGCCTCGGTGCCGTAGGGGACGATGCGGAGATCGGCGCAGCGGTCGAGAAGCGCGGTCATCACCTCCGCCGCCTGCCGCGAGGGCACGCCGAGCTCGAAGGCGAGCTCGCCGGAGAAGGTGAGGCGGTAGAGCCGGGCCCGGATGCCGGAGAGCACCGTGGTCTCGGCGAAGGCGAGGAAGGGGAAGCCTTCGTTGGAGAGGTCGAAGGCCGGATCGACGATGCGCGTGAGCGCCTCGCGCGCCTTCGGCCCCGCCACCGCCAGCGTCGCCCACTGTTCCGAGACGGTCTGGATCGCGACGTCGAGTTCGGGGAACAGCACTTGCCGGCAGAACTCGAAATGCTCGTAGACCTTGGCGGCGTGGGCGGTCGAGCAGGTGGTGAAGTAGTGGGTCTCCGAGATGCGGGCGAGGGTGCCGTCGTCGAAGGCGAAGCCGTCCTCGCGCAGCATCAGGCCATAGGTGCAGCGGCCGACCTTGAGCCGCTTGACGGGGCTGGCGAAGACGCGGGAGAGAAATTCCGCCGCGTCCGGCCCGAAGACCTCGATCTTGCCGAGCGTCGACATGTCGGTGACGCCGACGCCCGAGCGCACGGCCGAGACCTCGCGGCTGACGGACGTCAGCCAGTCGCTCTCGCCGGGCAGCGGATACCACTGCGCCCGCCACCACGGCCCGACCTCGATCATCTGGGCGCCGCGGGCCCTGGCCACCGGATTGGTCGGCGCCTGGCGGACCGGGCGGAAATGGCGGCCGCGGTGCGGGCCGGCGAGGACGCCGAGCGCCACCGGTTCGACCGGAGGACGCGACAGCACGAGGCCGGTCTCGGCGATGGTGCGGCCGGTGAGTTCGGCGAGGATGGCGAGGCCGTTGAGGTTGGCGGTGCGGCCCTGGTCGGTCGCCATGCCGAGGGTGGTGTAGCGCTTCAGGTGCTCCACCGAGACGTAGCCCTCGCGGGCGGCCAGCGCCACGTCGCCGTCGGTGACGTCATGCTGGAAGTCGACGAAGGCCTTCCCGCGGCCGCCGGAAACGTGCCAGAAGCGGCCGACCGCGGACGGCTCGTCCTCCGCCCGGCGCACCGACATCGGCGGCGCGGTGAAGCCGAGGCTTTCGGCGGCGGCGGCGCCCGCGGCGGCGCCGTCGGCGAGGCAGGCGGCGAGCGTCGTCGTCCCGGCCGCACTGCCGGCCACCGCCATGCCTTTCGGCAGCGGGCCGGGGCCGAAGGCGAAGAGGTCGTCGCGCCACTGCGGCCGGCCGCCGAGGTGACCGGTCAGGTGGACGTTGGGCTGGAAGCCGGCCGAAAGGCCGAGGCAGTCGACGTCGAGCACCTCGCTCGCCCCGCCGGCCTTGTCGATCACGATCCGCGACAGCGCCTTCGAGCCCTGCGCCTCGCGCACCAGCGCCCCGACATAGGCCGGAACGCCCGGCAGCGCGGCGGCGAGCGCCGGGGCGACCTCGGCGCGCGGATCGATCACCGCCCGCACGGAAACGCCGGAGGCGACGAGGTCGGCGGCGGCGCGCCAGCCGGCGTCGGTGGCGGTGAAGATCGCCACCGAGCGGCCGCAGGCGACGCCGTGGCGGACGGCGTAGCCGCGCACCGCGCTCGCCAGCATGACGCCGGGCAGGTCGTTGCCGGCCATGACCACGGGGCGTTCCACGGCCCCCGTCGCGACGATGCTTCGCCGGCTCACGATCACGTGCAGCCGCTGGCGCACGACGCCGGCCGGCGGCACCGGCAGGTGGTCCGACACCTTCTCGACCGCGCCGAACGTGCCGTCGTCGTAGGACCCGAAAACCGAAGTGCGGGTCAGAAGGGTGACGTTGGAAAGCGCCTTCAGCTCGGCCCAGGCCCCCTCCGCCCAGTCGGCGCCGGGCCTGCCGTCGACCTCGTGACGCTCGGCGAGAAGCTGGCCGCCGGGTCGGGTGTCGGCGACGGTGACGATCACCCGGGCGCCGGCGCGGGCGGCGGCGAGCGCGGCGGTGAGGCCGGCCGGGCCGGCACCGACGACGAGCACGTCGCAATGGCTCGTCAGCGTGTCGTAGGCGTCCGGGTCGGGCAGGCCGCTCGCCTCGCCGAGGCCGGCGGCCCGGCGGATCGCCGGCTCGTAGAGCTTTTCCCAGAAGGCCGAGGGCCACTTGAAGGTCTTGTAGTAGAAGCCGGCGACGAAGAGCTTCGACATCAGGCTGTTGACGGCCATCACGTCGGTTTCGAGCGAGGGCCAGCGGTTCTGGCTGGCGGCGACGAGGCCGTCGTAGAGCTCGACCGTGGTCGCCTTGAGGTTCGGCTCGGCGCGCGCGCCCTCGCGCAGGGTGACGAGCGCGTTCGGCTCCTCCGCCCCGAAGCCGAGCACGCCGCGGCGGCGGTGATACTTGAACGAGCGGCCGAACAGGGTCGTGCCCGAGGCGAGCAGGGCGGAGGCGAGGCTGTCGCCGGAAAAGCCGCGGAAATCCTTGCCGTCGAAGCGGAAGGAGAGGGCACGTCCGCGGTCGACGAGGCCGCCGGAGGGAAGACGGTAGCCGCTCATTCCGGCGCCTCCACGGCGGGGCCGGCGACGAGCCGGGCGGAGAAGATCTCGTGGGTCGCGGTGTCGCGCTCCACCGCCAGCCAGCCGTTGCAGCCGGCGCGGTGATACCAGAGGTCGGTGATGCGGCCGCGCGGGTTGTCGCGCAGGTAGACGTAATCCGCGAAGGCCGCCTCGCCGGCGTCATCGGCCGGACGGGTCGGGGCGGCGTCGCCGCGGTAGGCGAACTCGGCCGCGTCGCGCGGCCCGCAGAAGGGGCAGGGGATCAGCATGGCGGTCTCAATGCAGGTTCGGCTGGGCGCCCTGGCCCTTTTCGTCGATCACCGCGCCGCGGGCGAAGCGGTCGAGGCGATAGGCGCGGGCGGCGGGATGGGGGGCGTCGGTGGCGAGGAGGTGGGCGAGGCACTTGCCGGCGGCGGGCGTCGCCTTGAAGCCGCCGTAGCACCAGCCGGCGTTGAGATAGAGGCCCGGCAGCGGCGCCTTGTCGATGATCGGCGAGCCGTCCATCGACATGTCCATGATGCCGCCCCAGTGGCGCAGCAGGCGGATGCGGCCGATCATCGGCATCAGCGCCATGCCGCCTTCACAGACGTCGCGGATCACCGGCAGGTTGCCGCGCTGGGCGTAGGAATTGTAGCCGTCGATGTCGCCGCCGAAGACGAGGCCGCCCTTGTCGGATTGGCTGACGTAGAAATGACCGGCGCCGAAGGTGATGACGCCGGGGATCAGCGGCTTGACGCCTTCCGAGACGAAGGCCTGCAGCGCGTGGCTCTCGATCGGCAGGCGCAGTCCGGCCATCTCGGCGAGCCGCGAGGAGTTGCCGGCGACGGAGAAGGCGGTCTTGCCGGCGAAGATGGCGCCGCGGGTGGTGGCGACGCCGGTGACGTTGCCGCCCTCGCGGATGACGCCCGTCACCTCGCAGTTCTCGATGATGTCGACGCCCATGGCGTCCGCCGCCCGGGCGTAGCCCCACACCACCGCGTCGTGGCGGGCGGTGCCGCCGCGCTTCTGGAGGAGGCCGCCGCGCACCGGGAAGCGGGCGTTGTCGTAGTCGAGGAAGGGCACCATGGCCCGAACCTGCGCCTCGTCGAGCAGTTCGGCGTCGACGCCGTGCAGCCGCATGGCGTTGCCGCGCCGGGCGTAGGCGTCGCGCTGGGCGTCGGAATGGTAGAGGTTGAGCACGCCGCGCTGGCTGACCATCGTGTTGAAGTCGAGGTCGCGCTCCTGGGTCTCCCAGAGCTTCATCGACAGCTCGTAGAAGGGGATGTTGCCCGGCAGCAGGTAGTTGGAGCGGATGATCGTGGTGTTGCGCCCGGCGTTGCCGGACCCGATCCAGCCCTTCTCGACGACGGCGATGTCGCGGATGCCGTAGTCCTTCGCCAGATGATAGGCCGCCGCCAGCCCGTGGCCGCCGCCGCCGACGATGACCACGGAATAGAACGGCTTGGGATGCGGCTTGCGCCAGGCCGGCCGCCAGTTCCGATGGCCGGTGAGGGCGTTGGCGAGGAGCGAGAAGGCGGAATAGCGCATGGGCGATGAGGCTCTTCGGACGAGGTGCGGAGGAGAGATTGCCGGGGAACGGGGCGGGGGTCTTGCTTAAGAACGAATGATGGATGACGATCGGCGCAGAAATGGCATGGGTGCGATGTGTCGGTCGGTGCCCTCGGCCACGCTTTCCCGCTTTCGTCACCGTCATTCCCGCGAAAGCGGGAATCCGGCGGTCGGCAAGGGCGGCGTCGCGGTGGGGCAGGGATGCGTCTCCCTTCCGGTCGGGCTCCACGTGCGGCAGCGCCTTCGTTGAAGAAGGCTCGCTCGCCCTCGCCGATGGCTGGATTCCCGCTTTCGCGGGAATGACGACGGAAAGGAGAGAGGCCGGCGATGGCGGGGAGCGTGACGAGATCCGGGAGCCGGGGCAGGGCATCGGTCCCCCTGCCCGGCGCGGTCGTCGTTCTCGGTCCGGTCGCCATACCCGGTGCGGTCGCCGTGCCGGGGTCGGCCCCTCCCCGGCGCAACCCCGAATCCTCGCCGGGCGGCGTCCCGACCCCGGTTCCCGACAGCACCGTCGGCTTCCTCCTCCTGCCCGGCTTTCCGATGATGTCCTACGCCGCGGCCGTGGAGCCATTGCGCGCGGCGAACGCCATCGCCGGCCGGCCTCTCTACGGCTGGCGGCACTTTTCCATCGACGGTGCGGCGGTCGCCGCGTCCAACGGGGTGCCGATCCTGCCCGACGGCGGGGTCGGCGACGCGGCCGATCTCGACTTGTTGCTGGTCTGCGCCGGCGGCAATCCGTCGGGATTCGACCATCCGCCGACCTATCATTGGCTCCGCGCCCTCGCCCGGCGCGGCGTCCGGCTCGGCGGCATCTCCGGCGGCGCCTATCCGCTGGCCCGGGCCGGCCTGCTCGACGGGCGCCGCGTCACCATCCACTGGGAGCATCTCGCCGCCTTCACCGAGGAGTTTCCCGCGCTCGACGTCACCGGCACGGTGTTCGAGATCGCCGGCGACCGTCTCACCTCCGCCGGCGGCGTCGCCGTGCTCGACATGATGATCGCGGTGATCTCGGAGGAGCACGGCGCCGCCCTCGGCGTCGCGGTCGGCGACTGGTTCCTGCGCCGCGAACTCGCGGCCGGCGGCGAGCCCCAGCGGATGGGCCCGCGCGAGCGCTGGGGCACGCGCAATCCGCGGCTGTTGCGGGTCCTCGTCCACATGGAGGCCCATCTCGCCGAACCGCTCGATCGGCCGGCGCTCGCCCGCCTCGCCGGGGTGTCGCTGCGCCGGCTGGAAGGGCTGTTCGCGGAGGAAATGGGCACCACCATCGCCCGCCACCTGCTCGCCCTGCGCCTCGACCACGCCCGCCGCCTGCTGCGCCAGACCGCCCTGTCGGTGACCGAGGTCGCCACCGCTTGCGGCTTCGAAAGCCCCGCCCACTTCTCGCGCGCCTACCGGGCGCGGCACGGACTGCCGCCGAGCGCCGACCGGGGCTGACGAGGGGGCGGATGTCAGTCAGGTCGAGCCGTGCCTGGCATGCACAGCGTCCAGTGACCGTCGTCGATGTGAGGGTCGAAACTCTCTGTCCCTCCATCGTCTTCACCGGCCTTGAGCCGGTGACCCATTGGCCGTGCGGCGGGCGTAGGCGCGCATGATTTGGTGCTTCCATCCGAGGAATGGCCAATGGGTCGCCGGGTCGAGCCCGGCGATGACGATCGAGAGGGAAGGAATTGGGGAAACGGCCGCATGATCCGCAATCGCCTCACATCGCAGAGCCGGCGGGCGAGCGGGTGCAATCTGCCTGTCTCATCAAGTACCGCAAGGTCGTCCCGGCCCGCCGACGGCGGGAGAGAGGGACCTTGCCGAAGCGAAGGCGGCCATGGCCTCCTTGCGTGCAAAGGGCTAGATAGGATCGAACCGCGCCCGACTGCCGAAGCCCGATCGCCGATCGCCGACACGGTTTGCCGAACCCCGACCGCCGCACTTCCGAAAGTCCCGCCATGACCAAGCCGCCGCTCCGCTCCCGCCTCTGGTTCGACAATCCGGACGATCCGGCGATGACCGCGCTCTATCTGGAGCGCTATCTCAACTACGGCCTGACACGGGAGGAACTGCAGTCGGGCAAGCCGGTGATCGGCATCGCCCAGACCGGCTCGGACCTTTCGCCCTGCAACCGGGTCCATCTCGAACTCGCCAAGCGCGTGCGCGAGGGCATCCGCGAGGCTGGCGGCATCTGCTTCGAATTCCCGGTCCATCCGATCCAGGAGACCGGCCGGCGGCCGACGGCGGCGCTCGACCGCAACCTCGCCTATCTCGGCCTCGTCGAGATCCTGCACGGCTATCCGATCGACGGCGTCGTGCTGACCACCGGCTGCGACAAGACCACGCCGGCGCTCTTGATGGCGGCGGCGACCGTCGACATCCCGGCCATCGTGCTTTCCGCCGGGCCGATGCTCGACGGCTGGCTGAACGGCCGCCTCGCCGGCTCCGGCACCGTGATCTGGGACAGCCGCCTGAAGCTCGCCGCCGGCGAGATCGACTACGAGGGCTTCATGGACGCGGCCGCCGCCTCGGCGCCCTCGGTCGGCTACTGCAACACCATGGGCACGGCCTCGACCATGAACTCGCTGGCCGAGGCGCTCGGCATGTCGCTGCCCGGCAACGCCTCGATCCCGGCGCCCTACCGCGAGCGTGGCCAGATGGCCTACGCCACCGGCAAGCGCATCGTCGCCATGGTCGAGGAAGACCTGAAGCCGTCGAAGATCATCACCCGGGCCGCGATCGAGAACGCGATCCGGGTCAATTCGGCGATCGGCGGCTCCACCAACGCCCAGCCCCACATCACCGCCATCGCCCGCCACGCCGGCGTGCCGATCGAGCCGATGGACTGGCAGCGGGTCGGCTACGACGTGCCGCTGATCGTCGACATGCAGCCGGCCGGCCGCTACCTGTCCGAAGCCTTCCACCGCGCCGGCGGCGTGCCGGTGGTGATGAAGGAACTGCTGGCGAACGGCCGGCTCGACGGCGGCGCGCTGACCGTGACCGGACGCACCGTGGCCGAGAATCTCTCCGCGACCCCAGCGCCCGACGGCGACGTCATCCGGCCCTACGCCGCCCCGCTCAAGGAGCGCGCCGGCTTCATCGTGCTCTCGGGCAACCTCTTCGACACGGCGATCATGAAGACCAGCGTGATCTCGGCGGAGTTCTTCGAGCGCTACCTGAACCGCCCGGGCGAACGCTGGGTGCTCGAGGGCACCGCCGTCGTCTTCGAGGGCTCGGAGGACTATCACCACCGCATCGAGGACCCCGATCTCGGCGTCGACGAGGACAGCATCCTCGTCATCCGCAACGCCGGCCCGGTCGGCTGGCCGGGCTCGGCCGAGGTGGTCAACATGCAGCCGCCGGCCGCCCTGATCAAACGCGGCGTCACCGCGCTGCCCTGCATCGGCGACGGCCGCCAGTCCGGCACCTCCGGCTCGGCCTCGATCCTCAACGCCGCGCCGGAAGCGGCTGTCGGCGGCGGCCTCGGTCTGCTGAAGACCGGCGACCGCATCCGCATCGATCTGGAGAAAGGCACCGCCGACGCGCTGGTGCCGGCCGAGGACTGGGCGGCGCGCAAGGCGGCGTTCCAGCCGAGCTATCCCGCCCACCAGACCCCGTGGCAGGAGATCCACCGCGGCACTGTCGGCCAGCTCGCCGAAGGCGGCTGCATGGAACTCGCGGTCAAGTATCGCGCCGTCGCCGAGGCGGTGCCGCGCAACAACCACTGATACCCGTGGTTCTGGGCAGAGGGGCCCGATCGCCGCCGCCGGCATGGGCCTCGACCTATGCCAGCGGCGGCGGCGCCCGGACGGGAGCCACGCGTCGCGACCTGCGCGGGCGGGAGCCCTCATATCCGGCTCGTGAACGTCCGACTCGTCGGAAACTCACTCGGTTGCGGCCCGATACCGGCACGCAGACGAACGGACTCGACCGGCCTCATCAAGTCAGTTTCGCTTCGACCTCCCGGATGCGC